>DAISHS010000168.1:0-9403 GCA_036822415.1 Chloroflexota bacterium
GCGTGTTGGTGATGGCAATCACACGTTCGCTGGGGGTCGCCGTGGGCGTGGGCGGACTGTCCTGACCAGGCGTGCGCGCCTGGCAGGCGCTCAGCAGCAGCAGCAGCAGCAGCAGCAGCAGCAGCAAGGGCAAAAAAGAACGGCTGGATCGTGACGTCATAGTATCTCCAGCCGAGATGATACCATGCGACTTCGGGATTGACAAAGCCCACTTCGCCGCTAACGAACTGGCCGGCCAGCCCCGCCCACGCCTGCGGACAGGCTTGGTGGTTTACTGCCCTCTTGGTATAATCGGGCTGCAAATCGTTGGTTACCCTCGCAGGAAGACAACGTGCAGCATCAAACGATGGGCCGGCCTGGCCTCATCGTCAAACAGAACGGAGCCTGGGACACGGTGGCTTATTCCATGAAACGTTTTTCGCGATGACCCTGGCGACCGCCGCCGTTCTGGCTTCCATCCCCTCGCCGTCCACGCGCCGTCTGGCCCTGCGCGTCACCCCGGCCGCGCAGCACGCGCTGCGCAGCGGACATCCCTGGCTGTTCGAGCAGGCCATCACCACGCCGCCCGCGCAGGGGCAACCGGGCGATCTGGCCGTTGTTTTTGATGATCAGCGGCGCTTCCTGGCTATCGGCCTCTACGATCCCACGTCCGTCATTCGCGTGCGCGTCCTGCACCACGGCGCGCCCACCGCCATCAATCAAGCCTGGTTTGCCGCCCAGTTGAGCGCGGCCGCGGCCCGGCGCGCCGCGCTGCCCGCGCAAGGCGCCACCGGCTACCGCCTGGTGCATGGGGAGAACGACGGCCTGCCTGGCCTGGTGATTGATCGCTACGATACGATTTTGGTCTTGAAACTCTACACCGTCGCCTGGATTCCTCACCTGCCCACCGTGCTGGCGGCCCTGGCCGAGGCGGCGCCGGCGCAGGGCGTCGTCCTGCGGCTCAGCCGCGAGCTGCTGCGGCAACCGGCTTTTCTGTTTGGCCTGCATGATGGCGTCGTACTGGCGGGCGACCTGGCCGACCCAGCCGTGCGCTTTACTGAAAATGGCCTGCAGTTCGAGGCCAATGTGCTGCACGGCCAAAAAACCGGCTTCTTTTTTGACCAGCGCGACAACCGGGCGCGGGTTGCCGCCCTGGCTGCGGGCCGCCGCACGCTCAACGTCTTTGCCTACAGCGGCGGTTTTTCCCTCTACGCCGCAGCTGGCGGCGCGCCAAGCGTGCTGAGCCTGGACCTCAGCGCGCCCGCGCTGGCCGCGGCCGTGCGCAACTTCGAGCTAAACCAGCATCTGCCGCTGGTTGCCGCCGCCGCGCACACCGTGTTAGCCGCCGACGCCTTCGACGCCCTGGCCGCGCTGCGCCAACGCGGGCAGCGTTTCGATCTGGTGATCGTAGACCCGCCGGCCCTGGCCAAACAGGAGCGTGAGGTGAGCGGCGCCTTGCAGGCTTACCGGCGCTTGACCCATCTCGCCCTCGGTGTGCTGGCGCCTGCGGGCACGCTCATGATGGCCTCCTGTTCGAGCCGGGTCAGCGCCCTCGATTTCTACGCAACGGTGGAGCAAGCGGCGGTCGAGGCCGGTCGCCCCCTGCAAATCTTTGCACGCAGCGGCCATGCCGCCGACCACCCCATCGGCTTCGCGGCCGGCGCCTATCTCAAGGCTCTTTTCGCCAGCGTGCGCTAATCTTCGTGCTTCGTGCCTTATATGATTAGGGGGGATGATGTGATGGGGGTGATAAGCCCGTCGTGCAGGCTCCCGCTGCTACCTAGCTCGCGGCACGCGGCGCACACCCAACTCGCGCTAGCTCAAAACTTGACATTCAACACAGTATCTTCGCGCTCCCCTTCGCGCTCCCCTTCGCGCTCCCCTTCGCGCTCCCTCTTTGACAATTGCCGCGTTGTCTGGTACACTAGGTTTAGTCTTGACTAAAATTAGTTTTATTCATGAAAAACTACGGAGGAACCCTATGTCCGAACCGGCAAGAGCCTTATTATTCGCCGGCGCGTTGCTGGCCCTGGCGCTGGGCTTATTATGGCCGCGGGTGGGCCTGGTCAACCGCTGGCGGCAGGCGCGACGCGCCTCGGCGCGCATCTTGATCGAAGATGCCTTGAAGCACCTGCACTGGTGCACCGTCAACCAGCAGCATCCCACGATTCAGAGCCTGGCCGGCGCCCTGCAAATCTCTGAAAACCGCACCGCTGAACTGTTGACCGCCATGCAAAATCGCAGCCTGGTGGAAGTCCGGCCAGACGGTTTGCAGCTGACCGCCGCGGGCCTGGAGTATGCGCTGCACATGGTGCGCGCCCATCGCCTGTGGGAACGTTACCTGGCTGATGAAACCGGCTACCAGGCGCAGTCCTGGCACGAGCTGGCCGACCAGATGGAGCACCGCCTCACCCCAGAGGCGACCAACGCCCTGGCCGCCAGCCTGGGAAATCCAACCTACGACCCGCACGGCGACCCGATTCCGAACGCCGAGGGCGAGGTGATCGCCAACCCGAACCAACCTTTGACCGCCATGCAGCCGCAGCAGGTCGTGCGCATCGTGCACCTGGAAGATGAGCCGGCCGTCGTCTACGCGCAGCTGGTGGCCGAAGGTTTCTACCCCGGCATGGAAGCGCAAATTCTGGAGATGACGCCGCAGCGCGTGCGCCTGTGGGCCGACGGCAATGAGCACATCCTCGCGCCTATCGTGGCCGCCAACATCAACGTGCGGCCGCTGGAAGCGACGCTGGCGGCGGCGACTGAGCCGACCCTGGCCGATCTACAGCCCGGCGAGCAAGGCCGCGTCGTGCGCATCTCTGCGCGCTGCCGCGGGGCCGAGCGACGGCGTTTTCTCGACCTGGGCATCCTGCCCGGTACCTTGATTGGGGCTGAGATGCGCAGCCTGAGCGGCGATCCTACGGCCTATCGTATTCGTGAGGCGCTGATTGCCCTGCGCAGAGAACAGGCCGCGCTGGTTGCCATCAGCCCGGTAACGGAGGCAACGAGATGAATCAAACAACCAACAACGGCGCCGGGCGCCTTCCTGTCGTTCCCGCCGCCCATGCCAGCTGCGAGACATGCCCGGTGCACAACGCGGCCAATCTGCTCAAGCTGGGCGTGGACATGACCAACTGGGATTTCGTCGTGGCCCTGGCCGGCAACCCCAACGTCGGCAAGAGCACCGTGTTCAATGCCCTGACCGGCCTTCGCCAGCACACCGGCAATTGGCCGGGCAAAACCGTCACGCGGGCCGAAGGCGGCTTCGAGTATGGCAGCCAACGCTTCAAGCTGGTAGACCTGCCCGGCGCCTATTCCCTGCTGGCAACCAGTCTCGATGAAGAAGTGGCGCGCGACTTCATTCTCTTTGGGCAACCTGACGTGACCCTGGTCGTTGTGGACGCCAGCCGCCTGGAGCGCAATCTGAACCTGGTCTTGCAAGTGCTGGAAATTACTGATCGAGTGGTCGTCTGCCTCAACCTGATGGATGAAGCGCAGCGTCATGGGGTCACGGTGGACGCACGGCATCTGGCCCGGCGGCTGGGCGTGCCGGTGGTGCCCACCACCGCCCGTTACGGCAAGGGTCTGCAAGACCTGCTGCAGGCCATCAGCGAAGTGGCGTCAGGGCAGATCGTCTGCCGGCCCTATCGCGTCGAAAGTGAACCTGCCGAGCTGAAGTACGCGGTGGATACCCTGGTCGCGCAGATTCACGCCCTCTACCCGACGCTGCCCAACGCACGTTGGGTGGCAAGGCGGCTGTTGGATGGCGACGAGCGCGTCATCCAGGCCCTGCGTCGCGGCGAGCTGGGGGATTTGACCCGCACCGCGCCCGAAGCCATGACCGGCAATCTGCAATTACGTTTGGAGGCAGCATGAACAACACCATGTCACTGACCGCTGAAGACATCATTGCCAATGCCAATCGGCTGCGCTGGCAAGTCGGCAGCGATTTTCATGAAAAGGTGGTGGAAGCAACCTTCACCGAGGCCGCCAACCTGGCCGACAGCGTGGTGACACGACCAGGCAAGGCGGCGCGCCCCACGCTGGACAAAACCATTGATCGCCTGGTCACCAGCCGTTTATGGGGCCTGCCCATCATGTTCCTGCTGTTTGCCGTGGTCTTCTGGATCACGATCGTCGGCGCCAACATTCCGTCCAAATTTCTGGACTCGCTCCTCATCGGCCGCGCCTACCCCTGGCTGCATCAGCTGGCCGATGCGATTCACCTGCCGTGGTGGCTGAGCGGCTTGTTGCTCGACGGGATGTACCTGGCGACGGCCTGGGTGGTCAGCGTGATGCTGCCGCCGATGATGATTTTCTTCCCGCTCTTCACCCTGCTGGAAGATTTCGGCTATCTGCCGCGCGTGGCGTTCAACCTGGATAATATCTTCAAGAAAACGGGCGCGCATGGCAAACAAGCCCTGAGCATGATGATGGGCTTTGGCTGCAATGCAGCCGGCATCGTGGCCACGCGCATCATTGACAGCCCCCGCGAGCGCTTGATCGCCATGCTGACGAACAACTTTGCCTTGTGCAACGGACGCTGGCCCACGCAAATCCTCATCGCCACCGTGTTCATCGGCGCGCTGGTGCCTGCCTACCTGGGGGGCGTCATTTCGGCCCTGGCTGTGATGGCGATTGCCACCCTGGGCGTGCTGTTCACCTTCGGAGCCTCGTGGATGCTCTCGCGCAGCGTGCTCAAGGGCCAGGTTTCAACCTTCAGCCTGGAGTTGGCGCCCTACCGCCCGCCGCGCCTGTTACAAACGCTCTACACCTCCGTCATTGATCGCACCATCTACGTCCTGTGGCGAGCGGTGGTCTTTGCCATGCCGGCCGGCGCGGTCATCTGGCTGGTGTCGAACATTCACCTGGGTTCGCTCAGCGTGGCTGAGCACCTCGTCAACCTGTTGAATCCGCTGGGAATGCTCCTGGGCCTCAACGGGGTTATCCTGCTGGCTTATGTCGTCGCCATTCCGGCCAATGAGATCGTTGTGCCCACCATTCTGATGCTCACCGTTCTGGTTTCAGGCCTGACCGGCGCAGGACACGGGGCAGGCGTCATGTTCCAGACCGACTCGGTGGACGCGACCGCGGCGCTTTTCAAAGCCGGCGGCTGGACCTTGCTCACCGCGGTCAACCTGATGCTGTTCAGCCTCTTGCACAACCCATGCAGCACCACGATCTTCACGATCTATAAAGAATCGGGCAGTATCAAATGGACGGTCATTGCCACGCTGCTGCCGCTGGCCCTGGGCTTTGGCGTGACTTTCCTCGTCGCGCAGGTTTGGCGTCTTCTGGGCGGGGCCTGAGGCGAGCAAGGCTCATGGCGGGCGGACGTACAGCTCGACGCCGCCCGCCATGTCGTCTTGTCGGCGGTAGCCATGGTCTAATGCGTAAGCGCGCAGCGTCGCGTCCAGATCGCCCTCGAAACCGACCAGGATGGCGGCCGGCGGGTCTGCGTCCAGGAGATCGCTGAGCGTCTGCGGGGAAACGGCAACGAAGCGTTGGCGTTGTTCGGCCGTGAGCAGATCGCTCACGCGAAACAAAAAAGGCCCGGTGGCGAGCTGCGGATAGATCGGCAAGTTGGCTTCGATGGCGTAGAGCGGCGACAGGGTAGCCACCTTGCCGGCGGCGTCGGCGCCGGCTGCTTCCAGAGCCTGGCGCACGCTGGCAGCCACGCGCTGAACGCTGACGCCGCTCCAGGCGGCGCGGTCAGCCAGGCGCGTCACGGTATGCAGGCCTGCGCCGCTGACGGCCATGGAGGCCAGCGTCAGCATGAGCAGCAGCAGATGACCCGGCCACCAGCCGGCGTCTTTGCCTGGCAGTGCCCAGGCGCCGATGAGAAGCAGGAAGAGGCCGCTGACAGGCAGCGCGAAGTACTGAAAGAAAGAGGGCGTCGGCGCCAGCGCGCTGGGGACGGCCACCAAGAAAAACAAGAGGGCCAAAAGAGAGGCGGGCGGCAGGCGTTTGGCGGTTTGCCCCAGGCCGGGAACCCGCGCAAACGCAAGTCCGAGGCCAAGCAGAACAGACGCGATCAGGATCAGGTTGTCTGGCCGTGAGAAGACCTGACGAGCAAAATCGAGCTTGGCCGTCATGGACATTGCGCCGGCGTAGCCGGTCAACTGGCGCCACTGCGTGTTGAGGTCATGATAGCCTACGTTGTTGAAGAGAAAACGATCCCAATCCCAGAGATAGCCGAGCAAGGGCAACAGGCCCAGGATGAGGCCCGCGCTGAAGGGCGCCAGCGCATGGGTCACTCGATAGTTGAGCGCGGCGGTCAGCGTGCTCCGGTCGCTGGGCAGCAAGCCGATAGCCAGCAGGAAGGCAACGACAAGCGGCGCATAGGTTAGTTTGACGCCAATCGCCAGGGCCAGGCACAGGCCGGAGAGCAGCAGGCCGAGCGGTTTGAGCCGCGGGGGCGCAGTTGACAGGCAAAAGGCGTAAAAACTGAGCAGTGAGCAGGCCAGCGGGGCGATGTAGTTCGACGCTTCCGCGGCCGGCCCGACGATGGTGGTGTTCAACAAGAACAAGGCGACGATGCCCAGGCAGAGCTCGAGCTGTCCCAGGAGACGGCGAGCGATCAAGAAGAGAGTCAGCGTTGACAGGCTCAAGAAAAAACCACTGACCAGCTTACCGACGAGCAGGTAATACGCCTGGATGTGCAGCCACTGAAAAAGCCTGCCATACAAAAGGGGCAGATAGGGCATTTGCAAGTAGGCGAAATCGCGGTAGATGACCTTGTTTTGAGCCACCAGGACGCCGGCGGCCATGTACATGTGCTCGTTGTGATCCAGCACCGTCAGGATCGTGCCCACAGCGCCGGCAAAGGCCACGAGTACAATCAGGGCCATCGCCCAGCGCATGACGCGCCGACCTCTCTGAGAATATACACCCATGATGAAACACCCAAAGGCGAAGCCTGACTCGAAAGCCTGACTCGAATCAAAGCGGCGCGCCGCGCCGCAAGCAACCTTCGCGGGGCGTGGCGCAGCCAGGTTTACAAAAAACAGCCCTGGCCTGGCGCCAGCCCCGCGAAGGGATCTTATCGCTTAAACGTACGACTCGTAGATCGGATCATACATCTGCGCACGCACGGCCGTCAACAGATTGGCTGGTTCGGGCATGGTGGCAAGATGATTGGCATAGGCTACGCGCGCCACAGCCTCGCCGATATGGGCTGAAACCTGGCGAATCTGGTCAAGCGCCGGGTAAATGCGCCCCAGCGCCAGATCGTCATCCGTTACCAGGCCGGCAAGGGTTTTGGCGGCGGCGTAGAACATTTCGTCAATGACGCGGGTCGCGCCGCAGGCAATGACGCCCAGGCCCACACCAGGGAAGATGTAGGCATTGTTGCCCTGTCCGGGCATGAACGTCTTGCCTGCATAGGTCACCGGGGCAAAGGGGCTACCGCTGGCAAACACGGCGCGGCCTTCCGTCCACGTATAGGCCTGCTCGGCCGTACATTCCGCCTTCGACGTGGGATTGGAAAGGGCGAAGATGATCGGGCGCTGATTGAGGCGGGCCATCGTCTCCACGATCGGCTGCGTGAACGTGCCGCCCACGCCAGAGACGCCAATCAGCGCGGTGGGCTTGAGCGCTTCCACGGCCGCTTGCAGATCAGGGATGAAGGCGTGGTCGTGCGCATAGGGGCGCTTGTGCTCCGCCAGATCAGTCCGCGACGCCACCACCAGCCCCTTGGAGTCCACAAACCAGCAGCACTGACGAGCCTGGCTCTCTGACAGGCCCTCATTTTCCAGGGCGGTCACGATCAGATCGCCAATGCCGATGCCGGCTTCGCCGGCGCCGAGGAAGACAAAGCGCTGGTCAGCCAGGCGTCCACCGGTCAAACGCAGAGCGGAATAGACGCCAGCCAGGGCAACGGAGGCCGTGCCTTGAATGTCATCATCGAAGGTACAGATGTGGTCGCGGTATTTGCGCAATAAGCGGAAGGCGTTCATGTTGCCGAAGTCTTCAAATTGCACGATCGCGCGCGGGTAGAGATACTGCACCGCGCGGATGAACTCCTCGACGAAGGCATCATAGGCCTCGCCACGTTCACGTTTTTGCGGCAGGCCGATGTAAAGGGGATCATCGAGCAGGGCCTGATTGTTGGTGCCCACGTCCAGGGTGATGGGCAAGCAGTAGGCAGGGTGCACGCCGGCGCAGGCCGTGTAGAGCGCCAGTTTACCGATGGGGATGCCCATCCCATTGGCGCCCAGGTCACCCAGGCCAAGAATGCGCTCGCCATCGGTCACGACAATGATGCGCACATCGCTGTAAGGCCAATTGCGCAAAATTTCCGCCACCCGGCCGCGGTCGTTGATGCCGATGAACAGGCCGCGGGCCTGGCGAAAAACGTGCCCATACTGCTGGCAGGCAAGGCCGACGGTTGGCGTATAGATGATCGGCATGATCTCATCCAGGTTGTCAACCACCAACCGATAGAACAGGGTCGTATTACGATCGAGCAGGCCGGTGAGATAGCGGTATTTGCTTAGCGCCGTCGGTTGACCGCGTACGTTCCTTAGCACGCGTTCTTCCTGCTGAGCGAGCGTAGCCACGCGCGAGGGCAGGAGTCCGCGCAGATCGAGTGCGTCGCGTTCAGCTTCCGTGAAACCGGTGCCCTTATTGAGGAGCGGGCTATGCAGCAAGTCCGCGCCGCGGGGATACAGAAGAGGCTTTGTAGGATTCATCGCTTTTTTCCCTCTGACTGTCTGTGTTTTTCATGGGCGCGCATGAATTTTTCAAAATAAGGCCAAGTCGGCACGGCGGCATTGGTACTTTGTCTATTTTAGCACAAATTCCCCGGTCTGAACATTAACAGCCCCACCCGCCCTATCAACAGCTTTTGACAGGGCAAAAGCCTTTGTGCTAAACTAGGCCCCCTACGGCAACCTGCCTCGTGGCAGCAGATGGTAGGCCAGTGTTTGACAGCGCCTTCGTGACCTGGCCAGGCGTTGAGCGACTGATCCCGACCCGCAGCACCTGGCGGTCGTTCTGATCAGGTGAACGTCCCATCCTCGCATCTTGGTTCTTTTGGGAAGTGAGAACAGCATGAAAAGTAGAATCTACAACCGTCCATCGTTCCGCGCCCAGCTGTCGGCTTTTGTCGCAGTGCTGGCTATTTTGAGCAGCAACTGGTTGCCGGCGGCGGCCAGCGGCCCTATTACGCCCCTCAACCCGGCCGAGCAGGCCCTGACCGCGCCAGAGCAGGCAGCCCAAGAGGCAGCGCTGGCATCCGCTGAGGTGCAGAGACTGATCAATGGTCAGCGCGCCGAGGTGTTCGAAGTCTACCCCTTCTTCGGCCCCTACGCGCCTGAGTTCGCTGCCTGCCGTGGCAGCGCCTGCTATCAGGTAGACATTTACAACTTCGACCAAAACGCCACCGTCACCGCCATCGTTGACCAGGGCCAGGCGAAAGTGCTGG
>DAISHS010000169.1:0-9370 GCA_036822415.1 Chloroflexota bacterium
CCGCCGGCCGCCGCCCGCGCCGCCGCCCGCGACCGCGCGCTGCAGCGTTTTTCAGCTGCTGCTCGATAACCGCGGCCTCCTGCCAATCAAGCTGGAGCCATCGCAAAGCTGGTCGGGCGTGGCGCGTCACCAGATCGAATACTGGAGCTGGCTCTTTGGCCTGGGGCCGTTCTGGCCGGACTTCATTGACACGCAGCCGGAATGGTTCTGCGCCCAGACCGACGCGGATGGCAACTGCAGCCCCCTGACAACCAGCGAGCTGCGCGTTTTCAACACCCAGTACGGCTTTCCTGCCATCACCAGCACGCGTAACGGCGCGCAGGGCGATTTTGGCGATTGGCTGGAGCGGCAGTTTGGCGACAGCCCCGTTCGCGCGGGCGACATCTGGACGGCCTTTCATCGCACCGAATTCCCGCGCAACGGCAGCTTTTGTCAGGGCTACTGCGAAGGCTTCGACGACAACTTCAACCACTTTCTGGCCGTCGCCGGCGGGGCTTACACCGTGCGCTGCGGCGACAGCAGCCTGCCTTGCTATGATCCCAACCCGCTGCCGCAGGCCGCCACGAACATCTACTCGCGCTTTGCCGGGCGCATGGACGGCGCCGCGCTTTCTTTTGCCATCAGCAACACGCTCAGCTACTACGGCCAAACCCTGGACAATGTCCATATCCGACTGGCCTATGTCAACGACAGCGAGGCCGATTTTACTGTCACCCTCCCCACGGAGTTCAGCAGCATCACCCTGCCGGTTGACCGCACCGCGGCCGGCGGCTGGGCCTGGTTCGAGACCACGCGGCGCATCAAGCTGGCCAATGATCTCAATGGCGCGATTCTGCGCCTCGATTACGACGGCCCGCCCCCGCGCCCGACCCTGCACATGGTTTGGATTGACGTCAACGACGCGCGACCGTAGCAAAAAGCCTGATCTGCGGGCCTGAGTGCGACCGCCGCAGACCGCTTCCCGCTTTCTCTCACAGGTGTGGTAAAATGAACGTAGCGCATCGGGATGAGTCGAGGCTGTAACTCTCCTTTTCCTGGTTCGTTATGCCTGGCAATGGGATTCGTTTCTGCGCCGGCGGTTTCCCGCACGCGCGGCGCATCAGACTCAATGGCGAGGAACCTGTGCCGATCATTACCCTGCTGACCGATTTTGGCGACCAGGATGGCTATGTGGCCGCCATGAAAGGCGTGATTCTGGGCATCGCGCCTGACGTGACGCTGGTGGACATCACGCACGCCATCATGCCCCAGGCCATTCAACAGGCCGCTTACGTCCTGGCGCAAGCCGCTCCTTTCTTCCCTCCTGGCGCCATCCATCTGGCCGTCGTAGACCCAGGCGTCGGCAGCTCCCGCCGCCCGCTGGCCCTGCAGACGGCTTTCGCCGCCTTCGTCGGCCCCGACAATGGCCTTTTCAGCGCAGCGCTGGCCAGCGCTGCCGATTTCACCTGTGTTCAGCTCGATCAGCCGCGCTTTTGGCGCGCCCAACCCAGCCACACCTTTCACGGCCGCGACATCTTCGCCCCGGTCGCGGCTCACTTGGCCCGCGGCGCGCCGCTGACCGAGCTGGGCACGCCGATTAGCGACCCCGTGCGCTTGAACCTCCCCGCGCCGCAGCGCGGGCCTGACGGCCTCCTCAGCGGCGCGATCATTCATGTGGATCACTTCGGTAACCTCATCAGCAACATCCCGGCCGCCTGGCTGACCACGGACCGCTGCCAGGTTCACATCGCGGGGGCGACCATAGACAACATCCAGCCCAGTTTTGCGGCGGCGCCCCTGGATGCACTGCTGGCCTACCGCGGCAGCGCGGGCACGCTGGAGATCGCGGTCCGCAACGGCCACGCCGCGCAGATGCTCGGCGTTCATGTGGGGCAAGCCTTGCGTGTGTCGCCATGACTTTGCCCGTGTCGAATCATGCTCCCCCCAAGATAGCAGAGGAAAAAGAACATGTCTCGCTTCAGAATTATCGGCAAGCAACCGTTGCACGGCGTAGTAACGCCCTCAGGCAACAAGAACGCGGCGCTGCCCCTGCTGGCAGCCTCTCTTCTGACCGATCAACCCCTCATTTTACGCAATGTGCCTGCCATCGGCGACGTCAAGACCATGCTGCAGCTGCTGCGCGGCCTGGGGGTGGAGTCCAGCTGGCTCGATGAGCACAGCCTGGCCTTGCGCGCCTACGACCTGGGGCAGGGCAAGCTGGACAGCGACCTCTTCCGCATCATACGCGGCTCGGTCACGCTGGCGGGATCGCTGCTGGCGCGCAGCGGCCGCGCCGAGCTGCCCATGCCGGGCGGAGATAAGATCGGCCGCCGCCGCATTGACACCCACCTGCTGGCCCTCTCTGCGCTGGGCGCGGAGGTTGAGTACGGGCAGAATTTCACCCTGGTTGCGCCTCATCTGACTGGCGCCGACATTCTACTGGACGAAGCCAGCGTGACCGGCACCGAGAATGCGGTTATGGCGGCCGTTCTGGCCCGCGGCGCCTCGATTATTCGCAACGCTGCGTCCGAACCGCATGTGCAGGACCTGTGCAACTGTTTGGTGCAGATGGGCGCGCAGATACAGGGCATTGGCAGTAACACCCTGGTCATCCACGGCGTGCCCAGCCTGCACGGCGCCGAGTTCAGGATTTCGCCTGACACCACCGAGATCGGCTCCTACATCGGCCTGGGCGCGGTGACCCACGGCGAAATTCGGGTGCGCGGCGTGCCTGCCGAGCAGCTGCGCATGATTCGCCTGATTTTTGGCGATCGTCTGGGCGTACGTATGCGCCAGGAGGCGACGCCCGATGGCTTCGATCTAATCGTCGAGGATGAGCAGGACCTGGCTGTGCGCATGGATGTGGGCGGCGCCGTTCCCAAGATTGATGACGCGCCCTGGCCCGCCTTTCCGGCCGACCTGATGAGTATCGCGATCGTGGTGGCGACGCAGGCGCGCGGCACGGTGCTGATTCACGAGAAGATGTTCGAGAGTCGGCTTTATTTCGTGGACAAGCTGATCAGCATGGGCGCGCAGATCATTCTGTGCGATCCGCACCGCTGCGTGGTCGTGGGGCCGGCCACATTGCATGGGCAGGAGCTGAGTTCACCCGACATTCGCGCCGGTATGGCGCTGCTGATTGCGGCGCTGGCGGCCACTGGCGAGAGCACCATCGCCAACAGCGGCCAGATTGACCGCGGCTATGAGCGTGTGGAAGAAAAACTGCGCGGACTGGGCGCGCAAATCACACGCATCGAGGATTGACCGATCGTTCGTCGTGACGACTTCAGTCGTTTGCACTGAAGAACGACTGAAGTCGTTACGACACTGCGCAAGTCTTGCCTGCCTGGCTCAGACGCTGCCCGCGGTGTCGTTCCCTTGCTCATCCTGACGCTGGCGGCCGCTGAACAGCTCCACGATGCGTCCCATCTGTTCGTAAACGAAATTCTGGCGAAAACCGCCAACGGCTGCAATCAACGAGGGCAATAAGCGCGCGCCCAGGCTCTCGCTGCTGTTTTGCGCGCCTGCTTGCAGCACCAACAGCCCGGTGGCAAAGAGCAGGTAGACCAATCCGCCCAACACCATGCCCATGATCGGCTGCGTCAGGTACCAGATGTTGTACTCGCGGTCGAAATCACGCCGTTCCGAAACGTGGTACCACAGGCTCCACAGCGCGCCAATCGTGCCGCCCAGGCCGCCCCAGAAGAGGGTGCTGAGAAATGGCATGGCCTGGCTGATGATCAATGACGTGGGCGGCGCCCCGACCACCGTCGTCAGCCAGAGGCTGATGCGCGGCCAGAAGCCATTGGAAAGGATGAAGGCCAGCAGCAGGCTGAACATCCAGAACGTTTCGTAGCGGAAGATGCGCGGCCCCAACTCCGTGGCCCACTGACGGCTGTTGGCGGCGGACATGAGCAGGGCCTGCACGCGCTGCACCTGGTATTCTGCATCCACGTAGTTTTCCGGCTTCTCGATCAGGATCACGCGCGACTGGTGCAGCAATTCCAGCGCCTTTTCGCCGCGCACGGCATCGTTGGCCAGGTCCTGCGCGGCCCGATCATAGAGCCGGTCAATTTCTCGCGACAACGAGCGTAATTGCTCAGGCGTCACGCGTCCCAGGATCAGCCGCGCCTGCTCCGGGGTCAGGTCACGAATCGTCAGGGGCTTATCCTCGCCATTTTGCACTCCGGGGCCAGGGGGGATGACCTCGCCGGAAAGAGGGCCTTCGAGCACCAGGCCGCCCACGCGCAAGCGCGCAGGGGCCGGGCCGCCAGGCGACTGCGGCGCGGGCGTTTCTCCGTTTGTCACCACCGGCGCCAGGCCGACCGCTGACGGCGTGCCGGGCGCGCCTGAGAAGGGCGGCAGCGGGCTGCGCACGGTGGTGATGGATCCGTCAGCGCCGTTGACGGGGGACGTGCCCGCGGTCGGCGGCATGGCGGCCAAAATATCCTCGGTCAGTCTATCATCAACGACTGGGGGAGAACTCGTGACCGGCGTTGTGCTGACGCCAGGGGCAGCTGCCAGAAGATCATCCATCAGATTGTCCTTGCTGGGTGGTTGCGGTGAAGGCTGGACAGGTGAGGTTGACGGCGCGGCGGGAGGCGGCGCGACTGGGGGAGCTTCGGTCAGGGGGACTATCGGCGCAGCCGGCGGCGCAGCGGCGACCGGCGGCGAGATCGCCGGCGGGGCGGCTTCAGGTGGGGGGCTGATCGGCGCGGCTGGCGGCGAGATAACGGGCGGCGGCAGGGTCGGCGTCACCAGAACGCTGGGCAGCACGTCGTCGGAAGGCACCTCGATGTCATCGAGCGGTACCTCGAAGTCAGGCACCTCGATCTGGTCGTCGGCGGGCGGCGGCGGCGCGTCCCGCCCTGCCGGCGTCAGCGCGGCCGGCGGCAACGCCTCGCGCGACGGCATGGCCGGTGTGCTGCGCAGCCCAGGCATTTCGACCGGCAGCGCGGCGTCTGGCGCATCAGAAGCATCAGCCTCGGAGGCCAGGGATGCCTCGATCGCGGCAGTCAGTGCATCGCTCTGCAGGCCAGGGGCTGCGCTGCGACTGGCGGTCGTGGGTGGTGGGGCCGGTGGAGATGGGGCGTCGGCAAGCGGCGGCGCGGGTTCAGCCGCAGTCGTCCTTTTGACCAGTCCCTGGATTTCGTGGCCACGTCCCTTCAGGCTTGCGCGTTGTTTTGCCATGATGATGCCCTCCGTCGGAGCACGGTACCGCGTCTCGGCGCCCGTCAAACTTGCCAGACAACGGCGATTATACCATAGAGGCGCGCTTCTTGAACAAATCGCGCAAGTACGGGCGGGCATTTCAGGCTGGGGGTGAGGCGGGCGACGCGCGTCGCGGCATTGCCGCGGCGAATTCAGACGGACATGCGCCCCTCCAGTCCATGCGAGCGTGAGTTGCGGAGCCTGCGGCAGGCGGCGCTCAGCAAGCAGAATCGCCGCCGGGGGGCGGCGGCGATTCGGGCAGCATCAGCCGCGCTGACGCTGGGAGCGGGCAGAACCAGCGGCTGCGGCGCGCCGGTCAGCGCTGGCTCAGGGCGCAACCTGGCGGGCATTGGCAGGGGCCGCGGCCTGCGGCAGGCGGCGCACGCCGAACACCAGGGCCAGCCAGTAGACGATATAGCCCAGCACCTCGGTCAGTGATGGATTGCCGTTATAGCCAAAGAGCGCCTTCAGGACCTGGCCCAAAGCCGAGCCTTCATCAATCAGCCAGTTGCTGTCCCACACGTGCTCAACCACGGCCGGAATCCAACCGACCTCGTTGAACTCGTGGATGCTGTGTGCAACCAGGCCGGCCGCAAACAAAATCAACAGCACGCTGGTGACGCGGAAGAAGCGCTTGACGTTCAGCTGCCGGGTGGTGGCAAACAAGACATAGCCCAGGCCCGCCGCGCCGATCAGGCCCAGCAGCGCGCCCAGCAGGGTGGCCGGGCCGCCGGCCGTGAAGGTTGCCGCAGTCAGGAAAAGCGCGGTCTCGATGCCTTCGCGTACGACGGCAACGAAGGCCAGGCTGAACAAAGCCCAGTGACTGCCGATGCCCATGATGGCCTGGCGCACGCCCGTCTCCAGCTCGCGGTTGATGCGGCGGCCCTGCGTTTGCATCCAAAAAATCATCCAGGTCAAGATCCCGGCCGCCAGGAGCATGGTCACGCCTTCAAAAATTTGCTCGGCCGGCCCTTCCAGCTCCACGCCGATGCCGTAGAGGAGCAGCGCGGCTGCCACACTGACGCCGAGGGCGGCCGCAACCCCTTGCCAGATGGCCGCCTGTTGACGGCTTTCACCCACTTTGCGCAGGGCGCCCAGGACAATCCCAACGATGAGCGCAGCTTCCAGCCCTTCACGCAGGGCCAATAAGAATGCAGGCAACATATGATTACACGACCTCACTTGTGTAGTTTGGCGACAGAAACGAGCCTGATGTGGGAATAACGGCTGCGTCTCTCTGTTCTTGCGAATCATTCGCAATAACAACGCTAGTGTAATCATATTTCCAGGTGTAGTCAAGTGGTTCGAGGGCGTTTATGCGCGCCAGTTTGCATCTTTGACAGAGCCTGGCGGTCAACTTATAATTTAACGATGGTTCAATTACGCGGTAACGTGACAGCGGCGCGGCTGGCTCAGCAATGCGGTTTGGGCGAGAGGCTGGTTTTGGGAGACCAGGCGGGGCGGACCGATGTCTGAGCCAATGCTGACGCCGGCGATGACCGAATACCTGGCTGGCTTGTGGAAGCTGGAGAATCGCGGGCAGCCCATGACAACGGGCGCGCTGGCCTCTCACCTGGGCGTGAGCGACACCGCGGTCTCGCGCATGACCAAGCGCCTGGCTGCGGCTGGGCTAGTGACGCACCTGCCTCACCAGCACATCGGCCTGACGGACGAAGGGCGCCAGCAGGGCGGTCGCCTGGTGCGGCATCATCGCCTTCTGGAAGTCTTTTTGATTCAGGTCTTCGGCTTCACATGGGATCAGGTGGATGTAGAAGCGCACCGCATGGAGCATGGCATCTCCGAGGTGGTGGGCAACCGGATGGAAGAAATTTTGGGCTTTCCCACCCAATGCCCGCACGGCGATCCGATCCCTGGGCGGGATGGCGCGGTGCCTCGTTATGCCACGCGGCCATTGGCGGAGGCAGAAGTGGGCGCGGCGTGCATCGTGCGGCGGATAGGCAACAGCGGCGATGCGCCGCTGCTGCGCTACCTGGCGGAGCTTGGTCTGCGCCCTGGCACGTCGGTGACGGTGCAGCAGCGGGCGCCGTTCAAAGGCCCATTACACATTTTGGTCAAAGATCAAGCGCAGGTGGTCGGGCATGAGGTTGCCTCGCTCATTTGGGTGGAGCAAGTCCTGGCCCCGGCCGCGCGCTGACAGCGTCAAGCGGCCCGTGCGCGGGTCAGGCGCGCCTTACGGGCATTGAATGACCCCTTGCGCCCACAAACAGCCGCCGCAGACCGGGAAGCTGTTGCCCAGGCAGTCCTCCTGGTTCCCCTGGATCAAGTCACAGCCGCCGCAAAACGTGCACGGGGCAAAGGCAAAATTTTGCACACGTTCGCGATAGGCCACATAGGATGGGTCGCGCCAGATGTCGAGCAGACTGCGCTGATTGATATTGCCCACCGTGTGGCGCTGAGAGGTGCGCTGATACTGCTTCAGGTAATGGCTGTGATTGTGCAGCAGCGGCAGGCAAGGCGCCACACTGCCATCCCAACCGATGGCCAGCGCGCCGCTTTCGATGAAGTTGCAGACATCGTTGTTCCCGCCAAAATTGTGCCCCGCCAGGCTGACGTTGAAGCCGCTGCGAAAAGCCTGGAAGATTGCGTCAGCCGTTTGTTCGTTGAATTCCATTTTGGGCAGGCTGAGGTGCGGTACCCAGGACGAGGGCATGTAGGCAATGTCGTTCAGCAGGTGGTCGTAGAGCTGTTCCTGGCGCAGTTGATCGGTGTAAGGCAAGACGTTGCTCACCTTGAACAAGCTGGCACCCAGGCGCCGCGCCAGGCCGAGCACGGCGGGCAGGTCGTGGATATTACGCTTCATCGCCACAAAGGCAATGCCGATTTTGGGTTGTGGGTAGTGACCACCGGGCCGGATCTGGCGCAGGTGATTGATATTTTCCAGGACATGGGGCAACTCGGCGCCTAAACGCACATCGGCGTAGCTCTCCGGCGTAGCGCCATCAATCGAAACCCAGATCACATCGAGGCCGGCGTCAATCAGGGCGCGAGCTTTCTTGTCATTGAGCAAGGTGCCGTTCGTAATCAACTCGACCGTCGCCCCGGTGGCTTTGGCGCGGGCCACCATGTCAGGCAGCTGCGGGTGGAAGAGCGGCTCGCCAATGCCGCCGAAGAAGACCAGGGGCGGCGACTCGATGCTGCTGATTCCTGCGATGATGCGATCAAACGTCGCCTGTTTCATGCGCCCCAGGCGCTCATCCCACACGTTACGCAGGCAAGTGATGCAATCGAGATTGCAGTAGACCGTCGGCTCCACGTAGACCCGCGCCAGGTGGGTGAGTGGCCGGTGCAGACGCACCTGGCCGTTGTCGTCTTCCAGGCGCAGACGCGCGCCCGGCGTCAGGCCCAAACGGGCGGCCATTTCTGGCGGCAAGAGCAAGCGGCCTTGCTCATCCACCTCAGCCCATTGCGTTGGCTTATTGGTCATGGTCATTCGTCCCCTGCACGCGCCATCGAAATCCATGCCGGTCGTTTGCCGGCGGTGGGAGTCATTCTGGCATGATGGGTGTCAGAAAACAATGACTTTTGTCACGTGTGCAGCATCTGTCCGTTCTACGGCCGCGTCCGCCTTGATGCGGTTGGCGGAGTGCTGGTAGGCGCTGCTTCCAGAAATGTGAATGACCTTTGGACAACCTGCCAAACTTCTTCTATGTCCGGTCGTGCCTGCGCCAGGCTTTCGTTCATTGGGTACAACACAAAATGAAAGATTCTATCCGTATGAATCACAAAAGCCTGCCAGGTTAGCGCTGCTTCTCCTTGCACATCTTTGACCAGTTCAGCGGGTTCCCCGCCAATCATCACGCTCTCACGAGCGTTCAGCGCTGACTGAGCCTGGGAGCCTGGGGACTGCAAAAAATCATTGACCACCTGAGTCAGCGTACGCCCGTGGGCCAAACCTTCATCCACCACCGAAAGTGCTCCTCTCAATGGATCAAGGGGGTGATCGTCGAGTGGTGGGCCATAGAATGTCACGTGGTAACCCGGCTGGATATCACCGACTTCGAAACGCGCCGGGTACAAAAGGCAGTATTGGCTAACCGGATCGAAATATGTCTTTAGTGTCGGGGCGCCGGACGCGCAACCCAAGGGTGGCCTGCGCGTGGGCGCAGCAGTCGCCGCCGCGCCGGTTGAGGTCGGTGCAGGCAGGGTCGCTGTAGGCTTT
>DAISHS010000170.1:0-9344 GCA_036822415.1 Chloroflexota bacterium
CGGCCGCGCAGCTCGGCATCACCATTGCCAGCCTGGCCCTGGGCTGGGTCGGCGACGTCACCATTGCGCAGATGGTCGAACCAGGAATCTCGCGCCTGGTTGGCCCCCGCTGGGGCGAGGGCGTGGCAGTCGGCATCGGCACCATCATCTCGTTCAGCCTGGTGACGTTCACCCATATCGTGCTCGGTGAGCAGGCGCCCAAGACCTTTGCCATTCGCAACCCTGAACGCGCCGCGCTGATGTCGGCGCGCATCATGGATGTCTTCACGCGCATCTTTCGCCCCTTCATCTGGGTGCTGGACGCGGCCACCTCCCTGGTGCTGCGTCTCTTCGGCATCAAGGGCGCCAGCGGCCACCATTCGGTTTACTCGGTGGAAGAGTTGAAGATGTTGGTGCGCGAGAGCCAGGCCGAGGGCGTGCTGCAGCAGACAGAAGAAGAGATGCTGGTGCGCGTCTTCGAGTTTGGCGAACGCGATGTCAGCGAGGCGATGATTCCACGCACCGACATCGTCGGCATCGAACGCGGCGCCACGCTCGACAATTTATTGCAAACCTTTAGCACCGCGCGCCACTCCCGCTTTCCGGTCTATGGCGGCGACCTGGACAACATCGTGGGGGTCGTAGCGATCAAAGATGTGCTGACGGTTCTGGCGGCAGGGCCGCAGGCGCGCACGCACACCCTCGCCGAACTTGGCATCATTCACCCGGCCCACTTCGTTCCTGACAGCCGCAAGGTCAGCGATCTCTTCGACGAAATGCGTCGCGAGAAGATCGGCATGGCGATTGTGATTGATGAGTACGGCGGCACGGCCGGCCTGGTGACCGTGGAAGAGCTGATCGAAGAGGTGGTGGGACGGGTCACCGATGAGTGGGTGACGGAAGAGTCGTCGGTCGAGGCCAGGGCAGAGGGGGTGTTCGAAGTCAATGCGCAGGCGCGCCTGGATGACATCAACGCCCAGTTGGAACTCAACCTGCCGGAGCGTGATGACTACGAGACGCTGGCTGGTTTCCTTCTCTTCCAACTGCGCCACATTCCGCAGGCCGGCGAGGAGATCAACTACGACGACGTTCGCTTCACCATTCTGCAGATGCGCGGGCCAAAGATCGAGAAGGTTCAGGTGACCAAGCCATGAGGCTCCTGCAGGCTGCTTTGGCGCGCCAACTGACTCTCGATGAACTGCTGCGCCCGGAGCCTGGACTCAACCCATGGGCGTTGGATACTGGCTTTCCGGAAGCGCTGGCCAATCAGTTGGCGACCGCTGAGGCGTTCAACAAACATCTATTTCGCCCCAACACCTACCTGCACAAATGGTGGGCGCGGCGCTGTGGCTCAACCTTTCGCGCCATTCTGAAGCAGTTCGTTGCCGATCCGAGCCGGCGCGATTATTATGCGCCAGGCGGGCTTGAAGGCAAAGTCGTGCTCGACCCGATGATGGGTGGTGGTACGACGCTGCACGAGGCCATCCGCCTGGGCGCTAGCGTAATTGGCGCAGACATTGATCCGATTCCCGTCGTACAGGCGCGGGCATCGCTCAGCCGGGTAGCGCTGCCAGATTTACAGGCCGCCTTCGATCACTTCCTGCGCGATTTGTATGGCCTTATCGGCGCCTATTTCCAAACCGAGTGCCCTATTTGCGCAAAAACGGTAGACTCACAGTATACCCTGTACGGCCTGCGTAAGCGCTGCGCCTGTGGTGAAGTGGTTCAACTTGAACAATACGCCTTGCGACACGAAAACAACACCACCATCGCTTTTGATCCGCGAACAGGAGACATCAAGAACAGCCGGCTAACTGAAGACGCCCCAGGCAATAGCAAACCCGACGGGCTGAGTGAGCGGCGGCGCTTGATCACCAAAAATGAAACGGTATGTCCGACTTGCGGGCAGAAGTATCAGGACTTGCTCGACGTCGCGTTCTATGCTCGTTACGCGCCGGTTGCCATCGCAGGCGTCTGTCCAGATCATGATTTGTTTTTCCGCTCGCCAGCGCAAGCGGACTTGAGGCGTATCGAGCAGGCCAACGCGCTGCGCTCACAGCTCGATTTTAGCCCTGTGGAGGACTTTGCTGTCCCAGATGGCCCTAAGTCGGGCGACCTGCTTGCCCGGCGCGTTTTCTCTTATCTGGATGTTTTTTCTTCGCGCCAGCTGCTCTATCTGTTTCACGCCATTGACTTGCTGCAAACGTATGATGGCGCCGTCAAGCTCAACCTGGCCCTGCTGGTTTCCACCTCGCTGGAGTTCAACGCTATGCTCTGTGGCTACAAGGGTTGGTTCAAGCAGCGCCCGGGTGCCATTCGGCATGTATTCGGGCTGCACGCTTACGTCTTTCAGTACACGGCCGCCGAGAATAATCCGGTCAACCGCGGCCGGTCATCAGGCAACCTGCGGCGCCTCTTCCAGGATCGCATCGCCCGCGGGCGCACGTGGGCCAGGTTACCCATCGAGCGCAAACCCAACCCCAACGGCGGTCTGGACACCGTGCCCATTCACGGTGAGGTGGATGAAGGCGTTGAGGTAGGCGATCAACCGGCATTGGCAACGACCCGCCAGGCGTTTTGGCTCATCCACGGTGATTCACGGCGCCTGTCGGTGGCCGACCATTCGGTTGATATCGTCGTCACCGATCCACCGTATTACGACTCTGTACAATACAGTGACCTGGCGGTTTTTTTTCGCGTATGGTTGGCTCGCCTACTGCCAGACGAGATTGACTGGCAGTACGACATCTCGCGCAGCGCCGTTGCCAGCGCGTCAACGAGCGGTGACAGTAATTTCATGACGGTTCTGGGCGGCATTTTCCAGGAATGTGCCCGTGTCCTGAAGCCAGGTTGCGGGCGCCTAGTGTTCACCTTTCACCACTGGGATCCTAACGCCTGGGCTGAGCTGACGATTGCCCTCAAGCAAGCGCATTTCCGCCTGGACAGCGCACACGTGGTTTTTTCCGAAAACCCGATCTCAGCGCATATCATGAATTTGAAGGCGCTCAAGCACGATGTGATTATGAATCTGGCCCTTGCAGAAAACCAAGCGCCGCGCCCGTGGGAACCTGTGACCCAGGTTGACAGCAGCGAGAGCGAGATCTTCTGCCGACAATGCGGCGCAACCCTGGGCTGGCTGTTGCAAACCGACCTGTCGTCAGCGCAGATTCGCACGGTCTGGAGACAGCTCGTTCCAGGGAGACGCATGGGCGCGATGCGCAATAACCCGGGGTTACCCGACAAAGACAGGTTCGTGCAGGCCTTGAACGCCAAACTACAGGCGAGACTCGCGGCTGGTTTGCGCTAGAAGCAGCGTGGTGCGAATGGGTTCGGGAGAGACATCATGCACTCAACCAACGAAGAACAAAGAGTCGTACTGTATGCGACTAATGAAGAGCCAACTGTTCCCAACAGTGTGAGGCCTGAGACGCCGTTGCACGCACTCAATCTAAACTGGCGCGAGCGCGATTTGCCAGAACGGGTGCGCACGCGTCACGTTCACCGCCTGCACCCGTACCTGGGGAAGTATATTCCTCAGCTAGTTGAAGTGTTTCTCCGGAAGTACTTCTCTCCAGGACAAACGGTGTTAGATCCATTTTCAGGTTCCGGTACTACACTGGTGCAGGCGAATGAATTGGGCGTGAATGCCGTTGGTTACGACATTTCAGCCTTCAATGTGCTTTTGGCCACAGCCAAGACGAAGCACTATGATATGAAAAGAGTCCGCCAGGAAATCCTGGGTGTGCTGGACGCGGTCCATCGATCCACGCAAGAAAACGGCCACCAACTAAGCCTGTGGGGCGCGGCGGGCAATGGTCATCACCCTGCGGCGCTAAGTAGTTACCTTCAACAGTGGTTTGCTCCACAAGCCTTGCAGGAATTACTTGCTTATCGTGATCAGATTCCGAATTATGAGAACCAGGAAATCCTTAAGGTTATCCTCTCTCGGTCGGCAAGATCGGCCAGACTGACAACCCATTTTGACCTGGATTTTCCCAAAGTGCCGCAGACAGAGCCGTACTGGTGCTATAAACATAGCCGTATGTGCATGCCAACCACGACTGCGTATCAGTTCTTGAAGCATTACAGTGTCGATACGGTAGAAAGGCTTGAGCAATTTGCCAGCCAGCGTACCAATGCAACGATCACGATTCGAAATGAAGACAGCCGATTCGCCCAGATCCCGCCTATCGATGGTGTCATCACAAGTCCGCCATACGTCGGTTTAATTGACTATCACGAGCAACATCGCTATGCCTATGAGCTACTTGGGTTGCAGGACAAGAGCGATGCCGAAATTGGGCCAGCCAAGAAAGGATCCAGCCAGAAAGCGCAGCGAGCTTATCAGGACGCGATTGTCGAAGTTGTTCAGCGCGCGCAGCAAGCAATGCCTTCTGGGGGATATATCATTATCGTGGCCGGCGACAAATACGGTCTCTATGACGAAATTGCGAGGCGTTGCGAAGTCGAGGTCGAGGCGGTACTGAAGCGACACGTCAATCGCCGCACCGGGCGACGGTCGAGCGAGTTCTATGAGTCCGTGTTTGTGTGGCGAAAAGCATGAGCCGCCGAGGTCGGGAATGAATCAAACAACACGCCAGGCCGTTTATGACTTACTCAAGAACTTCACACAACAGTCCTTCAAGCATTACGACGTCGAAGAACTCAAACGGGCTTATCCCTTTCACAGGCTGTTCTTTGACGATGCAGGTTTGATTGCAGCCAAACAAGAGCGTTCTGTTGTGACGAGAATGGGCATGATGCTCTATCCCAAGCTGGCTCAATACATTGCTCGTGAGCATTTTCAGCAAGTGATGGTTGAATACAAAATCGAAGGAATTCTCAAGGAGCGCACAGCCGACACGATTTCCAGGATCGTGCGCGAACTGCGGGCAGGTCAGCGCCGCCCAGACCACGCTGCAGAAATAAACGAAATCCTGAACGCGAATCAAGGTAACGATCAAGAGGATGTTCGCGTCCGCGTGATTGCCGACTTATTCATTGGCGACTACAACAAGGGGCCTTTCTTCGCTGAGATCAAGACCATCAAACCCAATCTCGACATAGGTGCAGAGACCAAATTCAAAATACTGATGTTTTCGGTGTTATTTGCTCAACGGAATCCGCAAGCCTACCTTGCATTCCCCTACAATCCCTATGTAACGCGGGCGAAGTACAAACATGCGGTGACAAAGAGAATCCTGGATATGCAAGATGAAGTATTGATTGGTGAAGAATTCTGGGATGCCATCGGAGGACGTGGTACGTTCGATCAACTACTCGGGATCATCGACGATGTTGGAAACACCGTTCGCAAAGAATTATGATTGCATGGATTCACAGCCGCCAGAAAACCAAATGTCAACAGCGCGAGAGAATCCGATGAAGCCACTAAACTACGATGCCGTACGCGCTTTTCTTAGCGCAGGTCTTGTCGCCTTGGATCGACAGCAAATCGAATTGCTCAGAAGCCTGTCCTTTGCCAGTTTGTTTACCATAAATCCCTACGTAGCCACCAAACCTTCTCTGGCTGCCGGTAAAATCGTTATGGGAAGACTCGACACAATGCTGGCAATGCACGAGCAAATCCTTTTTTCCGATTTGCTCGTGGAATTAGCTATTTTTGTGGCCAGTGAAACGCTTGATGGGGATCGCTCAGACGTACCCGGTTCTAATCTCAAACTCACGCATAGCGACATTACCTACTTGATCAGCATTGAGCCTTATTGGTCATGGCACGTCAACTCCCAAGACCGTATTCCAAAGTACCCGAATCAAACGCTGACCCTGGCTAATCTTGCCAACCAGGACACCAGACTGCTGCACGGAATATGCTATGGTAAGGCCAAAACCGATCTTGAGCAAGGCATTCTCGTTGGTGCAGACTTCTGGCGGTTTGTCAGTGGCGACCATCTGCTGTACACTGACATTATTCAGCCACTGGCTGAGCGAGTGAAGCTACGCAGCGCGGCCTTTACCCAAGAATATGCACGCGTCGTCAATCGTTTCACTCGACAGTTCATAGAGCGCTTCTGTGATGAAACCGGCGCCATTGACTGGGTGAAACTGGTCGAATTCAACAGCGGGAATTATGATCTCGACCGCTTCCCGCCAGCATAAGGAGAAATGATGCCCATCGTTCGTATCGAAAACCTGAAAGACCATGTCGGCGCGGCGGTGACGCTGCGCGGCTGGTTGTACAACAAGACCGACAAGGGCCGCCTGCAATTCTTGCAGGTGCGCGACGGCAGCGGCATCTGCCAGGCCGTTGTTTTCAAGAAGAATGTCAGCGAGGCCACCTTCGACGCGGCGCGGCGCCTGACCCAGGAATCGTCGCTGATCATAAGCGGCGTCGTGCGCGCCGAGGAACGCGCCCCCGGCATCCCCGGCGGTTTCGAGCTCGATGTGACCGACCTGGAGATCGTGCAGATCGCGGCCGAATACCCCATCAGCCCCAAGGAGCACGGCGTCGAGTTCCTGATGGACAACCGCCATCTCTGGCTGCGCTCCAGCCGCCAGTGGGCCATCATGCGCGTGCGCGCAACGATCATCAAGGCCATTCGCGACTGGCTGGACGACCACGGCTTCATGCTGGTGGACACGCCGATTTTGACGCCAGCCGCCGGCGAAGGCACGACCACCCTCTTCGAGATTGACTACCACGGCACCCCGGCCTTCCTGGCCCAAACCGGCCAACTGTACAACGAAGCCGACATCTTCGCCTTTGGCCCGGTTTACTGCTTTGGCCCCACCTTCCGCGCGGAGAAGAGCAAGACGCGCCGCCATCTGCAAGAGTTCTGGATGGTCGAGCCGGAGATTCCCTTCTGCAAACTGGAAGAGCTGCTGGAGGTTGAGGAGCAGTTTGTCAGTTACATCGTGCAGACCGTGCTCAAGGAACGCGCGGTGGAGATGAAGGTGCTGGAGCGCGACATCAGCCACCTGCAGAAGGTCACAGCGCCGTTCGAGCGCCTGCATTACGATGAGGCCGTCACGATGATCAACGAGGCGGCCGCGCGCGGCGTCACCGTGCCGCCCAACGACGATGCGCTGACCGCGATCACCTGGGGCGATGACTTCGGCGCGCCGCACGAAACCTACCTGACGATGCAGTTCGAGAAGCCGGTGTTCGTGCACCACTTCCCCACCGCGGTCAAGGCGTTCTACATGGAACCGGAGCCGGAGCGGCCAGAGGTGTGCCGCAGCGCCGACCTGCTGGCGCCCGAAGGCTACGGCGAGATCATCGGCGGCAGCGAGCGCATGAGCGATCCGCAGAAGCTGATCGCCGCCATTGACAGGCACCAGCTGCCGGCCGACGCCTACGACTGGTACATCCAGCTGCGCCAATACGGTTCGGCGCCCCACAGCGGCTTTGGCCTGGGGGTCGAACGCACCGTCGCCTGGATCTGCGGCCTCGACCACGTGCGCGAAACCGGCGCCTTCCCGCGCATGTTGAACCGCCTGCGGCCGTAGGAGCGTCGCCGCGCCCGATTTTAGGAGCCATCTTGCCATTCATTGCGGTATTCTTGCTGGCGTTTGGGTTGACCCTGACCCTGACGCCGCTGGCGCGGCGCTGGGGCTTGCGCCTGGGGATTGCAGACGCGCCGGCCCCGCGCCGGGTTCATTCGGGCACGCTCTCGCGCCTGGGCGGGCTGGCGTTGTTCCTGCCCTTCGCGCTGACCGTGCTGGCGACCCTGGCCTTTCCCGCTTTCTTCCCCGCCAGCACGGACCCCAACGAATCGACGCGGCGCACGGGCCTGCTCGTGGGCAGCACGCTGGTCTTCCTCTTCGGCCTGTTGGACGATCGTTTTGATCTGCCGGCCTGGCCGCAGGCCGTGGTGCAGGTGCTGGCCGGCCTGATTGGCATCGCCAGCCTGATCTTCATCAAGCACGTCAACAACCCCTTCACCAACCAGCCCTTCGGCGGCGCGGACGGTTTCCCGTGGCCGATCGTCTGGCTGCTGACGCTCTTTTGGTTCGCCGGCATGATGAACACCGTCAACTGGCTGGACGGTCTCGACGGGCTGGCCGCGGGGGTGGCCGCCATCTTTTGCCTGGTGGTAGCCGGCCATATGCTCTTCCGTGCGCAGCCGCCGCAGGCCAGCGTGGCCCTGCTGCCGCTGGCCCTGCTGGGCGCGGTGCTGGGCTTCCTTCCCTACAACTTCAACCCGTCCAGCGTCATCATGGGCAGCTCAGGCTCCTTCTTCCTGGGCTTTGCCCTGGCCGCGCTCGGCATCATGGGCGGCGCGCGCATGGCCACGGTGTTGTTGGTGTTGGGCCTGCCCATCCTCGACGTCGCCTGGCTGATCTGGCACCGCGTGCGCCGCGGGCAATCACCCTACCAATCGTCGCGCGACCACCTGCACCATCGCTTACTTGACCTGGGCTTCACTCAACGCCAGATCGTGCTGGCCTACTATGCCTTCTGCGCGCTCTTTGGCATCCTTGCCCTTTTCATTGACTCGCGCCTGACCAAGCTGCTGGCCCTGGGCCTGCTGACGCTGTTCGTTCTGGCGGTGCTCTGGTACACCACGCGGGTACGCCCGACGCCTGCCCACTCCGATGAAGAAGTCCCCCGGTGACCCGCCCGGTCACGGCGGCGCACAAGCAAGTTTGAGGGGCGCCGCGCCCGCCTTCGAATCACCCAGTTGGGGCTTCTGTTCGGTTTTTGTCCTCGGCCAACCCCTTGACAAATCCTCGCGGCCGCGCGATACTCGCCGCAGTTGGTTCAGGCGTCTGCGGGTCGCGTTGACCGTGGAAGCCGGGGCGATATCCTTTGGCAGTCAGGAAATGTCCCTGACCCCACCTCTTACCGCGATGGGCGCTGGGGTTTGGCGGCGACTATTCGGTGGTCAACCTTCTCACAACCAAGACTGAAACCAAAGGAGATGCAATGTGGACAAATTTGGTTTGCGTTCCTATTTCTATATGATTTCAATCCTCTTGGCTGGGATTGTATCAGATATCATATTCAGTCCAATTCTCAGGTCTGCAGAATTCAACTGGTCAGATTGCTTGGTCACGATTGTGGCTCCAGTACCGGGACTGGCTCTGATCGGAGGCATTGCAACATGGCGCATATTTCGCCTCGAGAAAGCAATGCAAAAAGACCCTAATATCTCGAAACAGTAGCCGATAAGTACATTCCTAATGTGGTGCGCGATGGGGCCTGGCTCATACACGCGGTCGTGCATGAACTGGCTCACAGCATTGACCGGCACAGCAACATCTTGGAGGGACGGTGGTGAGAATGATGACCAGACTCGTTGCTCTCATGTTGGCGCTGTCGCTAACTGCCTGCAGCACCATGACCATCAATCAGCTAAGCTGTAAAGAAATAACCGACTCGTCTTTGCGTGCCCAGATAG
>DAISHS010000171.1:0-9224 GCA_036822415.1 Chloroflexota bacterium
GATCGCACGACGATCTACCGTTTTGTCGAGAGCGGGCAGCTGCCCGCGGTGCGGGTTGGCAAGCAGTGGCGCTTTGCCCAGGCCGATCTTGACCACCTCCTGGGCAAGTCGTCTGAACGGGCGTTGCCCAAGCGTCTGACCGTGCCCGCGCTTCCCATGTCGTCAACGCCCTTGCCAACCAGCCTGCGCGCACAGCCGCCGACAACCCTGGCCGCGCTGCTGCCGCTCACCTGCGCGCAGATGATTCAGGATGCCTTTGCCGAAGCCCTCGGCGTGATGATGGTCATCACCGACATGCAGGGCCAGCCGGTAACGCAGGTCAGTAACCCATGCGGCCTTTACCGCGCCGTCATTCAGGACCCCGATGGGGTGACGCACTGCGTGCGCACCTGGCAGCAGCTGGCGGGCGCGCCCACGCTGCAGCCCAAGTTTTCTGCCAGTGAATTGGGCCTCCTCTGCGCCCGTGGCCTGATTCGCGCCGGCAACGAGCTCAAAGGCATGGTTTTCATCGGCGGCATCGCCCCCACCCCCTGGCCTCCCAGCGCGCAGGAGATCAACACCCTGGCTGCTGGCCTGAATGTGGCGCCTGCTTTCATCGAAACCCATGTCAATGAGGTTTATCGCCTCGATCGCACGGCTCAGGAGCGCGCGTTGGAATTCGTCCAACGCATCGCTGATATCTATTCTCACATCCTGGAAGACCGCCAGACGCTTACCGGCCGCTTGCAGGCCATTGCCTCCCTGACCGCCCTGTAATTTTGCCTGGCTTGAGGAGATTTATCGAACCATGAAGAAACTACTGATCCTCGGCGCCGGTACGGCCGGCACCATGGCCGCCAATAAACTGAGTCGCGCCCTGGACCCGGACGAGTGGAAGATCACGATTGTTGACCAGAATGAGGCCCACTACTACCAGCCCGGCTTTCTGTTCATCCCATTTGGCATGTACAGCAAGAGCGATGTGATCAAGCCCAAGCGCGATTTCATTCCCAGCAACGTGGAGATGATCATCTCGCCCATCGAGCTGATCGAGCCGGAGCACAACCGGGTGCGCATTACCAAAGACAATCGTTACCTGAACTACGATTTCCTCATCATCGCCACCGGCACCAACATCCATCCTGAACAGACGCCCGGCCTGCACGAAGATGAATGGCGCAAGTCAATCCATGATTTTTACACGGTGGACGGTGCCGTGGCCCTGGCCCGCTACTTGCGCAACTGGCCGGGCGGCCGCCTGGTCCTCAACATCGTGGACAATCCCATCAAATGCCCGGTGGCGCCGCTGGAGTTCATCATGCTGGCCGATTGGTTCTTCCATGAACACCACCTGCGCGATCGTGTGGAGTTGAGCCTGGTCACGCCGCTGCCGGGCGCATTCAC
The DNA here is from genome assembly GCA_036822415.1 of Chloroflexota bacterium. GTDB lineage: Bacteria > Chloroflexota > Anaerolineae > SSC4 > Amarolineaceae > Amarolinea. Next base: position 1,384 of record DAISHS010000171.1, read on the forward strand.
CAAACCGGTCGCTTCCAAGTACCTCGGCGACATCCTGGAGCAGAAGGGGATCAAGGTCGTGCCCGATTTTTTGATCGAACACGTCGACGCGGGCGCGAAAAAGATTGTCTCCTACGATGAGCAGGAAGTGGAATACGATCTACTGGTCAGTGTGCCGCTCAACATGGGCAGCGATGTCGTCGCCCGCTCTGGACTGGGCGACGACCTGAACTATGTGCCGGTCAATAAGTTTACCTTCCTGGCCGATGCTTATCCCAACATCTTCGCCCTGGGCGATGCCAGCAACGTGCCGGCCTCCAAGGCTGGCTCGGTGGCGCACTTTGCCGTGGATGTCTTCACCGAGAACTTCGTGCGCTACGTGGATGGTCTGGAGCTGCTGCCGACCTTCGACGGTCATGCCAACTGCTTCATCGAGTCCGGCTTTGGCAAGGGCTTGCTGATTGACTTCAACTATGAAGTCGAACCGCTGCCGGGCAAATACCCGCTGCCGGGCGTGGGGCCTTTCTCCCTTCTGCAGGAATCGGAAATGAACCATTGGGGCAAAGTCATGTTCCGCTGGATGTACTGGAATCTGCTGCTCAAGGGCCAGCCCTTACCGCTGCCGGCGCGCATGAGCATGGCCGGCAAATGGGACGGCGGCGCGCATAACTAAGGAGGGCGGCATGGAGCAGTCTTTGCTTGAACTAAATGAAAAGCTGGACCGTCTGACCGACCAGGTGGCTTACCTGACCGAGCAGGCCCAACGGGCCGAGCGCGAACGCGCCGCGCGCGCCGAGCTGATGCGTGATCTGACCCCCATCGTCAACGATGCCTACCGGCTGACGGTCGAGCAGCTGGAGGAAGTGGAGCAGTACGTTAGCCTGGACGACCTGCTGCGCCTGATCAAGCGCCTGGCGCGCAACGGGCGCAACATGGAGAAGATACTCGACCAGCTCGAAAGCGTCATGGACCTGGCCGAGACGGTCGTGCCCCTGGGCGACGCCGCTTTTGGTCGGGCCGTCAACGAGCTGACCACGCTGGAGCGCAAGGGCTACTTTACCTTTGCCAAGGGCGGTTGGCAGATCCTGGATAACATCGTCACCTCGTTTGGCGAAGAGGATGTACGGCAGCTGGGCAGTAATGTGGTGCTGATCCTGCAAACCATCAAAGAAATGACCCAGCCCGAAGTAATGCACTTTGCGCGCAACATGGTGTCTGCCATCGAAAGCGAGGGGCCGGCCGCGGTGAGCATTTCCTATCGTTCGCTGCTGGGGCAGATGCGCGACCCCAACGTGCGTCGCGGCCTGGCGCTGACCCTGCGGGTGCTGCGCAACCTCGGTTTGCAGACGTCGCCCCAGGAACGGGCCGTCAACTGAGCCTCTATGCGCAGAGGCAGCAACGTTTAGACCGTGCGGTCGGCGAACGACCCGCGGCATCTGATTTAGACAACGTGCGTGAGACAAGATAAGGGAGAAGAATGTATGGCAACGCGTACGATTGCTGGCAAGACCGTTCAGGTCAATGATGAAGGCTTCCTGACCAACCCCGCCGAGTGGAACAAGGAAATTGCCGCGGCCATTGCGAGTGAAGAGGGGTTGGCCGAGCTGACGGCGGCCCATTGGAAGGTGATTGACTATTGTCGCGAAAGCTCGACCAAGCTGGCGGGCAAGTCGCCCACGCTGCGTCAGATCACCACGGGGACCGGCGTCTCCACCAAGGATCTGTTCGCCCTGTTCCCCAAAGGCCCGGCCAAGAAAGTGGCGCGCATTGCTGGCCTGGGCAAGCCGGAAGGCTGCGTTTGAGTCGTTGGGGATGACCACCCACCGCAAACCTGCTACGATCAAATAAAGGAATCTGATAATGGCTGACGAAACTCGTAAAGTGGCGTTTATCTGCTCCAAGGGCGATCTGGACATGGCTTACCCGGCTCTCGTCATGGGCTGGGCTGCCCTGGGCAATGGCATTGATGTCACCATCTTCTTTACGTTTTGGGGGATGGACATGATTACGAAGAGCCGTCAAGATCATCTGGAACTGGCGCCGGTGGGCAAAACCAGCATGAAGATGAGCATGATGGGCCTGAATACCGGCAACCTCGGCATCCCCAATTTCCTGGGCGCGCTGCCCGGTATGACCGCGTTTGCCACCAATCTCATGAAGAAAAAAATCGCCGACGTGGGCGCGCCGCCGGTCGGCGAATATCTGCAGATGCTTGTGGATGGCGGCGCCAAGCTCTACGCCTGCAAGATGTCTGTGGACATGATGGGCTTGAAGAAAGAAGATTTCGTGGATGGCGTGATTGATATTGTCACCGCCAGCGATTTCATGGATATGACCGAAGGCGCGCAGATCATCTTTATTTAAGCGCAAGGCCCTCTGCTCCCCGTCACGCTGGCAGCCCACTGGGTTGCCAGCGTTTTTTCTTGCGCGCGCCCGCGTGACGCCTTCCGCAACGCTTTATTTGACACCAACGCATCTTCCCATGTAGACTTAGATTGAACCAATCAATTGAAGGAGACCTACCGTCATGGCAGATCCACGTATCGAGAAACTGGCCGAGATCCTGGTGAATTATGCGATTGACGTCCAGCCTGGGGACTGGGTGGTGGTCAACAGCCATGTGCTGGCGTTACCCCTGTTGCATGAGGTGACGCGGCGCATCGTGCGCGCCGGGGGCAATCCCATGGCCGTGCTCAACGAAAATCAGCTGAGCGAAATTTTGTTACGCGAGGCCACGGACGCGCAGCTGCAATGGATTTCGCCCCTGGAACAGCTGACCCTGGAAAAGGCCGATGCCCTGATTATACTCAATGCCAGCGACAATACGCGCACGCTCAGCGGCGTTGATCCGCAGCGCCAGCAAGTCCAGCAACGGGCGCGGGCCGCGCTGATGGAAACCTATATGCGGCGTTCGGCCGAAGGCTCGTTGCGTTGGGTTCTCACCCAGTATCCATGCCCCGCATTTGCGCAAGAGGCCGACATGAGCCTGGGCGAGTATGAGGCTTTCGTCTACGGCGCCACCTTCGCCGATCAGCCCGATCCGGTGCAGGCCTGGCGTCAGGTGTACGACCGTCAGCAGCGCTGGATCGAATGGATGCAGGGCCGTCAGCAGATGGTAATCAAAGGCGCAAACGCAGAAATGTCGCTCTCCATTGCTGGCCGTAACTTCATCAACGACTATGGCCGGCACAACATGCCGGCTGGCGAAATTTTCACCAGTCCAGTCGAGGATTCGGTCAATGGCTGGGTACGTTTCACTTACCCCGCCATTCGTGAAGGACGTGAAGTCGAAGGGGTGGAGTTTTATTTCGAGCAAGGCAAAATTGTCAAAGCGACGGCGCGCAAGAATGAGGCCTTTTTGCTGAGCCAGCTCGACGCCGATGCCGGGGCGCGCTTCCTGGGGGAATGGGCCATTGGCACCAACTACCACATCAAGCGTTTTACCAAGAGCATCCTCTACGATGAAAAGATCGGCGGCACCATGCACATGGCCGTTGGCCGCGGCTTCCCCGAGGTTGGCAGCCGCAACGTTTCGGCCATCCATTGGGACTTCATTTGCGACATGCGCCAGCAAAGCGAAATCTGGGTAGACGGCGATCTCTTCTATCAGAACGGGGAGTTCCAGATTTAGCGCGCCGCGCGTCATTCTTATTCCAAAGTGAATTGCTCAAATGATGCTCACATGTTAAAATAATCATCAGTACCCATTTCATGTCGGATGAATCTTCCTATGTTACAGTGGGCAAAACCATTAGGGAAAATTTCTTAAGATGGAAGATCGTTCAATTGACCGCAGTCAGCGCATTCTTGTCGTTGATGATGATCCGGCGATTCTGAATCTGGTCAAGGATCGTTTGGAATATGCTGGCTATGATGTGGTCACGGCATGTGGGGGACAAGTTGCCCTGGATGTGATTGCGCAGAGAGGTCTTCCTCATCTTGCCATTGTGGACATCAACATGCCGGGCATGAATGGGTTTGACTTCTGCAAAGCGGTCCAGCAGTTTAGCGATTTACCGGTCATTCTACTGACGGCCGTTGATGAAGAAGAAACGATCATCCGCGGGATTCAGTATTTTGCTGAAGACTATGTGACCAAGCCATTCAGCCCGCGTGAACTGGTGGCGCGGGTGGAGCGGGTGCTGCGTCGTATCGGCGATTTTGCCTATGCCCTTGACCCGATCATTCAGATTGATGAGCGCCTGGCGGTTGATTTTGCGCATCAGCAGGCCATTATGAATGACAAGATCGTCCCTCTGACCCCGACTGAAACCAAGCTGCTTTTCATTTTGATGCATAACGCCGGCCACACGGTCTCCACCGATTTCCTTTTGCGCCGCTTGTGGCCGCTCGACGAAGTTTTCGAAGACACCCTCCGCGTGCACGTTTACCGCCTCCGCCAAAAAATCGAAGCCACCCCGACTAAACCAGTTTACATTGTGACCGAACGCGGGCAAGGCTATAGCTTCCCCAAGAAGTAAGCCTCTGCCCCCCGACAATGGCTATTGTCGGCTTAATGACCCCTATCCATCTTTTGTCATAGGAGAATGAGATGACCCAGAAGTCAACGCAGCCGGTGGCCGGCAGCACCCCGCAGGAAGTGGATCGCATTCGTGACATCATTTTTGGTCCCCAGATTCGTGATTATGAACAGCGTTTTCAGTCTTTGCAACGTGATATAGAACGGTTGCAACAGGAGCTGGACCATCTGACTGAGCAGTTGAGCGAACAGGATGGGGAGCAAAACAAACGTTTGCAGCTTCTTCGTCGTGATCAACGCCAGAGCGATGATGATCTGCGCGCTGAGCTGCGCCAGACCTCGCAGTCATTATCGTTCGAAAAAGTGGATCGCGCGGCCCTGGGCGAGCTGTTTGTCAACCTCGGCACGCACCTCAAGACCGGCGGGTCCCTGGGCGACATCTTGCATGGCCTGGTGTCCAGTGAGTAACCTCAACCTTGTCCGTTTTGCCGGCGATGGTCCCCTCATCTGACCGGGATGAAGCCGATCCGTTGAGCTGGCCCGCGCTTGACCAAGAGGCGCCGCCAGATAAATCGGCCGATGATCTGCGTGAGATCTTGCTGGGCGCAGAACGTCAGCGCGCCGATGACCTGGCCCAGCAGGTGGCTGAGCTTGAGCGCCAGGTCAACGACAAGGATGCGCTGATCGCCCTTCTGATGCCGGTTTTGGGCGATGTTCTGCGCCAGAAGATTCGCGATGCGCGCGCCGAAATGGTCGAGGCGCTTTACCCGATCATCGGCCAGGTTGTGGTGCGAGCCGTCAGTGAGGCGATTCGTGATCTGGCGCGCAGCGTGGATGCGCAGATGCGCATGACCTTGACGCCGCGCGCCGTCTGGGAGCGTGTGCGGGCGCGGCTGGGCGGCGTGTCCGAAGGTGAAATGCTGCTGCGTCAGGCGCTGCCGTTTGCTGTCGCTGAAGTCTTTTTGATCCAACGTTCCAGCGGTCTGCTGCTGTGGTATGTGTCATCGCAGCCAGTCGAGGTGCGCGATTCCGACGTCATTAGCGGCATGCTGACGGCTATCCGCGATTTTACGCAGGATGCCTTTGGCGCCGCCAAAGAAGGCGATCTGGACGAGATTCAGTACGGCGACCGCCGCATTGTGATCGAAGCGGCCCAGTACGCCTATCTGGCTGTCGTGGTAGATGGCATTGAACCGCCTGGCTTCCGCGCCCAGATGCGCGGCCTGCTCATTGAGATTCAGAGTCAGTTCGAGCCGGTGTTGCGTGATTATGCGGGCGATGCATCCCCACTGGCGCCGGTGGAGACGCAACTGCGGACACTCTTTGCGCCGCCCGCGCAGGCGCCGCGCGCCGCGCCCGGGCTGACCAGTGGACAGAAGCGCATTTTGGCCGGCGCCGCGGCGGCGTTGGTTTTGTGCCTGGTGTTGACCTGTATCGCGGTGTGGGGGGTGGTGCAGTGGGCGAATAACCTGTCAAAACCGGTAACGGTTTATATCGAGGTGACGCCTCTGCCGACGCCCACGTTGCCGCCAACGTTGACCCCCACGGCAACGCTGACCGCAACCCCGACAGCGTCCCCCACGGTAACCCCAACCGCCACGTTTACGCCGACGCCGCCGCTCTTTGCTCGACCCATTGTCGCCCAGTTGAACCTGCGCCGTGGGCCAGGCATGACTTATACCGTGATCGGCATCATTGGCTCTGATAGACAGGTCGAGGTCAGAGGGCGTGATGACGCCAACACCTGGTACTACGTCTGCTGTTCGCGCAGCGGCGTCATTGGCTGGGCATTTGCCGGTCTACTGGCGTTTGGCGAAGCAGAGATTGGACAGGCAACCGGCGCATCCGTCAAACCAGAAGCAGCTAAAATCCCCGTATTGACACCGATGCCCCGTTAACCGATTCATGCTGAAGGAAGGCCACTATGATGGCTGTGAGTAAGAAGGTCTGCCTTCTGGGAGACTTTGGGGTGGGAAAGACGAGCCTGGTGCGTCGCTTCGTCTATGATCTATTCGATGATCGTTATCTGAGCACGATTGGCGTCAAAGTAAGTCGTAAGACAGTCATCGTCCCCAATCACGAAGACATGGCTGAGATGACCATGATGCTTTGGGACCTGGCCGGCAGCGAAGAATTCGACCGCATACGGGCCAGCTATCTGCGTGGGACGGCCGGGGCCATCCTGGTGTGCGATTTGACCAGACCATCCACGCTGGAGAGCTTAGATTCGTATCTGCGTGACCTGGCTTCGATCAGTCCACAGGCCCACATCGTGGTGGCGGGCAATAAAAATGACTTACTCGAACAACGGCAGGTATCGGCAGCTCAGATTGAAGCGTTTGCAGCCAAAAATCATTATCCGTGGTATTTGACAAGCGCCCGCAACGGTGAAGAGGTCGAGTCTCTATTCCGGCATTTGGGCCGCGTCATGCTGGCGTAGGTAGCAAACATGACCAATGACAACCCTGACATCACGATGACGGTGGCGCGTCTGTTGTTTCAAGAACGCCATTTTGCCTATGCCATCAGCGACACAACGTTGCACATTGTGGAGGTTGGAGGCGACCTGTCCTTGTTCTCATACGCCGATGAAAACTACCTGGGCATTTCCATCTACGACCTGGTGCCTGAATTGATCGGTAATGAACAGGAGATGGCCGATATTCTCAGCGGACGTCTCCCCCGTGTCGAGCTTTCGTGGCTGAATCGCAGCAATGAGGCAGGGAATACCATTTATCTCAACCTGATCAATCGGCCGCACCACGATGCCAGCGATCAGATTGATGGGTTGGTTCATCTCCTCGAAGACAGCACGATGGCAGGTGTAGAGGGTCAACGCCTTGTCCAGCAACGTAACGAGCTGCGTTTGCTGCGCGATCAGCTCCTGCGCCAGAACCAGAACCTGGCTTCCCTCAACGCAGAGCTGAAACGGATGGATGAGATGAAATCTGTATTCGTTTCGATCGCGGCGCACGAGCTGCGTTCACCGCTCACTTCGATTAGCGGCTACCTGGAGATGCTTCTCGATGGCACGTTCGGTGCCATTCCCCACAACCAGACCGATGCGCTCCGTATCATTGAAAGCAGCGCACAGCGCCTCATCTCCATCACCAGCAACTTGCTCGACGCCACGCGCCTGGAAGCCGGCCGGGTTGAATTGGTCCTGGTGCCAGCCGAGCTGCTGCCGCTGGTCGAGGTCGTTGTGGCAGAGATGATGCCGCAGCTGGAAGCCAAAGAACAACAGTTCGCCGTCGCTGCGACGCCCAACCTGCCGCCCATTTTGTGCGACCGAATGCGCGTGATCCAGATCATCGCCAACCTGCTCAACAATGCCTGCAAGTACACTCCCCATCACGGCTGTATCTACATCAAGCTGACCCTG
>DAISHS010000172.1:0-9151 GCA_036822415.1 Chloroflexota bacterium
TCGTTGCAGCGACTTGCAGTCGCCCGATCTGCCCCCAGTTTGAAATGCACCCGATACGACGTATATCATACCCCTTGCCTTGCTTGTCTGTCATAATCGAGAAGATACTGCCGGGACAGTCTTCGAGGACACAAACGACAAGGAACCGCGATGATGAAAGCACCTATCTTCATTAGCCTGGCCGCCATTTTGGTCGTGATCGGCGTCGGCATGCGCGTCACCAACTTTACGGCTTACCTCGGCAATGATTCCACGGCGTGTAACAACTGTCACGTGATGGGCACGGTTTACGAAGGGTGGTATCATTCGCGCCACCAGGCGGTTGCCACTTGCAATGACTGTCACACCCCCCATGCGTTGATTCCCAAATACATCGTCAAGGCGCGCTCTGGCTTCAACCACGTGTCGGCGTTTGCTACCGGTCACATTCCCGATGCTATCCGGGCTAAAGAATCGACGCGCGCGATCGTACAGGAGAATTGCCTTCGCTGCCACAGCGAGACCGTTTCGCAGGTGGCGGACGGCCAGCCCGACGCCGGCCGCTACTGCGTTGATTGTCATCGTACGGCGCCGCACGGTGCGCGGGGCAATTCGCTTTATCAGTAGAAACGGTCATCCCCAAAGATCAATCAGTGCAATCTCTCAAGGAGCACGACTTCATGCAAACAAAACGTACGGTGTGGCTGCTCACCGCCCTGGTGGTGCTGCTCGCCGCCGCCTTGATCGGGGTTTTTGTCTTTTTGAACAATCAGCCCTTACAGACGCGTGGGCCGCAGACGCTCGTTGCCATTGCGCCCATGGAGCCGGACCCGCAGAAATGGGCCGTCAATTATCCTCATCAGTATGACAGCTGGCTGCGCACCCAGGAAATGGCAAAGACCCCGTATGGCGGATCGGATCCGATCCAGAAGCTCGACGCCGACCCGCGCCTCAGGACGCTATTTGCTGGCAATGCCTTCTCGAAGGATTACAAAGAGGATCGCGGCCACTATTGGTCTGTCGTTGATGTCACGCAAACGGGGCGTAATCCCACGGCCGGCGCCTGCATGTCGTGCAAGAGCGCCGACAACCCGCGCTTGTGGGCCGAGCTGACGCCGGCCAAATTCTACGCGATGCCCTTTGGCGAGCTTAAGGAGATGATCAAGCAGCCCATTGCCTGCGCCAACTGCCATGAGCCAAGCACCATGAAGCTGATCGTAACGAACCCGGCGCTGCGCGAGGCGTTGGTAGCCCAGGGCAAGGACCCTGACAAGCTCAGTCGCCAGGAAATGCGCACGGTGGTTTGCGCTAACTGTCACGTCGAATACTACTTCAAGGGCGACGGCAAGTACCTGACCTTTCCCTGGGCAAACGGCACGCGCGTCGAGGACATTGAGAAGTACTACGATGATCTGAAGGTGAACGATCAGCCGTTCAAGGACTGGACGCATGGGATTTCGGCCGCGCCCATGATCAAGATGCAGCATCCTGATTATGAGCTGTTTACCGCGGAAAGCACGCACTACAAAGCCGGCGTGGCCTGCGCCGACTGTCATATGCCCTACCAGCGTGACGGCGCGGTCAAGTACAGCTCGCACTTTGTGGCTAGCCCGCTCAAATACGCGGAACAGGCCTGCGGCGCCTGCCATGCCGATGTCAGCTACGTGGTGGAGCGCGTGGCAAAGATTCAGAAGCAGGTCAACGATACGATGATCCGCTCCGAAGACGCCATCGTTGACGCCATCCAGGCGATTACGGACACCGCCAAGCTGCCTGCGTTCGACGCCGGCGTTTTGGACGAAGCGCGCCTGCTGCACCGCAAGGCGCAGCTGCGCTGGGATTTCATTGCCGCTGAGAACAGCATGGGCTTCCATAACCCTGAAGAGGCGCTGCGCATCCTGGCCGATTCGATTGACTACGCACGCCAGGCTGAACTCAAAGCGCGCCTGGCCGGTCAGGCTTCCAAGACCGCCGCCCTTCCCTGACCTGAACAGCCTCCCGCACAAACGTTGAATACAAAACCCTGCCGCGGATCACCACGGCAGGGTTTTGCTAAGGGGCTTTATTTAATTTTGTGATGGCGTGAGCTAATAAACCGGATCTGACATCCCAGGCTCACCGCTTATTTTTTGTGGCGATAAACAATACGGCCACGCGTTAAATCATATGGCGAAAGCTCAATACGTACACGGTCGCCTAGTAGAACCCGGATATAGTATTTGCGCATCTTGCCCGAAAGATAGGCGAGCACCTCGTGCCCGTTATCCATTACCACGCGGAACATGGTGTTGGGTAAGGTCTCGGTGATGGTACCCTCAACGGTAATCTTATCTTCTTCGTCTTTTGACATTCGAATCGTGACTCCCTCAAAAACACAGTGCAAAAAACCGGGTCGCTATCAGGACAAAGCACCCCGGGTATTCGGAGTGACAGAACGGCTGGCGCAGGCCGGCGTTTCTGTCACTCCGCTGAACCGGTATGTCGCCCTTAGCTCTGAATCCTCATTTCACGCTTGCGCATGGTGCGTCGAGCTTTGCGAATGGCTTTTTGCTTCTTGATGCGCCTAAGTTCACTCTTAGGCGTAAACCAACGCTTCTGGCGTACTGTGGGCAGGATGCGTGCTTCGGCCACCGCCTTGCGGAAGCGCTTAAGCAGGTTGTCCTGCGACTCACCGGGACGAAGTTGTACTGTCATGGTCTCACCTCCCTTCTCGAAGGGAACCGGTCTATCCCTGAGATGGATGTTCTCATTTATGTCTTATCAACGAGTGAATCGTTGTACTCGTTCTCGATGAAGAGATACTCGCCGGCCTGGTCGGCGTTGCTGTCGTCCGCCTCGATCCAGTCGGTCGTGGCGCGACGCACGCTCAACGCAATCCGTTGACGGTCCGGTTCGATGCGCAGAATCTGGGCCGGCACGTCGTCTCCCACCCGCACCGCCTCGCGCGGATGCCGGATGGGGCGATGGGACAACTCCGATAGGTGGATCATCCCTTCGATGCCCGGTTCGATTTCGGCGAAAGCGCCAAATTCCATCAACTTGGTAATGCGAACGTTGACAATTTGCCCGTTGTGGTACCGCTGCATCACCACTTCCCAGGGGTTGGGCAACGCCCGCCGCCGGCTGAGGGCAATGCGCTGGCGATTCTCATCCAGCCGCAGCACCAACACGCGAATTTTGTCCCCCACGGTGACCACGTCATGTGGGTTTTTGACCAGCTGCCAATCAAGCTCGCTGAGATGAATCAGGCCATCGGCCCCGCCAATGTCGACAAAAACGCCAAAAGGCCGGATGGCGGTGACGCGGCCTTCGACGATCTGGCCTGGCTGCAGTTCATCCAAGAGGGACGCACGACGCTGCTCGCGCAGGGCCTGCTCAGCCAGGCGATGCGAAAATACCAGCCGCCGTCGCTTACGATCCACCTCGATGATTTTAACGGGCAGCTTCTGACCGACGTAGCCCCCCAGGCGTTCCACCCGCTCTGCTTCTGAGAGCCGTGCGTTGTCTGCCAAATGCGACGCCGGCACGAAGCCGCGAATGCTGCCGAAGGACAACGTCAGGCCGCCGCGGTTATAGCCAACCACTTCCTGCTCAACGATCGCGCCTGCGTCCAGGGCCGCTTGCGCTTGCAGCCAATCTTGCTCCTGTTGCGACAGATAGATCGAAAGAACGAGCTCTCCCGCCAGGTTATGCGGATTGACAACGATGGCGGGAATCGTCGCGCCGACAACCAGTTGGGCCAGGGCCGCCGGCTCTAACTTAGCCAGGTCGCTCGCCGGCACGATCCCATCTTGCTTACTGCCCACATCGAGCACCAATTCTTTATCCGAGATGGCTACAATGATGCCCTGCACCAGGTCGCCATACTGTGGTCGGAGATGGCTCTGCTTGTCGCCCAGATACGCCGCCAGCAAAGTGGCAAAATCTTCTTCCTCGTAGCTTGCTCGGTCGCTATCTTGGTTTTGCATTCGCTGGCCCCTCTCCAAAAAAGAATCTCGACCAACCCACAAACCCTGGTCGAGATTCAACGTCATCAACATTCTGATAAACTTAGGCTAATTGTCATGCGACCTCACGGTTGGGCATTGAACAAAGATGTCGTTGACGAGGTTCCTCCGCTGTATTGCCAGCGAACCGACCACGGGGCCAGGTTTTTGATGGCCGCTCTGGGTGCGAGACGATCACAACGGCCTTTTTGTAAACGCCAGAGTGAAGGCCAAATGGCACTTTATGACTCGTTTGACCGTCATGGGTCAATTCACCGCCAATTATACCAATGTGTTTCGTGACTGTCAAACAACCGCTGGTAATTTCATGCTTGCCCTGGCTCTATGCTATAATCGCCATGTCTTATGTTAATGTTTCACGTGAAACATTTTGACTCCTATACAAAAACTACTTTGAGGTTCCGACTTTGTCCATTCATGCTGATGAACCGCAGCCCGTGTCGGCGCCGCCCTTGCGGCCTGACCAGCCGCCGCCCCTCTGTGACTACGAAGGGTCGGCTTACCGGGTTGAATTTTGGACCGGTGCGCGAGCGTTCGAAGACCTGGCCGAACGCCATGCTTTGCGCGCCCTACTCCCGCCGCAGGGCGCGCGTGTAGTGGAAATCGGGGCCGGTTTTGGACGCCTGGCCGATCTCTACGCCGGCTACTCCCAGGTCATCCTGGTGGAACCGGCGCTCTCCATGCTGCGTCAGGCGCAGGAGCGCCTCGCGCAGGATCCACGCTTCGTTTTCGTGCGGGCCAACGTCTACGACCTGCCGCTGCAAGACCAAACCCTCGATACGGTGGTGATGGTGCGTGTGCTGCATCACCTGGTGAATGTCCCTCAGGCTTTGACCGAGCTGCGGCGGATTGTGCGGCCCGGCGGCGTCTTCGTGCTAGAGTTTGCCAATAAACGCAACATTAAATCCATCCTGCGCTTTGCCTTGCGCCGCCAGGCCTGGAGTCCTTACGCGCCCGAACCGTATGAGTTTGCGCCGCTCAATTTCGACTTCCATCCCGCGTGGGTCTTGGCGCAGCTGCGCCGCGTCGGCTTTGCCGTGCCGCGCGAGGTGGCCGTCTCGCACTTCCGCGCGGGGTTTTTCAAGCGCCGCTGGTCGGCCGCGCGCCTGGCCGCGCTCGATGGCGTGCTGCAGCGCTACGCCAGCCGCTTGCAGCTCGCCCCCAGCATCTTCGTGCAGGCGCAGGTTCCGCCGACCGCCGCCTCTGCGCCGGCGACTGATCTCTTCCGTTGCCCGGCCTGCCATCACACCGACCTGGCGGTGACGCCCGCGGCGTTGACCTGCCGCGCGTGCGGTCAGGTCTGGCCGCAGCGCGACGGCATCTACGACTTTATTAAATGAAGCAAAAGCCGCGGCTGAGGCGCAAAGCCTCAGCCGCGGCGCTGTCGGTCGCTTAGAGGGCCGCGGCGCGGCTGGCGATGCGCGCCTTCACCAGGGCCATGAACTCGCTCGTCGGCATGCCGTCCTGGCGTGAACCGTCGCGGCGCCGCAGCGAAACGGCATCGTTCGCCATCTCTTGATCGCCCACCACCAGCATATAGGGCACCTTCATGCCTTGCGCCTTGCGAATTTTGGCGTTCATGCGCTCGGAGCCAAGATCAGGCTCGGCGCGCACCCCTTCGCCGCGCAAGCGTCGCGCCAGGCTGACGGCATAATCGTTGTGATGATCGGTGATCGGGATGACGCGCACCTGCTCTGGCGCCAGCCAAACGGGGAAGTTGCCGGCGTAGTGTTCGATCAGAAAACCGATCATGCGCTCGTGCGTGCTCAGCGGCGCCCGGTGAATGACCAGGGGCATTTCATCCTCGCCGTTCTGGTTGATGAACTTCAAATCGAAACGTCCGGGCTGCCCAAAGTCAACCTGGTTCGTTGCCAGGGTGAACTCCCGGCCAATGGCGCTCCAGATTTGCACATCAATCTTGGGGCCGTAGAAGGCGGCCTCATCTGGCACTTCGACAAAGGGCACGCCGCCATTGTGCATGGCATTGCGCACCATCTCTTCCGTTTTCAGCCACAGGCGTTCGTTGTCAATGTACTTTTTGCCCAAGCCCTTGGCATGGTGCGTGCTCAAGCGCATCACGTACTTGTCAATGCCGAAAAGGTCGAAGTACTGCCGGTACATGGCGATCACGCCCATGAATTCTTGTTCGAACTGCGCCTCTGGCACGTAGATGTGCGCATCGTTCATCTGCATCGAGCGCACGCGCATCAACCCGAACAGCTCGCCGCTTTTTTCGTAGCGATAGCAGGTGCCGTATTCAGCCAGGCGCAGGGGCAACTCGCGATAGCTGCGCGGTTTCGCGGCAAAAATCTTGTGGTGCATCGGACAGTTCATCGGCTTGACATAGTAGCGGACGCCTTCCAGTTCCATGGGGGGATACATGCTCTCGGCGTAGTAGGGCAGGTGTCCGCTGCGCAGAAAGAGAGATTCCTTGGCCAGATGAGGCGTACGCACCCGTTCATAGCCGGCCTTCATCTCCATCTCTTTGGCCAACCGCTCCAGTTCTTCGATCAACACGCCGCCGCGCGGCAGCCAGAGGGGCAGCCCTGGCCCGATCTCATCATCGAAGATGAAAATCTCCAGCTCTTTGCCTAGTTTGCGATGATCGCGTTTCTTGGCCTCTTCCAGCATCTGCAGGTATTGGTTTAGTTCGTTCTTGTTGCGCCAGGCCGTGCCGTAGATGCGCTGGAGCATGGCGTTGTGCTCATCCCCGCGCCAGTAGGCGCCTGCCACGCTCATCAGCTTGAACGCGTCGGCCGGAATTTGCCCCGTGTGCTCGACATGCGGCCCGCGGCACAGATCCTCGAACAGATCATGCTTGTAGGTGCTGATGATCGGCGCTTCGTCCGTCTCGTTGCCGTATTCATCCACACCGCCCTGCGCCAGCCCTGCGATCAATTCTAGCTTGTAAGGCTGATCGCTGAACAAGGCGCGCGCATCCTCTGCGCTGACCTCACGCCGCATGAACGTATGGCGCCCGCCGATGATCTGGCGCATGCGCTTCTCGATGACCTCCAGGTCTTCGGGCGTCAACCCGCGCGGTAATTCGAAGTCGTAGTAAAAGCCATCTTCGATGGGGGGGCCAATGGCAATGCGCGCCTGACCGGGGAACATCTCCATGACTGCCTGCGCCATCACGTGCGCGGCTGAATGACGAATCTTGTATAGATCGTCCTTTTCGAGTTGACTTGACTTAGCCATAATGACTTCTCCTTCTCTGCTGCTTTCTGCCTAACAAAAAGCCTCTCGTCGTTGGGACGAGAGGCTCGCGGTTCCACCCAGATTGAAATGTCGCGCCAGGCGGCGCGCGCATTTCCACTCTTCAGCCGCTAACGGGGCCAACCGGAATCTCTTACCGCTGGTTGCGCCAGGTTCAGACATTCACTCCCAGGTGGTTTTCGACGCATCGTTCACGATAAGGGCTTGCAGCCTATGGCCCCTACTCTCTGGCGTGACAACACGCGTCTACTCGTCCTGGTCATCGCTTTTTGTCATTCACGTAGAGCGATTCTAGCACAGCCCGTGCGTCGCGTCAATTCACTGCAGCCGACAAACGACCTACAAATAGACGGCCTGCGCCATAGAAAACGCCGTGACTTTGCAGCCACGGCGTTTTGGTGGGCGATAGAGGGCTCGAACCTCTGACCTCGTCGATGTCAACGACGCGCTCTAGCCAACTGAGCTAACCGCCCCTACGCCCTTAATTATAACCAACTAACGGCGCTTGGCAAATTCATAGACTTCCGAAGTGTATGAGACCCCGGAAGTTCTTTGCCTTTGCTCAGGCAGGCACGGGAAAGCGGCTGGCGAACTCGATGACCTCGCGGTGCACGCGTTGGATGGTGGCCGCGTCTTCGGCATGATGAACGATCTCGCCAATCCAACGACCAACCTGGCGCATGTCTTCCAACCCAAAGCCACGGGTGGTGGCCGCGGGCGTCCCCAGGCGAATGCCGCTGGCCGTCAAGGGCGGCTTGGGATCGAAGGGAATCATGTTCTTGTTGGTGTGAATGCCGGCTGCATCCAACGCCTTCTCGGCGGCCTTGCCGGTGACGCCGGCCGGCGTCAGGTCCACCAGCATCAGGTGGTTGTCGGTGCCGCCGCTGACCAGGCGCAGTCCCTGGTGGGCCAGCTCCGCCGCCAGCGCCTGGGCATTATCCAGGGTGCGCTGCTGATAAGCCTTGAAATCGGGCTGCGCGGCTTCGTGGAAGGCCACCGCCTTGGCGGCGATGATATGCATGAGCGGGCCGCCCTGGATGCCGGGAAAGACCGAGCGGTCAATCGCTTTGGCCCATTCTTCTTTGCACAGAATCAACCCGGCGCGCGGGCCGCGCAGCGTCTTGTGGGTGGTACTGGTGACGACATCGCAGTAAGGCACCGGGTCGGGATGCAGACCCGCGGCGATGAGGCCGGCCACGTGCGCCATGTCCATCATCAGGTGGGCGCCCGCCCGATCCGCGATCGCGCGCAGGTGCGGGAAGTCGAAATGGCGGGGATACGCGCTGGCGCCGACAACGATCAGTTTGGGATGGTGTTCTTGCGCCAGGGCTTCCATCTCATCGTAGTCGAGGCGTTCTGTATCCTGCCTGACCCCATAGTGCTTGAAGTTGTATAGCTTGCCCGATTGATTCAGATGAAAACCGTGGGTGAGATGCCCACCGTGGTCAAGTTTGAGTCCCAGCACGGTGTCGCCTGGCTCTAGCAACGCCATGTACACCGCGGCGTTGGCCTGCGCGCCGGAGTGCGGCTGCACATTGGCATGTTCGGCGCCAAAGAGCTGCCTGGCGCGATCAATGGCCAATTGCTCAATCTCATCAACAAATTCACAGCCGCCGTAGTAGCGGCGGCCGGGGTAGCCCTCGGCGTATTTGTTGGTCAAAACCGAGCCCATGGCCGCGAGAACGGCCGGGCTGACATAGTTCTCAGAGGCAATCAATTCGATGCCAGCGGTCTGCCGCGCGCGTTCCTTTTCGATAGCAGCATAGATGACTGGATCGGTAGCGGCCAGGGCATGGCGCGGGTCTGCAAGTTCAACCCAGGGCGTCAGGCGCTCTAGCACGGAAAGATCAGACATACGAGCAAAACCTCCTGCGAAATGAAACCCCAAAACAACCCATCGTATCCTGGCCAGGATACCACTACCTTATTTTTTTGTCAAAGGGCAT
>DAISHS010000173.1:0-8981 GCA_036822415.1 Chloroflexota bacterium
TCGGGACCTGCTCCGGTGGGCGACACGCCTACCTGGCCGCCTGCCGGGCGCCGGGCTTCGCCGCGGTGGTGGACTGTTGGGGCGGCCGCGTGGTCATGACGCCAGAGGAACTGACGCCCAGGCAGCCGGTCGCGCCGCTGGACTACACCGCAGACCTGGCCTGTCCGCTCCTGGGCCTGTTCGGCGCCGAGGATCACAGCCCCTCGCCGGAACAGGTGGTTCAGCATGAGCAGAAACTAAAACAGCACGGCAAGGCTTACGAGTTTCATCTCTATCCGAACGCAGGCCACGGCTTCTTCTATTATGATCGGCCAAACTACCGTCAGGCGCAGGCCGTGGATGGCTGGCAGAAGGTGTTTACGTTCCTGGCAAAGCACCTGGCGACGTCGGCCTGAGGGCAAAAAAGGAGGCGAGTCATGTGTACGATGATTAGTCAACAGGCGTCCGTGGCCGGCAGCGGCAAGGGCGCGGGCGGTTGGTTTGCCGTGCGTCAGGCGAGCGTATCCTACGATCATCCCTTCGACGCACCGTTGGAATATGCCCTGAACATTGACTTCGTAAACGAGGCCTTAGGGCCGGGCGCCCGCGTGGCCGTGGAGATGGACGCCGCCTCGGCGCGCGCGCTGGCGGCGACGATTCTGGCCGTACTGGCGCAAGCCGAGGCAGGCGGATACCTGGAGCCGGCGCCAGAGGCGTGACAGGCGCGGCTGCGCTCGGCCACCTGGTCAGCGCGCAGGGACGACTGCATAGCTGGCTCAAATTGAGAGTTTTATCTTAGGAAAATTAAGAGGTATCTCTAATGCATATGCCGTGACATGGCGCGATACTTAACGCAACCAGGCGAATATGATCTGGTCAATGATAAGTCGTGAGACAATAGATCTTATCTGCAGACCATACGCGACAACGCGCGTCGGCGCAGGCGCTCAAAAAGGAGAAGCCATATGTTACGTTTCACGGGCCACCCGTTAGTAGACGTCGGTGTAGCAGTCATTACACTGTTCAGCCAACGTCAGCACCCAACTGAGGTCACCGCTGCCGATCTGGAGCGCATGGCGGAGTATATTGCGACCGACTACACCCGCCAGCCGCTCAAGTCGTTCCTGACGGTCGCTTTTCCCAATTCTGGATTTACCCAACCCGCGTTCGAAAAAACCCCCGAACGCCGCCAGGTCTACGCCAATCTGGTGGCGCGCGCGTATCTCAAGACGCAGCCAGCAGGGGCTGAAACCTGTGTTTTCACCGGAGAACCGGCTACAGCCATTGCCTTGGGTGAAACCCTGCCCCCTGGCCGCGCCTTTCGTCAGCACATACCGTTGCTCACCGGCGAAGATGTCATTAACTTTCACCCGGGCGGCGATGCCGGAGTGCCCGTGTCAGGATGGGCGCTGCTTGCCATCCAGGCCTTTCCTCTGGGTTGCGCCAAATCCGGCGGCAAGCTACTCGCCGTCCATTCCGACAGCGAAGAGATCATCCTCTACTTCGCTGGCCGCTTCCTGGAGGCCAACCGCCAGGCCATTCAGCTGGCTCAACAGGCCAACGACACCAAGCTGCCTGAGGCGTCCCAATCTCAACGTACCCTGCTCGTCCACACCCTGGTCCAGGCCGCACTGATGCAGCACGACGCCATCCAGAACGAGCGCCCCTTTTCCATCACGGCCTATCACCTGACCAACAGTGGCCAGGGCGTTGCGCTCGACCTCTACCACCTGCCCTTACAGATCGTGGGCTTCCTGCGCGCCATGCTCCAGGCCGAATATCAATACGAGTGGGACGCTATCGTGCGCCGCGCCTGGGATCTGCCGCCGCCGGCCAAGGGAGATAAGGCGGCCAGGGCGACGGTCGAATTCAAGCCGCGGCGCAACCACCTTTATGAAGACCTCTTCCGCCTGCCTGGCAATGCCCCCACCTTTATTCGTACTTACTTTTTGCGCGTGGCTCTGAACGCCGTGCGCAGCGTGCCCACTGATCCTCGCGGCGCTTATTCGGTCAGAGATCAAGCTGCGCTGGTATCGTGGAAGATTACTGAACGTTTCTTGAAAGGAGTCTTGCAGATGGACAAACAACGGATCAACGAAATTCGGCAGTTGGGCGACCGCCTGGCTGCCTATGTCAGCCAGGAAAACGATCGTCGCTTCTTTAGCGACTTCTTCACGTTGCAAAACTACGACTACTTGCGCAACGCGTTGATCAAAGCCAATGTCAGGCATGTCAAGCGTGGTCAACCGCCATTGATTATGCTCGATCCATATCTCATTGTTTTCGAAGAAGGTGATGAGGTGGCGCGATCCGATTGGCGCCTGGCGCGTGACCTGGTTTTGATTCGAATGATCGAACAATTGCACGAGTCTGGCTGGCTACATAAAAATGTTGATATTATCCCCGACACTACAGACAAGTCCGAAGAAGCGAAACCTGAGGAGGCTTGAATCATGTCATTCGTAACCGGTTTGCTACTGATTGATGCGCCGGCATCGGCCCTGAACAACCTGGGCAGTATTCCTGGCGCCCGCACCGACAATACGGTTGGGGTCAAATTGATCAAAACCCGCGACGGCGCCTATCCCTATGTTTCGGCGCAGGCCTTTCGCTATTGGCTGCGCACTACCCTGGAAAGTGGAGATTTCGGCTGGCAAAAGGCCCCCGTCTACCGCGAAGAGAAAGTTGCCTACACCGACGCCAACCCCATCCTATTCTGGGACGACGACCTGTTGGGCTATATGCGTGCGCCTTCCAAGAAGACCTCGGCCACCGAGAAACGTAAGGCTGACACCAGCCGGGCCGATGAGACGCCCACTGGCGATACGATTACCCGCGTTTCTCCTTTTCGGGTAAGCACGTTGGTCTCGATCGCACCCGTTTCTGTCACAGAGGACTTCGGGGTGATGGCGCGTCAAGAAGGGGACCCGGCGCCGCATGAGCACCAGTTCTACCGCACGACGCTGAAGGGCCTCTTCTCGCTTGATCTGAATGCCGCCGGCACCTTTTCCTATCGGCAACGCACCGGGTTTCGCAACCTGGACGATGTGCGCATTGAGCAGGCGCGGGCCAAGGGGCTAATTCACCTGGAAGCGGACAAATCATACCGCCTGCCAATCTCACAGCGCGTACAGCGCATCAAGGCGCTGTTCGAGGGGCTGGCTCACCTGGAGGGCGGCGCCAAACAGACGCTGCACTACACCGACGTCGCGCCAGCCCTGGCCATCATGGCGGTCACCAAGGGCGGCAACCATATGTTTGGGCATGTGGTGGGCGCCACTGGCCGCGGCCAACCGGAGATCAAGATCGAAGCGCTGGCCGAAGCATTGACCGTCTTCCAGGATGATCTGCTCTCCCCAGTCTATATTGGCTGGGCGCGCGGCTATCTGGATGAGGCACGCGCCGGCTTCGAGCAAGCGCTGCAGGCTGGCGGCATCCTGGCGCCCTGGCGCGCGCAGCTGCAGGTCGCACATCCACGAGCATCCTTCCTGGCCCTGGCTGCCGCCCTGGCCGATGGCGCCAACCAGGGGTGGCTGGCCTAGCTATGCGTCGGAGAGACTTCCGCAGTCTCTTCAGGGGCTGCGGAAGGTCTCCATCCTGTTCGCGAGAAAATATCATCGCTTGATGAACTGAAAGCGAGGAGCAATGCGCGTATTGAAAATTGTAGCCGAAGGAATCACCACATCCTTTCGCTATCCACACTTCATGCAAGGCGTGCAGCCCAGCTATCCCATGCCGCCCCCGGCCACAATCTATGGGCACATCTGCAGTGCATTGGGAGAGTGGGTGAAACCGGCCGCTGTGCAGTTTGCCTATTGCTTCACCCACCAGAATCAGCAGCCGCAGCGTGAGATCGAACACACCATCGTGTTGACCACAGCCACGGGTAAGCTTCCGGGAACGCAGATTCCGAAGGTCCTCGAAGGCAACGTCAACCCCTTCGAACGTGAGCTGCTCTTTTTCCCACGCTTGACGCTTTATGTCAATCAGCCAGACTGGCTGCCGGCCTTTCGCAGCCCACGTTATGCTGTCGTCCTGGGCCGATCACAGGACCTGTTTACCTACGTTGATGTCCGTGTGATCGAGCTGCAGCAGGCGGAGCGCGCTTACTTCGAAAACACCCTGCTGCCCTACGACATGGCGCTGAGTGTGATGCGCGGCGTTACTGTCCTCATGCCTCGTTTCCTTGATCTGCACAACCGCCGCAGCCCGCAGTTTAGCCGGTACGTGGCTCTGACTGAGCGAGTACACCTGCCCAATGACAACGGCTATCAGTTCGGCAGCACCCCGTCCCCCCGTTTTTGGATAGATCCTACCACCCCCGATGACCACGGAGCGCAGCGCGGGCTGATGTTTCTGGGCTTCGAGGAAACCGGGGATGTCTAGCCCGCGCTGGCCGGACTGGCTTGACAGCACCTGGGCCAAGAGCGCGCCCAAAGGCGCCGCGAGTCAACCCGAAACCCTGGCGCAACACACCTGGACCGTGCTGACGCGCCTGGCCGACATAGCCCATCTACGCCCAACACTCCCCTTACGTCTGGGCGCGCCGCGTCTTTGGCATATCCTGGCCTGGGCCGCCCTGCTGCACGATTTTGGCAAGGCGGCCAGCGGCTTCCAAGCCGTGCTGCGCGGCGGCAAACGCTGGCCTCATCGCCATGAGGTACTGTCGCTGGCCTTTGTTGATTGGGTGGCAGCCGGTTTCACACCCGCTGAACTGGCCTGGCTGGTGGCCGCCATTGTTGCTCATCACAAAGACGCCGCGGCGATCATGCTGGCGTACAGTCCGCCCACTGACCCTGACGATGATCAATTGCAGCCACGTCTGGCGGAGCTGAGCAACGAGGTGCTCAGGGGCCTGTGGCGCTGGCTGAATGACTGTCAGGCGGATTGGTTCGCTGCGCTTGATCTGCCAGCGCTGGGCGTCCAGACTATCGCCTTGCTGCCACAGGCAGAGGCCGTGCGCGCCGTGCAGCAGCAGGGCGCGCCGCGCATCTATGACTGGTTGAAGGTTTACCAGCAGTTTCATGAAAGTCTGGGGCGCCAGGCTGATGCAAACCTGATCGTGGCCACGCTGGCGTTGCGTGGTTTCCTGGTCAACGCCGACCATGGCGCTTCAGCCCATGCTCCCCGCCTGCCCCGGCCAGTTTTCGACGCCAATGTTGTGCTGAGCAGCCGAAATTTGACCGCGGCCAGGCTCTTTGCCCACCAACGGCAGGCGGCGACCACGACCGGCTCGGCGCTGTTGATCGCGCCCACGGGCAGCGGCAAGACCGAGGCTGCGCTCCTATGGGCGGCTCATCAAGCCGAAGGCGGCTCCAGCCCGGCGCGCATCTTCTACACCCTGCCTTACCAGGCCAGCATGAACGCCATGCAGCTGCGCCTGGGATTGACCTTTGGCCATGAGTATGTCGGCCTGCAGCATGGCCGCGGCCTGCTTTCGCTCTATCGCCTGCTGATGGAGCGCTCCTACGAACCAGCCCAAGCGGCCGCGCAGGCGCGCTGGATGCTGAATCTGGCGCAGCTGAATCAGCAGCCGGTGCGCATCTTTAGCCCATACCAAATTCTCAAAGGGTTCTATCGGCTCACCGGCTACGAGGCAATGCTGAGCGATTACCATAATGCGGTCTTCATCTTCGATGAAATACACGCCTATGAGGTGGAACGCCTGGCGTTGATTCTGGCTACTATCCGTTTCCTGGCCCAACGGTTCAACGCGCGCTTTCTGGTGATGTCGGCCACATTCCCTGCGCTGATCAAGCAGTGGCTGAGTGCAGCGCTCGACGCGCCACAGGAAATCACAGCTGATGCCGATCTCTTCCGTACTTTTCAACGGCACCGGCTGCGACTGTTGGACGGAGAACTGTTATCCGACGCTGGGCTGGCGCGGATCGAGGCCGATGCCCTGGCCGGCAAATCGGTGCTGGTGACAAGCAATCGGGTTGATCGCGCGCAGGCGATCTACGCGGCCTTGCGCGCACGCCTGGATGGCGCTGACGTTCCCCTGACTCTGCTCCACGGCCGCTTCAATTTGCGCGAGCGCGCCGCCAAAGAGCGGCTCATCCGCGAGGCGGCTGGCTCCGACAGTAACACGCGCCGGCCTTTGATCCTGGTGGCAACCCAGGTGGTGGAGGTTAGCCTTGATATTGACCTGGACACCATCTACTCTGATCCTGCGCCCTTAGAGGCGCTGATCCAACGTTTTGGTCGCGTCAATCGTCGCCGTCAGCAGAGCGACCTGGCGCCGGTGCATGTCTTCCGTGAACCCAACGACGGGCAAAAGGTGTATGATGCCCTGCTGGTGCAGCGCACCCTGGCCGTGTTGGAGCGAATACAGGACCAAGCCATTGCTGAGAGCGCGGTCAGTAGATGGCTCGACGAGATCTACGCGGGCGAGGTCGAAACGCGCTGGCGAGCAGCCTTCAACAAAGCGACCACGGACTTCGAGGCGGTTTGTCTGCGCACGCTGCGTCCATTTCAGGCCGCGCCAGACCTGGAGGACCTGTTCTACCGCGCGTTCGATAGCATCGAAGTTCTGCCAGCAACGTTGTGGGACGCCTACGAAAGCCAGCGCCAGACCGAGCCAATCCTGGCGGCCGAGCTGCTGGTGCCGATCAGCTGGGGGCGTTATCATGCGCTCAAGAATATGGGGCTGGTCTATCCGGCGGGTGAAGGGCTGCCATCGGTGGTGAAGGCGCCGTATGACGCGGAAATGGGCCTTCAGTTCATTGCGCGGTCGAGCGCAGAAGAGGACGACGGCATTTGAGTGGAAAGCCCGTGGCGATGCGCACAGGGCCTACGCCCTGCATCGAAATCAGTCGCAAAGAAACAAGAATCCAAACAAGAAGCGAATAGGAGGCAGTCGTGCTGACTTTACATTATCTGGAATTCGAAATGGAAACGACCACGCGTCTGGGGTTGTATGAACACAGTGGAACGGCCCTACGAGCCGCGCTCTATGCAACCCTCTCACGTCATTTCTGCCCAGCGCCAGCTGGCATGCGGGCCAGTCTTGACCCCACCCATCAGACCTATTGCCCTGTTTGCTGGCTGCTGGCGCGTGAAGAGCCAGAGAGCACGCGCGGCAAAGATGTGCCGCGCGCCCTGACCTTGCGTCCACCGCTGGGCACGCGCACCGATCTGCGGCCAGGCGAGCGCTGGCGCTTTGGGCTGATCTTGTTCGGCTCCCAAGCTGCCAGCCTATTCCCATACCTGGTAGTGGCAACGGCCCGGATGGGAGAAACGGGGGTGGGGCGTCCTGTAGACAACGGCCAGCGCGGGCGCGCCGTCTTGCGCCGGGTATGGGCAGTCAATCCACTGGCTGAGCTGCGACAACTGCTGGTGCCCGAAGGATCGAACCGGGTTGAACCGCCAACGCTGGCGATAACGGCGACCGATGTCGCCGCGGCCGGGGCGCGCCTCAGTGCGCAGGCGCAGGCGCAAGGTCAGCGCCTGCGTGTCAACTTCCTGACGCCAACGCGCCTGGTAGATCGGGAGATGCTGGCGCACACCCCTGTGTTCATTACACTCTTCGAGCGTGTGTTGGGGCGGCTGCGGCAACTGACCACCTGGTATGCCGAGGGTGAGGCCCTGGAGTTGGAAATTGAACGCCTGTTGCCCCTGGCCGACGACGTGCGCCTGGTGACTGACCAGACGCAATGGGTAGATCTGCAGAGTCCTTCACGACAGAAGCAGTATGCATCTCCCATCGGCGGCTTTGTGGGCCAGGCCACCTATCAGAGTGAAAATTGGGATCAACTACTGCCGTGGCTGCTGTGGGGGCAGATGACGCAGGTAGGTAAGAACACCGTGAAAGGCAATGGATGGTATGAAGTGACCGTAGCGGGAGGCGGCGAAGGACGTCATGTTGATCGCTGAGCGCGATGCGCGCGTCGGGCGGTGGGTGCTGAACAAATAAGCGGAGGGGCAATGCCGATTATCGAGAACTTGATTGTTGAGGAGTATGGCGCCTTTGTGGGCAAAAAACAGGGGCGCGTGGTGGTCACCGTCAAAGACAAAACGGTGGCCGAAGCGCCAATCCTGCATTTGCAGACAATCGTCGTTGCCAGCAACGGGGTGAGCGTATCGAGCGACCTGCTGGCAGCCTGTTGTGAAGAAGGAATTCCCATTCACTTCGTTGATAGCCTGGGGCGCGCTTATGCGGCCGTCTACTCGTCTGGATTGACAGGCACGGTGCGCACGCGGCGTGCGCAGATTAAGGCCTATGATGAAAAGATCGCGCTGACGCTGGCGCGCGCGATTGCGCAGGCCAAGCTGCAAAATCAAGCTGGCCTGCTGCGTTATGCGGCCAAGTACCGGCAGGAATCAGCGCCAACGGTGTATGCACGTCTGCGCGAGGCCATGACCGAGGTGTTAGTCAAAGCGGACGAGGTCATGCGCGTGCTGCCGGCGGCGACGCACATCGAGGCGCTGCGCGAAGCGCTGCTGGCCGTGGAAGGCCAGGGCGCAGTGCACTATTGGAACGGCTTTGCTGCGCTGTTGCCCACAGACCTGGCGTGGCCTGGACGCACAGGGCGCGGCGCCCTGGACCCGGTTAACAGCGCGCTAAACTATGGCTATGGCATCCTCTATGGGCAAGTAGAACGCGCGCTGGTATTGGCCGGGCTGGACCCGTATGCAGGCTTTATCCATGCCGACCGGCCAGGGAAGCCAAGCCTGGTGTTGGACATGGTCGAGCCTTTCCGACAAGCGGTGGTGGATCGAGCCTTGTTGAATTTTCTAAACAAAGGCGGAAAGATCGAGCGTGACGAGAAGGGGCTGCTGCAAGAAACGTGCCGAAAGGCGCTGGCCGAGCGCGTGCTGGATCGGCTAGAGCGGCCTACCGATTACCAGGACAAACAGTTTGGGCTGCGCCAGATTATTCAAATGCAGGCGCGCGAGCTCTCCACGTTTTTGCGCGGCGATCGTGCGAGCTTTGAGCCTTATGTGGCGCGTTATTGAGACGCGTTATTGAGACGCGTTATTGAGACGCGTTATTGAGACGC
>DAISHS010000174.1:0-8870 GCA_036822415.1 Chloroflexota bacterium
CAGACCCCCTCCCCCTTCTCGTGCCCCGATTGACACCCCGTCGGGCGCAGCAAGAGTTCAGAGGATTAAGAGTTCAGAGGCCAGGGGCGGCGAGACGGAAGCCGAGATCAACGAAGCGAACGCCCGGATCGTTCCCGTCCCGGAAGGCGGAACGCACGTGCCTCGCAACGAAGTACCAGCTGCCGCCCCGCAGGAGACGACGAACATCTGTTCTGTCGCGATCTTCCCGCCCATCGTTCGGGTCATATGGATATGCGAAATCTGGCTTATCGCTGTTCTTCCCCCAAATGGTGCTCGTCCATTCCCATACATTCCCCGCCAGATCCAATACGCCGTATGGACTCTTGCCCTTCGGGTATTGGCCGACCGGCGTCGTATCCCCGACATTCAGGTTGAAGTTGCAGCGGCTGGCGTCTGGCGCCTCGTTCCCCCACGGATAAATACGCCCGTCCGCGCCACGCGCCGCCTTCTCCCATTCCGCCTCCGTCGGCAGCCGCGCGCCCGCCCACGCGCAGAAGGCCTGCGCATCCAGCCAGCTCACACACGTCACCGGATGATCGCCCTTTTGATGCACGTCACTGCCAGGCCCACGCGGCGCTCGCCAGGACGCGCCTTTCACTTGCTCCCACGATCCTGACCAGGTGTAGCTCCACCCTTCCTTCTCGGCCGTCGTCACATACCCCGTTGCCTGGACAAACTGAGCAAACTGCGCCACCGTTACCGGCGTGCGGCCAATGCGATAGGCCGCCAGCGTCACCGTGTGCTGCGGCAGCTCGTCATCAAAAGCATCCTTGTCTTTCTTCTTGTCGCTCCCCATCAGGAAAGGCCCGGCCGGAATGTTTACCCAATCAATCTCAATCGGGCCTGGTTTGGCGACGGGCGCAGATTCCAACTTCGAGGGCTGCGCCGGCGCTGCGGCCGTACGAGACGGTTCGGGCGCGGCGGGTTGGGTCTCTACCGCCTCCATTTCAAAGAGAACGCCGTCTGGCGCACGCATGGTCAGGACCGGCGTGCCCCACTCCACGGTGTTGGCAACCTGCAGGCTGACCGCTTTGCGCCCTTCGCTGACGGCCGCGTCCACCGGCAGACCGTCAGACAGAGCATCGTAGAAGGCACGCGCAAATTCGATCGCGGCCCGGTCGGTGATCTCGTGCTGCATCGCCAGCACGGCCGGAATGCCACGCCGCACCAGAATGGCCGCGGCGCTGCTGAAGATATCGCGCTGGCTGCTGCGCGCGCCTTCGCAGGCGTTCAAGAGCACCAGGCGCAACGCCCGTTCATCGCCCAACAGCCGCGCCAGCTGCGTGGCCAGCAGCGGCTGCGCCCGACCCTGCTCATCGGTCAGCACCACCACGCCCTCGTCGGCCTGCCGGTCGAAGCCGCCATGACCCACGAAATGAAAGATGTGCCAGGGGCCGCGGCGCAGGGCGCGCTGCAGGTCTGTCACCGTTGAGCCGGCCAGCCAGGTCAGCGCGATGTCGCCGTGCGCCTGCAGCGGCGCCAAAGCCTGCGCCACGCGCTCCTTTTCCTGGTCAACGTTCAGCCGCGGCAGGTCGCTCGGATCGGCAATCACGCCCAGGATGCGTAAGGGGCGCTGGACGCGCAGGGGCGGCGCCGGCTGCGTGAGTTCGGGGTAGCGCAGCACCGGCGTCTGCCGCGACAGGCACAGGAACTCCCGCGGCCGCGCGTCGAACAGGTATTCCCAGGGCAGCGCCGCCAGCTCCGGCGAGTGGATGCGCAACCTGAGCCGCAGTCCGCGTTCGGAGCGTGTCGCCCGTTCCTGGCTGACGTCGAAGCGGCTGCGGATCTCACCGCTGAACAGAGCCTCGAAGAGCGCCTGTCCGAACTCCTGCACCGCCTGTTGTTCGGGGCTGAGGGCCTGGCGCCGCCGGCCGCCGGAGCGCAGCAGGGCCATTTGCAGCTTCAAGAGCTGGTTCTCCAGGGTCAGCTCATCGAAGGGAAAATGCATCGTCCCGCGCGCCTCGCCCGCCGGCGAACTGAGCACGGCAACCGGGTAGTCCCGGCCCTGGCCGGGGCCAATCTCGAGATCGAAGTCGAGGTATTGAAATGGTGGCATGGGTGATCGGCTCCCTGGTGAGCGTTGGCAAAGGTCGCTGGCCGTCAGCGCCTATGAGTATTCTACACAGTCAGCGCAAAAACACCAAGCTGGACTGCGCCCGCTGTCTTGTCAAGCGGCCCATTGTCCGTTACCATACGATCACTGAAGCAACGTTTGCCGACCAGGGAGGTGTGAGATGACTATTGCAGGCGTCGCGACGAATTCCATGATGGTCTCAGGACTGTACGAAAGCATCAAGCAACTGACCGCACATGACCCAGCCTCAGACAGCAACGCAGCCTCGTTGAGGCTCTCCTTTGCCTGCTGCAAGCGGTATTGAACGAGGTCTCGCCATTGCTCTGGTTTCACACCGGCGCGCCTTCCGTCAAAATCTGGCGCATGATGGGACTGGCGCCAACAGGCCCCTGTTCAAGCTGCTCCCTGGTCACCACGAAAGGAAAGATAACCAGTTGACCCGTCCACTGCGCTCGTTACCACACCGCGTCAGCGTAGAACGAACGTATCTCCAGATCGGAGGTAACCAACGGGCAGCTGAGGAGGATCGCCGTAGCCACAATCGTGCGGTCGGCCGGGTCCTTGTGATCCCAGGCCAGGTCGAGATTCTTTAGCCAGGCCGCCTCCGTCACCGGTTCGATGCGCACGCGGTCGGTTCCCTGCAGCTTGGTGACGAACAAGTCCGGCGTCAAGGGAAGCTCGAGTTTGCCACGTTTGACCTTGAGGCCGATCTCCCAAACCGAAATGGAGCTGACGATCACCTGGGCAGCCTCCGCAATGGCCCGGGCCGCGTTTTCTGTCAGTCTCTCTGGAGCAAAGGCCCAATAGAGCAGCACGGCTGTATCCAGCACCACCATCAGGCTTCGCTCCATTCGTCAATCGTGGGTGTATCAGGATCGTCGTGAAAGACGATTCTACCCCGGTACTTGTCGAACACCTCGGCCACACCCGGTTTCTGGGCAATGCGCTGAATCCGTAATACCGGGCGGTTGTTGTCAGTCACAATCACCTCTTCGCCTGTCTGCTCGATCTGGCGAAAGATCTGCAGCATCTGGGCTTTCAACCGGCTCTTGGAGATCGCTAACATGAAGGTCCTCCTCGGTCGGGGGTTGAGCAAACGGTCATAGTCATGACCCTGGTCGTATCATAACATGGATTCATGGATTGTCAACTGCACAACGGAGAAGCTCTCACACGGAGACGCCAAGACACGGAGAAGCTCTGGCGTCGCCTTTGTGCCTTATCTGGCGACGTTGGAATGCCCGGTGCAAGGCCCGTGACAGCTCTGGCGCAAATTCTCCGTTCCTGACAAACTCGCGGTCGAACAGGGCGATGGCGCCGGAATGTTTCGATGAGCCCAGCCCACGCGTGGCCAACAGCGCCAGCAACGCGTAGAACATAGCATAGTAAGCACGATTAACTGCCCCGCGGTAGGCGCCAGCCTCAGACAGCAACGCAGCCTCGTTGAGACTCTCCTTTGCCTGCTGCAAGCGGTAGTGAACGAGGTCTCGCCATTGTTCTGGTTTCACACCGGCGCGCCTTCAGTCAAAATCTGGCGTATGATGGGGTTGGCGCCAACAGGCCCCTGTTCAAGCTGCTCCCTGGTCACCACGAAAGGAAAGATCACCAGTCCTTCGTCGAAGCCAACTTCCCAGGCCAGGTCGGCAATGCGGGAGCGGTCGGCCCGGCTCGCCGTCTCCAACTCGATGAAGATGTCGAGGTCTGATTCAGCGGTCGCGTCGCCGCGGGCGCGCGAGCCGAAGACGCGCACATCAAGCACAGGGGCGACCTCGCTCAAGCGTCGCTTGAGCCGGCGGGCAATTCGGCGGTCGTCGGGTGAGAGCATGGGCGTCTCCTTTCGCAACGAACAGGAAGTTCAACGGCTGGCAGGCGTTGAACTCATGGATGGGCATGGCCGCATCATAACGAAAGACCAGAGATTCGTCAAACCGCTGCAGGTTCCAGGGACGCCGCGCTTTGCCTTGCCGTGTAGCCTTTGTGTCTCCGTGTCTTTGTGTGAGCCTGACCGCAGAAGCTCTCACGCCGCGCCCAATCAACCAACCTGTTCGAGCGGCTCGCCCAGCAGCCAGGCGGCGGCAGATTGCCAGCGCAGAGGGGCAGGCAGCGTCAACACCGGCGGGGTCAGATCCAATGTCAACAGGAGCGGCGTGGCTTCGGGGTAGAGCGGCGCCGCCTCGACCAGAGCGCGCACCTCGCGCTCGAAGGTGTCGGCGGCCGCGGCGGTTGCACAGACCTGCAAGAGCCAGCTGGAGTGATCCGGCAATTGCGCAAAAAAGTCCACCTCACGACCGTGCGGCGTGCGCACATAGCCCACGTCAGCCCCACGGCGCTCCAACTCGATCAGCACGGCTGTCTCCAACGCGTGCCCCAGGTTGGCGCGGCCGCTATGTTCATAGATTGGGATGAGGCCGGGATCCACGGGGTACGCCTTGCGCGGGTTGACCATCCGCTGTCGCTCCGACGATGTGTGCAGACTGACCGTGCGTACCAGGAAGGCATCCTCGAAGTAGGTGAGATAGGCATGTACGGTATCTTTGCCAACCGGGATCCCCTGGGAACGCAGGGCGTCGTGGAACTTCTGCACGCTGAAGGGGCCAGCCGGGTTGCCTAGCAAGTGACGCAGCAGCCACCGCAGGGCTGTTGGATTGGAAACCTGATAACGCTCGATGACATCGCGCAGCAACGCCAGATCAACGTAGCTGCGAAGGAGAATGGTGCGGTCACGCTCCGTTGCGCCCTGCGCTTCCGGAAAGCCGCCCTGTCGTAGATAATCATGCAACGCTTTTTCGAGCGCAGAGCGGCCCGCCTTTGGCAGCGCCGCCAGCGGCTGTAGCGGCTCGGCGCCGACGTGACGGAGCGCCTCGCGCAGGCTGAACGGATGCACCAGCACCTCCAGGGCGCGGCCGCGCATGGCGGTGGCCACTTCACGACTGAGCAGACGGGCCGACGAGCCAGAGATGAAGAGGTCAATCTGCTCGCTGTCCAGCAGGCGGCGCACGAAGGTCTCCCAACCGGGCACAACCTGAATCTCGTCGAGAAAGAAAGTCACGCGCCGCCGATCACGCCACTCCGGCTGCAGGCGATAATAGCCTTCGAGCAGATACTGCAGGTCGCTTGCCTGCATCTCGGTCAGGCGCTCATCCTCAAAGTTGACGTAGAGCAGGGTCGAGCGTGGTTCCCCGGCCGCCAGTTTCTGGGCCAGACACTGCCAGAGAAAACAGGTCTTGCCAGCGCGGCGCATGCCAATGACAGCCAGGGCCTTGCCCGGAATGGCTGGCACGTAGACATCGCGCCGCGTCAGCGGCGGCGGCAGCGCAGCCAGGCCATCGGCGATCTTCAATTGCAGCGTATCGGCCAGTTGTCCGTTCATGAAGGCCCTTTTTGGCGGTTTTTATCCTTTTCAGAAGGATAAATGGGGCGGTTCGGCGCCGTCCGCTCGCCCCAGGCGACGAGCGCACGCAGCGCACGCCGACGATTTTAACCCACAGTCGCCCAATCACGCAAACCAGGCGCCGCCACCTGGGGGAAGGGGTACGCAGAAGTTCAACTGCTGGGAGAAGTTGAACTTCTGCATCCGAGAAGTTGAACTTCTGCGGCTCTTTTCGGGTTACTCAGTTGCACCAAGCAATGTGGTCAAACCTACTTGACGCTGACGCGCCGATGCGTGTATGATTGCCCTGCCTGACCTCCAGATCCCCAACACCCCCGCTTGTAGATTGATCCGAACCGACCAGAGACAAGTATAAAGGAGAATACCATGACCGATCGTGTGGCGGCGCCCGGCGAGGCGTCGCGCCGCAGTTCCCCGCCCAGGTTTTATCTGTTCCTGATCCTTGTGCTGCTGTTGACCACAGCGCTCGTCGCGGCGACGCGCATCCGCGCCCAGGACGTGAGCAGCAACCTCTTGCGCCTGCAATGGGCCACCTTCGACCCCCGCCAGTTGGATGAAAAGATGCTCACCGGCGCCCTGGGCCTCAGCGACCCGGCAAAGGCGCCCTACCAGATCGTGCAGTTCAACGGCCCCGTCGAGGAAGCCTGGAAGGCCGACCTGGCCAGCGCCGGGCTGGAACCGCTGATCTACCTGCCAGATTATGCTTTCATCGTGCGCGTCCATGCCGACGCCGCGCTGGCCGCGGCGCGCGCCTGGCCCCAGGTGCGCTGGATCGGCGCTTATTATCCGGCCTTCAAGGTCAGCCCCGCGCTCAGTGATGGAACGACGCCGGCCGACGCGTCGTTGGATGTGCGCGTGCTTGCCTTCCCCGGTGAAAATCAGGACAGCCTGCTGAGCACCCTCAGCCAGCTGGGCGCGCAGATCAGCAGCGTCTCTGACCAGGGCTGGGGACCGGTGGTGCGCATGCAGCTGACCTTCGATCGCCTGGCCGCGGTGGCTCAAGTCAACGCCGTGCAATGGATCGAGCCGGTCTATCCGAAAAAGCTGGCCAATGATGTGGGGCGCGGCATCATCAACGTCAACCTGGCCTGGCAGCGCATGGCCGCGCAAGGCGTCAACCTCTACGGCCAGGGCCAGATTGTCGCCGTGGCCGACACCGGCCTGGATACCGGCAATACCAACACCCTCAGCCCTGACTTTGCCGGGCGCCTGGTCAACGCCTATGCCCTGGGACGCCCGAACGACTGGGGCGACCATGACGCGCACGGCACGCACGTGGCCGGCTCCGTGCTGGGCAACGGCGTCAATTCCGGCAGCAATCCGGCCAGTCACAGCTATGTCTCATCCTTTGCCGGCGCCGCGCCGGAAGCCCAGCTCGTCTTTCAAGCGCTGGAAGATTCCAACGGCGGCCTGGGCGGCATCCCGGACAACCTCAACGACCTTTTCCAACCGGCTTACAGCGATGGCGCGCGCCTTCATACCAACAGCTGGGGCGGCCCCACGGGGCCAGCCGGCAATCGCTACGGTGGGTACACGGTGGAGTCGCAGCAGGTAGACCAATTCACCTGGACGCACCAGGACATGGTGGTCCTCTTCGCCGCCGGCAATGAGGGCACCGATCAAAACAGCAACGGCGTCATTGACCCCGACTCGATCGGTGAACCGGGCACGGCCAAGAACGCCATCACGATCGGCGCCAGCGAGAACCTGCGCAGCAGCGGCGGCTACAACCCCGGCGGCCCCTGCAGCCTGTGGGGCAACTGCTGGCCCAGCGACTTTGGCGCGAATCCCATCAGCTCGGATCGGCTCTCGGACAATGCCGAAGGCCTGGCTGCGTTCTCCAGCCGCGGGCCAACCGACGATGGGCGCATCAAGCCTGACATCGTAGCGCCCGGCACCAACATCGTCTCGGTGCGTTCGCACGGCAGCGGCGCGGGCACCGGTTGGGGCGTGTACAACAGCAATTACATCTACGAGGGCGGCACCAGCATGGCCACGCCGCTGACGGCCGGCGCCACCACGCTGGTGCGCCAGTGGCTGGTCAGCGTGCGCGGCATCGCCAATCCACTGGGCGCGCTGGTCAAGGCCGCGCTGATCAACGGCGCGCACAACATGGCGCCGGGTCAGTATGGCAGCGGCGCGACGCAGGAAGTGCCCAACGGTCGCCCCAACAATGTCACCGGCTGGGGCCGGGTTGATGTGGCCGGCAGCGTCAAGCCGGACAGCCCCATCCAAATCGTGCTAAAAAATGACACGGCGGGCGTGAGCACCGGCGGCGTGCGCACCTACCAGCTGACCATCAATAACCAGGGCGCTGCCCCCAGCAGCGCCAACAGCGACGTGAACGAGACGAGCGCCCCGGCGCTGCCGTCGGCGCCGGCCACGGAGATGCTCATCAACGGCGACTTCGAGCAGTACCACACCGGTTGGACGGAGACGACTCAGGTTCCCACGCCGATCATCAACCCCGCAGCCCTTCTGCCCGTGCCTCCGCACAGCGGCAACTACGCGGCCTGGCTCGGCGGTTACAACGGCGCCGACGATCAGCTCTTCCAGACGGTCAGCGTGCCGGCCGCCGCCACCGCCGCGACCCTGGGCTTCTGGTATTGGTCAATCACCGAAGAATCCTCGCCAGGCTATGATTACTTTGCCCTGCAGATCATGGATCCCAACACGGGCTCGCACTACGTGGATGTGCCCGACATCGACGCTGTGCCGCCCAGCAACGGCTGGCAGTATGCCACGTACACCCTGTCCCCCAGTCAAGTGGCGGCCATCCGCGGCAAGACTGTACGCGTGCGGTTCCGCGTCATCACCGATGGCAGTCTCCTGTCCAGCTTCATCATTGACGACGTCAGCTTCGACGTTGCCAGCGGCCCGCCCACACCCACGCCAACCCCCACGCCCACGCCGGTCGGCGGCAGCGGCTCGCTGCGCATCACCCTGGCCTGGCTCGATTATCCTGGCAACCCCGGCACGGCCCGCGCCCTGGTCAACGATCTGGACCTGGAAGTGACCGGCCCCACCGGCGCGGTCTACTACGGCAACGGCGGCGGGTCGGCCGATCGCGTCAACGTCATCGAAACCGTCTTCCTGGACAACGCCCCCAGCGGCGTCTACACCGTGCGCGTCAAGGGCTTCAACGTGCCCCAGGGCAGCACGCAACCGTTTGGTCTCGTCGCCAGCGGTAAAAATCTGACCGAAGGCGGGGGCGCAGCCACGGCTACGCCAACGCCAACCCGCACCCGCACGCCCACGCCCACGCCGACCGGCGGCGCGCTGCAGCGGCGCGGCTATCTCCCCTACACCATCCGCTAACCTGAGTCGCTGGCGGGTGCATTTCAGTTTCGGGGTGTAGTCCACGCAGGTGGACTTTGCAATCGT
>DAISHS010000175.1:0-8847 GCA_036822415.1 Chloroflexota bacterium
GGCAAGACCAGGCTGGGCGAGTCAATCTCGTGATGCGTGCTGAGCGCCCGCGAGGCCAGGGTGTGAATGCGAAAGTAAATCGGGATGTTGGGTGATGCGTTGGCGATGCGCACGGTGAAATGATCGGATAAATCGGTGGTCGAGGCCAGAACTTCGCCTTCCCAGGCCACCACTTCGACGCTGCATTGTTCAACTGGCTGACCTTGTCGGTCAATGAAATAACCTTCAATTTCTTGCACGAATCGTCTCCTTCTGAGGAATGGTTGACATCCGTTTGAGCCTGGCCCGGTCTAACGAACGGGCCGTTGCAAAATGTGGGCGGCCGTCTCGCACAAAAGCGCTACCCCCAGCGGTAACGCCCGCTCGTCGAAATCGAAGCCGGCGTGGTGGTGGGGATGGGGGTGGGGGCCGGCGCCGACCAGGGCAAAACAGCCCGGCACGCGCTGCAAGAATTCGCTCATGTCTTCGGCAATCATCAGCGGTTTGATCTGCTCAACGTGGCCCGCGTCGGTCATGGCCTGCGCGGCTGCGCGCATCAACCCGACCGCGGCCGCGTCGTTGACGGTGGCCGGCGCCGCGCAGCCCGCCTGCTGCAGCTCGAAGGCGGCGCCGTTGGCCTGGCAAATCCCGCGCGTCAGCGTCTCCAGCGCTTGCCAAACCTGGCGCCGCACCGCGGCGTCGAACGTGCGGATGGTGCCGGTCATCGTGACCTCGCCGGCCAGCACGTTGAAGGCCTGACCGCCCTGAATGGCGCCAATGCTCAGCACCGCGGTTTCGGTCGGGTCAATTTGCCGGCTGACAATCGTCTGCAGGGCAGAGATCACCTGCGCGGCAACCACAATGGCGTCAATGCCTTCGTGCGGCATGGCGCCGTGACTGCCGCGCCCCTTGATCGTCAGGCGAAACTCGTCCGCGGCGGCCAACAAGGGGCCGGCTTGAACGATCAGACGACCGAGGGCAAACTGATTCCAGAGGTGCAGGCCAAACGTGTAGTCGGGCGCAGGCTGTTGCAGAACCCCATCGCGGATCATGGCCAGGGCGCCGCCCAGGCCTTCTTCGGCCGGCTGAAAAACCAGCTTGACCCGGCCCGCCCAGTGTGCACGCTGCCGGCTGAGCAGGGTGGCCACGCCCAGGCCAATGGCCGTGTGTCCATCGTGCCCGCAGGCATGCATCACCCCCGCCTGCTGTGAACGATACGCCGCGTCATTGGCCTCGTGGATAGGCAGGGCGTCCATGTCGAAGCGCAGCATCACGGTGGGGCCGTCGCTGGCGCCATCCAGAACGCCAACGACGCCGGTGCCTCCCACGCCCTGCTGCACTTCGATGCCCAGCTCGTGCAGATGCCCGGCGACGATGCCGCTGGTGCGCATTTCCTGGAAGCCCAGCTCAGGGTGCTGATGAAAGTCACGACGCCAGGCCACCAGCTGTTCGAACATCGCTTCGGCTTGCGTTCGGAAATCGGACATGCAACTCTCTCCACGTGGCGGGGCCGCTTCGGATCAACAGGACCTCTACCCAACAGAGTCAGGATTTTCAGCCCTCTCTTCATTGTAGCATGGCGCGGGCGCAAGGCCAAAATTTCGCCAACTTAGGCGCTGCGGCTGCGCGGTCAACCGCCAGCGGAACACAGAAGCCGAAGGCTGCTGACAGCCCTCGGCTTCTGTCTTGGCTCAGAGGCTGGCGCCTCGCTTGATGTCCACGGACGCCTTTAGCCTGGCGGCGTGACGCCCTTCTCTTGCAGCTTGCGGTTGATGACTTCTTCGAACTGCGCCACGCTTACTGCGCCCAACACACGTTCGTTGTTGATGAACATCGTGGGCGTCGAATTGATCTGCTTGGCCTGCCCCTCGGCCGCATCGGCGTCCACCTGGGCTTTGCCTTGCTTGTTGTCCAGGCAGGTATCGAACGCCGTCGTATCCAGCCCCAGGTCAAGCGCGAACTTCTTCAGCTGGGCATTGCTCAGTTCGCTGCCCTGTTGGTTCTTGTACAAAACGTCGTGATATTCCCAGAACTTGTCCTGGCCCGCCGCGCACTCGGCCGCGATGTGCGCACTGTAAGAGGAGTCGCGCAGGGGGAAGTGCTTGAACTCGATGCGCAGCAGCCCCTTGTCCACGTAAGTCTTCACCAGCTCGGGCGCACGGTCCAGCGCGAAGTCACGGCAGTGACTACAGTAAAAATCTGAAAAATCTTGCAAGACCACCGGCGCATCGGCCGCGCCCAGGGTGGCGCCCTTGCCCGAACGTGCAATACCGCCGCCGCTGCGCGCGGCGTTGCCGATCAGTATGACCGCAATGATGCCAACGACGGCGACGCCGGCGATGATCAGCAGCAGATTACGCCGCTGCTCCATCTGCTGCCGTTTGCGCGCGGCCTCGCGCGCCGCCTGCTTGGACGATTTCTCGCGCTGTTTTTCCAGCTGCTGTGGGGGTGGGGGCATGCCAGTTTTGTTTGCCACGTTTCTTTTCCTCCAGTCTCTTTTCTGAATCGTCTGCTTTTTCCCTGCGCGTTAGCTTGCGGCGCGCAACCGCGCCCCCAGGGTTTCTTCCAGGCGCCGCACGATCTTGGCCCGCACTTTGGCGGCATCTGCATCGGTCAGTGAGCGGTCGGTCGCCTGATAGGTCACGCGATAAGCCAGGCTTTTCAGCCCAGCGCCAATCTGATCGCCGCGATAGAGATCGAACAGGCGCAGGCCCGTCAGCAGCTCGCCGCCGGCCGCCGCGATCGCCGCCGCCACCTGATCAGCCGGCAGCGCCTCGTCTACGATCACGGCCAGGTCTTCCTTGATCGCGGGATAGGCCGAGATCGGCTGCATCGGCAGGTCACGTTGGTAGGCGGTGAACAGCGGCGCCAGGCTTAGTTCAGCCGCAACGACGCGCCCCTGCGCCGGCAGATCGAACGCGCGGCGCACCGCCGGGTGCAATTCACCCACGATGCCGATGTCCTGCCCAGCCACCTCGATGCGCGCCACGCGCCGCGTGAACGCCGGATGCGCCGTTGCGACGAAGCGCGCCTGCGAGAGCGGCGCGCCGCTGCGCGCCAGCAGGGTCTCGATCACGCCCTTGAGATCGTAGAAATCGAGCTCCTCGCCGCTTGCCCCCTGCCACCCGGCCGGCGTGCGCGGCCCGGCCATCACCAGGCTGAGATGGCGCGCCTCCTGCGGCAGCAGCTGGCCGGTCAGCGGCCAGTAAACGCGGCCGATTTCGAAAGCCGCCCAACGCTCGCTGTAACGCAGATTGGCGGCCATCACCTGCAGCGCGTTGGGCAGCAGGCTGGAGCGCAGCACGCTGCGTTCCACGCTCAGCGGGTTGGCTAACTGTACGCTGTCGGTCGGTCGCAGCAGCGCCGGAATCTGATAGCCGGCCGTGGCCTGCGCTGCGGTCCAGCCCACGCCAGGGGCAACCCCCAGCAGGCGGGCATTGTCGCTCTCGCTGATTAGCGGGTAGTTGATCGTGTCCTGCAGGCCGCAGCCGGCCAGCAAGGTGCGGATCGCCTCTTCGGCTTCGAGCGGCCAGTTGCGCCATTGCGCCGGCAGCGCCGAGGCCAGCAGCGTGGACGGAATCTTGTCATAGCCAATGCCGCGCGCCACTTCTTCCACCAGGTCGGCCGGGATTTCCAGGTCAAGCCGGTGCCAGGGCACCGTGACGCGTAACATGCCGTCAACCTGCTCATCCGCGAGCACCCGGCACTCCATCGCTTCCAGGGTGCGCCGCAAGTCGGCCGGCGCGATGGGAACGCCCAGCAGGCGCTCGACTTCCGCGTTGGTCAGGGCAATCGTGATGTCGCGCTGACGCGCCGGATAAGCATCCTGCACGCCGGGCGTCACTACGCCGCCGGCCAGCTCAGCCATCAGCTGCGCCGCGCGGCGGTTAGCCAGCGGGGCCAGCGTGGCCGGGATGCCGCGGCCGAAACGGCCAGACGCTTCGCTGAACAGCTTCAGGGCCTGCGCGGTGCGGCGATTGTTGATATTGTTGAAGCAGGCCGATTCCAGCAGCACATTGACGGTGTGCGCGTTGACTTCCGTCTCCTCGCCGCCCATCACGCCCGCGACCGCAATCGCGCCCGCGCCATCCGCAATCAGCAGCATGTCCGCGCTCAGCAAGCGGTCCACGTTGTCGAGCGTCGTCATCCGTTCGCCGGGCTGCGCGCGCCGCACGTAGATCGTGGGCTGCGCCTGTCCGCTGCGCTGCGCCCGCGCTACAAGCGCATCGTAATCGAACGCGTGCAGGGGCTGGCCCCATTCCAGCATGACATAATTAGTAATGTCCACGACGTTGTTGATCGGTCGCTGACCCGCCAGGCGCAAACGCTCTTGCAGCCAGCGCGGCGACGGCTCGATCTTGACGTTACGGATCAAGATTGCCGTATAGCGGGGGCACAGGTCAGGAGCCTCAATCACAATCTGGCAAAATGGGTCGGTCACCGGCGCAGGATCGAGCACTTCGGAGGGCGCGACGCGGCCCGCAATCTCCTGCAGCAGCGGCTGCGTGCGCTTGAGGGTCAGCGCCTCCAGCGCGGCGACTTCGCGCGCCACCCCCAGCAGGGAGAGGCAGCGCCCCAGGTTGGGCGTCAGCTCGATCTCCAGCACGGTGTCGCCCAGGTAGTCCACCAGCGGCATGCCTACGGGCGCGTCGGGCGGCAGGATGAGTACCCCTTCGTGGCTATCGCTCAGCCCCAGCTCTTTTTCAGAGCAGACCATGCCTTCGGAGCGGATGCCGCGAATCTTGCTGGGCTTGAGGCGCATATATTTGGCCTCGGCGCTGTGCCCGTCCAGCAGCCGCGCGCCGCTGATGGCGAAGGGCGCCTTGAGACCGGGGTTCGCCAGGCCTTTGTACGGATAGAGATTGGGCGCGCCGGTCACCACGGTCAAGGGCGCGTCGCCGCCGTAACGGACCGTCGCCAGCACCAGGCGGTCAGCGTCGGGGTGCGGCTCAATGCGCACGATCTCGCCCACGAACAGTTTGTCGCGTTCCCATTCCGCGCCGATGCGTTCGATGCCGGCCACTTCGATCCCTGCCAGCGTCAGGCGCTGCCCCAGCTCCTCGACCGACAGGTTGATGTCAACGTAATCGCGTAACCAACTGAGAGGTATTTTCATGATGATGCCTGCTCAAAACTGTTCCAAAAACCGCACATCGTTCGAGAAGAAATAGCGAATGTCGTCAATGCTGTGCTTGAGCATCGTGATGCGTTCAGGCCCCATGCCGAAGGCGAAGCCGGTATAGATTTCCGGGTCATAGCCGCCGTTGCGCAGGACGACCGGGTGCACCATGCCCGCGCCGCTGATTTCGAGCCAGCCGCTGTATTTGCACAGCCGACAGCCGCGGCCGCCGCACAGGATGCAGTCCATATCCACTTCCACGCCTGGTTCGACGAAAGGGAAGTACGAACAGCGGAAGCGCAGTTGACGCCCCGCGCCGTAGAGCTGATTGGCAAATTCTTGCAGCGTGCCTTTCAGGTCGGCCATCGTGATCCCTTTGCCCACGGCCAGCCCTTCCACCTGATGAAACATGAATTCACTGCGCGCGGTGACCTGCTCATAACGGAAGCATTTGCCCGGCAGGATGACGCGCACCGGCTCCGGCGCAAACTGGCGCATGGCGCGAATCTGTCCGGGCGAGGTGTGTGTGCGCAGCAGCACGCGCGGGTCTTGCGTGTAGAACGTATCCTGCATATCGCGCGCCGGGTGGTCGGGCGGGATGTTGAGCAGCTGGAAGTTGAACTCATCCAGCTCCACATCGGGCGCGTCATAGACCTGGAAACCCATCTGGTTGAAGATGGCGTAAATGCGGCGCAGCACCGTATTGCTGGGATGAATCCGTCCCAACGCCGGCGGCCGGCCGGGCAAGGTGACATCCACCGCTTCGGCGGCCAGCGCCTGCGCGACCTCAGCCGCCTGCAGCGCTTCTTGCTGTGCGCTGAACGCGGCTTCCAGGCGGTCTTTGACGCGATTGGCTTCGACGCCGGCCGCGGGACGCTCCTCGCGCGGCAGTTGACCCAATCCGCGCAGCGCGTTGGTCAGCGCGCCCTTGCGTCCCAAGACCGCCACGCGCCAGGCTTCCAGGGCCGTCGCGTCTTGCGCGGCGGCCAGCGTGGTCAACGCTTCCTCTTCAAGGGCCTTGAGTTGATCGAGCATAATCACTCCTTTGTCGTTGCAATAAAAAAACCGCACGCGTCAGGGACGACGTGCGGTTAGCACATTCCGTGGTACCACCCTGGTTGAGGATCAGACGCGCTGATCGCTCCGCTCGGCCCGGCAAAGCAAGCTTACCGGCGGCCCGTGTAACGGTGGGCTTCCGGGGCGAACTACGCGCCGGTCCGCTGACCGGTTTCCCTCGCCCGGCTCAGGAGTGAACTTCCGCGGCGGCGCGCCCGGTTGAGCTTTCAGCCTGGGACTCAACCTCTCTGCCAGCTGCCGTTCCGCGTACTTTTCTCCGTCACAGCCATTGTTGGTGACGATGCAATTGTGGGCGTGATTATCCCTGAAAGGGCAGGGTTTGTCAAGACAGGCGGGCGGAACAAGGGCGTGGCGTAAATCCTGGGTAAGTTCATGCTTGATCTGCCGGACGCAGCCAGTCTTCCCATTGCGGCTGTGGTTCACGGTAAACGCCGCGCATCTCGGCCGGCAGCAGCGCAGCCAGACGCCCCATCGCGGCATCGGTCAGCAAACGGAGGTGGTCGCGCGTGGGCTTGCCTTGAGGCCAGCGCAAGCGAAACGGCGCGCCATAGCGCAAAAGCAGCGGCACACGGCGCAGATGCTTCAAGGAGGCCCCCAACGCTCTGGAGCCGGTGATGCCCACGGGCACGATCACCGGATCGGTCTTGCTCGCCATGAACGCCAGCCCCTCTTTGCCAATCTGCAGCGCGCCATCCTTGCTGCGTGTCCCTTCCGGCGCAATCAGCAGCACATGGCCGGCTTCGAGCACCGCGTTGGCCGCTTTGATCGCCCATACGTCGGCCTCACCGCGCTTGACCGGAATCACCCCGAACCAGCGAATCAGAGGCCCAAAAACCGGAATGGCATAATTCTCGATCTTGGACATCGGCACGCCATAGCGCGGCAGCAAGCCCACGGTCACAAAGGGATCAATCGCGTGGATGTGATTGTAGATGAGGATGACCGGCCCCTGGCGCGGCAGGTTCTGCAGGCCTTCGATGGTCGGCCGGCTCAGGGCGCGGATGACCGTGTACAGAATCGGCTGCACCAGACGCCGGCCAGGCCGTGGCTTGTTGGCATCGGCAATCGCCAGATAGCGGTAGTCTTGACTCATGCTGACCTCATTCTAATCACCAGCCAGAGAATGGATCAGCCGCCTGCGCCGCGGAACGGGCCGCGTTCATGGGGCGGCAGCAGTGCGGCCAGGTGTTCCATGATGAGCGTACTGGCCTCATCCAGGGCTTGCCGTCGCGCGGCGCCGTGCCCAGTGATCGTCAACGGGCCAAAGGGTTGGCCGATCGTCAGCGTCACCGGCGCGCGCCGCAAGCGCTTCCAGTAGCTGAATATCTCCCGACCGCTTCCTGAGAAGGCCAGGGGCAAGATGGGCGCCGGCTGTTGCGCAGCGAGAAAAGCAGTGCCGGGCTTGGGTGGAATCAACGCCGAGCGCAGGCCTTGGCTCTGCACCCCACCTTCAGGAAAAATCGCCAGCACGCCGCCGCTGGCTAACACGGCCGACGCCATATGCAGGGCCTTGCGGTCTACCTCACCCCGGTGGACAGGAATGCCGGCGTAGCTGCGCACGATCCAGCCCACCCAGGGATGATCGAACATGTTGTGCGCGGCCATGAACTCGACGTTGTAGGGCAGAAAGACCGGCGTGAGCGCCGGCTCGATCCAGCTGAAATGATTGACGACGACGATCAACGGCCCGCCGCTGGGCAAGTTTTCCTGCCCGCGCACGGTCAAGCGCAACAACAAAAGGGCCGCCAGTCGCGCCAGCAGGATCAAAAAGCGCCGGCGCAGGCGACGGCTCCAGGTTACACGCGGCGGCATGGCGGTTGTTGTCATCGAACGTTTGCCCTCTAATCTGCGGCCCTCAGGCGATGGCAGGCTGCCAATCGGCGATCAAGGCCAGGATCAGGTCCAAAACCTCTGACACCGACAGGTGGGTCGAGTCCACGATGCGCGCATCGGGCGCGGCGCGTAACGGCGCAGTGGCGCGACTGCTGTCATACGTGTCGCGCCGGCGCATGGCGGCCAAAACGTCCTGGTAGCTTACGGAGTGGCCGCGCGCCCAATCCTCTTCACAGCGGCGCCGCGCCCGTTCCTCCAGCGATGCGTCCAGGTAGATTTTCAGGTCAGCATCTGGCATGATGACCGTGCCGATGTCACGGCCAACCATGACGACGCGGCCAGCGTGACCGATGCGCCGCTGTTGCGCCTTCAACGCCTCACGCACCGACGCATACGCGGCGATAGGCGAGACATTGGCTTCCACCTGCGGCTGACGCACGGCCCAGGTGACATCGTCGCCCCCGGCCAACACGGTCGCCAGCCGGCCATCCGTCGCGCCCGCGGGCGCTTTGACATCAATCGGCACGGTCTGCGCCAAATGCGCCACGGTCGCCTCATCGCTGACGGAGACCCCACGGCTGAGCGCCAGCCAGGTCACGGCGCGATAGACCACGCCCGTGTCAAAATAGAGATAGCCCAGGCGCTGCGCCAGGGCATGGCCGATGGTGCTCTTGCCCGAAGCGGCCGGGCCGTCAATGGCGATGGTAGATGGCAGCGGGGCGACTGCGTTCATGACGTTGGTTTCCGGCGGCGAACGCGCACGGGACGCCCCCCCGCGGCCGGCGGTCGGCGGCCGACGCCTGGGCGTCGGCTGACCGCGCCGCGGTTCCCGCGCGCAG
>DAISHS010000176.1:0-8628 GCA_036822415.1 Chloroflexota bacterium
ACGATCAGCGGAACCGAGTTCACGGGCAACCTGGCCACTGGTCATGGCGGCGCGGCGGTGTTCGTGCAGCACAGCGACGCATCGCTCAACCAGGCAACCTTCATGGATAATCGTGCGGCCAGCGGCCACGGCGGCGCCCTGGTGATTCAGGATGACTCGCGAGTCGCGATCACGGCCAGCGCTTTCCGCGACAATCAAGCGCCCAACGGGATTGGCGGCGCCGTCAAGATCTTCACCGACGCCACCGCTACCATCGAGCAAACTGTTTTCCAGGATAATCAGTCCACCGACGCCGGCGCCGTGGTGGTGCAGGATAGCGCCGCGACGGTGACTGGCAGCACGTTTTTACGCAACACGGCTGCCCAGTTTGGCGGCGCGTTGGTGGTCAACCAGGGCAGCGCCATCACGGTGACGGACAACATCTTCGAGAGCAATGTGGCGGGTGTGGACGGCGGTGGGCTGATTATTCAGAACATCTCCAGCGGCAACGTCAGCCGCAACGTCTTTCATTCGAATCGCGCCAACCCCACGATGGGCATTGGCGGCGGCCTCAAGATCTACAACAACGCCTCGCCCACGGTGACTCAAAACACGCTAGAGGCCAATGAAGCCTTCGACGGCGGCGGCATGTACATCGAGCTGTCGTCCGCGCCGCTGATCAGCGAGAACACCTTGCGCGCCAATCACGCGCTGCGCTATGGCGGCGGCCTCGTGATCAACTTCGCTTCCGCGCCTGTGCTGCGTAACAACACCATTCAGGAAAATACGGCCGCCAGCAACGGCGGCGCAATTTTTGTCAATAATCAATCGCAGCCTACGATCGAACAGAATACGATCAGCCGCAATGTGGCTAATGGCTCCGGCGGCGGGGTTATCTTTCTCTCTTCGAGCGGCAGCCTGCGCGGCAATCAAATTCTCGATAACCGGGCGGCGGTCAACGGCGGCGGCGT
The DNA here is from genome assembly GCA_036822415.1 of Chloroflexota bacterium. Classification (GTDB taxonomy): domain Bacteria; phylum Chloroflexota; class Anaerolineae; order SSC4; family Amarolineaceae; genus Amarolinea. The sequence goes on from DAISHS010000176.1 coordinate 951, forward strand.
GCTGATCAACACCGCCAATCCGGAGGTGACCGACAATGTCATCAAGGGCAACACGGCTGCACAATTGGGCGGCGGCTTGGTGTTGCTGGCCGACAGTCCAACGGAAGTGCGACGCAATACGATTAGCAGCAACCAGGCGACGACAGGCGGCGGCGTCTTCCTGACCGGCGTGCCTCAGGTAAGGCTGGAAGACAACCTGCTGGAGTCGAATCAAGCGACACAGGGCGGCGGCGGCATGGCGATGGTTGGTAGTCACCCCAGGATGGTTAATCAGGCCATCCGTGGCAACCAGGGCGGTCAGTATGGCGGCGGACTGCTGATCCAGGGCGGCTCGCAGCCCCAGGTGACCAACAGCGTGATTGGTTTCAACACCGCCGGCGCCGGCGGCGGCGTCTCGGCCGCGGACAGCCCAAACCTGCTCTTCACCGATAACCAGGTTGTGGGCAACCAGGCGCTGACAAGCCTGGGCGGGGCGATGTTCTTGCTTAATACGCAGGGGAACATCAGCCGCAATCAGTTTGTATCCAACACGGCTAACGGCGGCGGCGCCATCGCGTTCGATCGCAGCGCCCCCGTGGTTTTTGGCAACCGCTTCTTGCTCAACCGCGTGACCGGTTACGGCGGCGCGCTGTTGATCCAGGACGGGGCTGCACCTGACATTGTCAGCAATGAGATTTATGGCAACCTGGCGGGCAATCAGGGGGCCGGCGTCATGATTTCGGCCGCCAATCCCCGCCTGAGGTACAACAGCATCATCGAAAATGGCGGCAGCGGAGCGGGCGAGGGCGTGCGCTTGTTCAATGTCAGCCATGTCAATATGACCGGCAACGTCATTGTAGGGCACCGGGTTGGCATAGATGCGAACAGCAACAGCGCCGCTGATCTCATCCGCAACAATCTGTGGGGAAATACGGTGGCTTACCGCGGCGTCCAGCGCAGCGCCACCGATCTCGCTGCCGATCCAGCGTATATCGGCGGAACCATGTCGCCGTACTATCTCAGTCAGCAAGCGGCCGGTCAACGCACCACCAGCCCGCTCGTAGATGCCGGTCCGCAGCCCGCCTCTGATCTCGGGCTGGATGGAGTTTCGACCCGCACCGATAACGTGGGTGACACCGGCCTGGTTGACCTGGGCGCGCACTATTTGATTTTTACCGGGCCGGCGCGGATGTGGATACCTCTTGTGCGACGCTAGGCGTTCAAGACGACCAGAAACGCGATTTCCTACTTTTATTTCTTCTTTGTGCTGCACACACGACGCTTCTGTGTGCTATAATGCGCTCATTCCCCGCGCGCATGGGTAACTTGAAGCCTGCCTGAATTGTATGTCGTTTACCTGAGGAGGAGTTTATGATGTTTCGCTTTGCAGAGCGCCATCATCAGCGATGGATCGCGCCGGGTAGTCGAGCGCTGTTGATTCTTGTCGTCTGTCTGGCGCCTATCCTAATGGATCATTCTGTCGCGATCGCGCAGGAGTCCACAATTACGGTCTGTCCGTCCGGCTGCATGTATACCTCCATTCAGGATGGGATCAACCATGCGGCTGCGGGCGATACGGTTTCTGTTGGCGTTGGCGTTTATATGGAAACCCTGCAGCTGCGCCCTGGCGTCATCGTTGTGGGGGCTGATCGGGATACAACCATCGTGGACGCAGCGCAGCGCACGAACGTGCTGCGCGCCCTGGAGAACACCGTGGGATCAAGCCCGGTCGTGCGCCAGTTGACCTTGCGTAATGGCCGCGCTTCGAGCGGGGCGGGGGTCTTGATACAGGCGGCAAGACTGACCCTGGAGAACGTCATCATTGAGCGCAATCAGGCCAGCGGCATCGGCGGCGGCATTGCGGTTTTCAATGGCGGACGGGTCGCCATTTCCAACAGCATCTTGCGCAACAACGTCGCCGGCACCGCAGGCGGGGCCATTTTTCTCGATCTGCAAACCGTGGGCGCCATCACCAGCAGCGAATTGACAGCCAACCAGGCTCAGAATGGCGGCGGACTGTACAGCGTCAATGCGACGGCTACGGTTAGCGACACGTTGTTCAGCGCCAACCAGGCAACGCAGCATGGCGGCGGCGCCGTTTTCGCCCAGCGCAGCGGCGGCGAGGTGCAGTTCAGCACGTTTGAAAACAATGTGGCCGTCACCGGTCACGGCGGCGCGGTCGTGACTCAGGACGCGTCTGGCACGCCTCTGCGCAACAACGTTTTTCGTAACAACCGCACCCAGGCCCCCACGGCCATCGGCGGCGCGGTCAAGGTCTTTTCGTCAGCCACATCGCCCATTACCAACAACCTTTTCGAGGGTAATCAAAGTGTAGACGGCGGAGGTCTGGTTGTCCAGGCCGCCAGCATCTCCGTAACGGGCAACACCTTCCGCGCCAACGTGGCCACGCGCTATGGCGGCGGCATGGTGGCGAATCAGGGCGCCCAGGTGATCGTCAGCCAGAACCTGTTCACAGGAAACCGCGCCCTCCTGGACGCCGGCGCCTTGAGCATCCAGTACAGCTCGGGCGGCGACATTACGCGCAATACGTTTACTGGCAATCAGGCCAGCATGAACAATGGCAACAGCGGCGCGATCAAGGTCTACAACCTGTCGAACCCCACGATCAGCCAGAATCTGATCGAAAACAACCAGGCTAAGGATGGCGGCGGCATCTATGTCGAGCTGCTCTCGGCGCCGATCATTACGGAAAACATAATTCGCCTGAATCACAGCGGCGAGTACGGCGGCGGCATCAGCGTCACTTCAAGCTCGCGGCCCATCATTCGTGATAACACGATCGCCAATAACCTGAGCGACCTCAACGGCGGCGGCGTCTTTGCCAATGATCGGGCCAACGTGATCTTGGAACGCAACACGATCAGCGACAACGACGCGTCAGCCCTGGGCGGCGGCCTGGTGCTTCTCTCTGCCAGCGGCACGCTGCGCGGCAATAGCGTCCGCTATAATCAGGCTGGGACACACGGGGGCGGGCTGGTCCTGAACGCAAGCGACCCCACGATGCAGAACAACGTCATCAGTCGCAACGTGGCCGCGCAGCTGGGCGGCGGGATATTGGTGCAGGCGGGCAGCACGCCGACCATGCTCAATAATACGATCAACGGCAATCGCGCCGTCAGCGGCGCTGGGATTGCCTGGTTCAACAGCGGCGGCCTCTGGACTGGCAATCAAGTGGGCGCGAACGTTGCCAGCGGCAGCGGCGGCGGGATGATGATCAGCGCAAGCAATCCCCAGGTTTTGGACGGCCAGATCTTCAATAACGTGGCAACGAATTTTGGCGGCGGCATCCTGATCCAGGCCAACTCGCAGCCGCTCATTGCCAATCATGAAATTCGCTTCAACAGGGCTGGCAGCCACGGCGGCGGCATCCAGGTCTCATCCTCGCAGGGGGTGATCAGGAACAATACGATCATGAACAACGCCGGCGAGGGGATTGATATCGTGGCCTCGCAATCTGTCAACCTGACCGAAAACATCATCACGGCCAACACCGCCGGCGTCAGGGCGGATCAGGAGAGCCGGGTTACGTTGGTGCGCAATAATGTGTGGAATAACAACGGGGCCGATTACCGCAACATCGCGCCGGGCAGCAGCGATCTCTCGCTTGATCCGCTCTTTGTGGTAGGCCCATTCGGATGCTGTTATTTGAGCCAGCGGACAGCGGGGCAAGGGCGCACCAGCCCGCTGGTGGATGCGGGCACGCGCACCGCCGCATCGTTGGGGCTTGATCGCTTCACCACGCGCACCGATGGCGTCGGCGATCAGGGCCTGGTTGATCTGGGCGTGCACTATCCGTTGTTCAGCGGCCGTACACGTGTGTGGCTGCCGTACGCTACGTCGTCTGCGCAGTAGCTCCGCCTGCGCTGTTTTGCGCTGGTGGGCGCGCACGGCAGATCTGAAAGAGGTTGAGGCGCTTGCTCTGGCCGTCGGCGCGGTACGTTTCGACGACTTGCAAACCGGCGGCGTGCGCCAGCGCCTCGGCTTCCGCTGGGCTGATGTGATGAACGTAGCGCAGCCCCAGCCCATCGCGACGCCAATCGAGCAAGGCGTCGCCAGCTTCCACCTGGCCGGCCGTCAGGCCGACGGTCTCCCAGGGCAGCCGGCGCGCCTGCCAGCGCGCATCGTCCAGGAATTGCCAGAAGGTCGCGATCACAGCGCCGCCCGGCGCCAGCAGCTGGCCTGCCTGGCGCAGCACGGTTGCGCGCAGGGCAAAGCCCGGCAGGTGATGCAGCAGCGCGAGGAGGTAGATGGCATCGAAGGGCGCGCCAGCGGGCGTCAGCGGCGGCAGCGCCGTGGGCCACGCCGCACGCGTGACGTCGGCCATGACCAGGTGCGCGTGGACTCCCTCCAGCGCGCGCAGCGTTTGCGCGGCCGCGTGCAAAAGATCGGCGCTGGCATCCAGGCCCACGTAAGTCAGCCCCTGGCGCTGATCCGCCAGCCAGCGCGCCAGGCGGCCATTGCCGCAGCCCAGGTCCAACACGGTCGGCGTGGGCGGCAGATAGGGCAGGGTGCGCAAAAGGCCCGCCTGGCCTGCGCCCCGTGAGCGCGCAAACGCGGCCGCGCAGGCGGCGTAGAATTCCTGGTTGAGCGCCAACAGGCGCTGGATGGTCTCTGGGTTCATGACGACAGACTCATGGCTAGATTTTAGCGTATAGAGAGCGCGCTTCGATGTCTACTATATCACTTTTCACGGATAAACCTGATCCCTTCGACCCTGACCGTCTGGCGCAGTGGCGTCAGGCCCACACCGCGCCTCTGGACATGGGGCCGTACGAAGCCGCCTTGCTGACCCTGCTGCACGAGGTGCAGACCATTCCTTCCTGGTCACGGCGCAGCCTCGACCGCCTGGCGCGCCAGCATCTAGGGCCGGAAGGCGCCGCGCGCTTCACGCGTGATCGCCTGGTGCAGGCCTATCAGGCCCTGGTGGATGCCGGGAGACTTGAGTTTGACCGTGAAACGCTCAAGCGGCTGCAGCGCAAGCCCACGCGCACCATTTCTGGCGTCGCCCCGGTCGCCGTGCTGACCAAACCGTACGCCTGCCCCGGCGTCTGTATTTTTTGCCCTACCGACGAGACGATGCCCAAGAGTTACTTGCGCGATGAACCGGGCGCGCAGCGCGCGTATCTTCAGCAGTTCGATCCGTTCGCGCAGACGGCCGGCCGCATGGCGGCGTTGGAAACCATTGGCCATGCCACCGATAAGATCGAACTGCTGATTCTGGGCGGCACCTGGTCAGCCTACCCGCGTTCCTATCAAGAGGCGTTTATCGTGCGCTGCCTGGAAGCCATGAACGAGCAGCCCGCGGTCAGCCTGGCGGAAGCGCAGCGCATGAACGAGTCGGCGCCTCATCGCAATGTGGGCTTGGTCATCGAAACCCGACCCGATTGGATCACGCCGGAGGAAGTGGTGCGGCTGCGGCGCCTGGGCGTCACCAAAGTGCAATTGGGAATCCAGAGCCTGGACGATTCTATTCTGGCCCTCAACCGGCGTGGGCATACGGTGGAGGAGAGCCGGCGCGCGCTGCGTCTGCTGCGCGCCGCCGGGTTCAAGCTGCATCTGCACTGGATGCCCAACCTGTTGGGCGCTACGCCGGAGAGCGATTGGGCTGATTTTCAGCGCCTATGGCTCGATCCCGCGCTGCGACCGGATGAACTGAAAATTTATCCCTGCTCCCTGTTGGATGGAACGGAGTTGATGACGCACTGGCGCGCCGGCGCTTATCAGCCTTACACCCAGGACGAATTGGTCGAGCTGCTCATCCGCTGCAAGACCATCGTGCCGCCCGACTGCCGATTGAACCGGGTGATTCGCGACATTCCATCCAATAACATTGTCGCTGGCAACCGCGCCGTCAATCTGCGCCAGGTTGTGCAGCAGGAAATGACCCGCCGCGGCCTGAGCTGTCAATGTATTCGTTGCCAGGAAGTGCGCGGGCATGCCGTCGAGCCTCAGCATCTGCTGCTGGACACCCTTTGTCATCCGACCGACATCAGCCAGGAATGGTTCTTGCGCATGCGTACGCCCGCTGGCCGCCTGGCCGGCTTTCTGCGCCTCTCCCTTCCACGTCCCTTTGGCGCGGAGCACCCGTTGGCGCCAAGCGATGTCAGCGCGGAGATTCACGGCGCGGCGATGATTCGCGAGGTTCATGTTTACGGCCCTGCCCTGGTGGTGGGCGGCGACAGCCGTGGTGAAGCCCAGCACGTGGGCGTGGGCAGCCGGCTCATCCACGCCGCGTGTGAATTGGCCCAGGCGCACGGTTTCCCCCACGTGGCGGTCATTGCCGCCACGGGCACACGCGACTACTATCGCCGCCTGGGTTTTGAATTGGGCGATCTCTACATGCATCTGGCCCACGCCTAGCCGCCGCCGGTCTCAGCGCGGCGACGGGGCAAGCGCGGCGCTGGCGGCTCCTTGACGGGCGGCGCGCAGCGTGTTAAATAGAAAAAGCAGAACCGCCAGCACGTTGAACAGACCGCCCCAGGCGCGCACCCCCTGGTTGGGCGCCAGATCACCGACCACGCGTAACAGCAAGGAGAGGTGCAGCAGGAGCAGGTGGGCATAGAAAATGGGCAGGAACGGCATGGCGACGCGCAGCACGGCCGGCAGGATGATCGGACTATGGCCAAAGATCATCGAGAAGACAAAGCCGAGCAGGATCATGTGCAGCATGGCGTCATACGGCGGCCCGGCCAGGAAGCGCTCGCCCCAGACGGCCCACGCGCCGCCGGCCAGCATGAGCCAGGCATAGCCGGGCAGCAGACAGGCCGCGATGAACTGCGCCAGCCCCTGCTTGCGAATCGTACGCCGGGCGATGTCGTAGCGCAGCAGCCAGGCGCCCAGCAGGAGCAGGCCCAGGCCAGCCACGCGCACGCCCCAGGCCAGGCTGAACAGTGAAAGGGCCAGGCCGATCATGTACAAGCCGACCGCCGCCCAAAACGGGCGCAGGATGCCGGGCCGCAGCATGAGCACGCGCGACAGTTCCAGGCGTTCGCCGGCCACGGTGACGACCAGGAAGCCGACCCACCAGGGCGCCACGGCGGCCAACGGCCGCCCAAATAGCCACAGCAGGTTGCCCACCACCCACAGCGCGGCGCCGCTGCTCATCACCACGCTGGCGCCGTCAGGGTGCAGGCGGTAGATGACGACGAAGATGGCGACCAGCAGTAAACTGGCGAGCAGCAAAAGCAGGGGCGCTACCGGCATAGGCAGGCCCAGCAGCAGGGCCAGCGCGCCTAACCCGGCCGCCAGCGGCGCGGCATACGTCCACGAGCGATTCAGCCCCACGGCGCGTTCCAGGCAGATCAACGTGCCGAGAAAGCCGCCGATCATGAGCGGGCCGTGATTGGCGGCCAGCGTTGCGCTCAACGGCGGCAGGCGCCAACCGATGCGCAGCAGCCCGGCCCACAGCGCGGCCAGCAGGCTTATCCCGCCCAACAACAAAAAAGGCAACCGCAACGCGCGCGTCGAACGATTTTCCAATGGTGTTTGTTTCATGGCCGCAGTATGCGGTAAGAAGGTCAAACTGTCAAGCGCAAGATAGATTCGGAATGGATGGCAAACTAACCGGCGGTCGTCGCGCTCAGGAGATGGCGGACTTCGGGGCGGGCCAGGAAGGCAGCCAGATGTTTGGGTTCAGGGATGTTTCCGAGGATGATTTCGATCCTGGCGCGTGCCTGTG
>DAISHS010000177.1:0-8470 GCA_036822415.1 Chloroflexota bacterium
TGCCGGCCGCATGGCGCGAGGAGGTTCTCGACGCCGACGCCCGCGCGCAGCTGGGACCGTTTGTCAACGAGTGTCTGCGCAGTGAAGCGCCCGGCGTGGCTGCGGCCGCTCAGTCCATCGCCGCCCGTCTGGGGCGCAACCTGGGGCACCTCTTGCTCACGCTCCACCGGGGCGACGCCGTCAACCGGGCCGTGCGCCCCGATTGGACGGCCGACGATTGGGCGCGTTGGGCCGGCATCCGTCAGGTGTGGTTGGGCGGTGGGTTCATGAGCGGCGAGCTGGGGCGCAACATCATCGCGGCCGCGCAAAATTGGTTGCGCGGCGTAGGCTACGGCGACCGCTTCGGCCTGGGGTTGAGCGGCGCCCACAGCAGCGACGACGCCAACAGCCACATGCCTTTCCTGGTCTTGCTGGGCGCGGCGCGTTACCTGCCCTTTGCCACGGCCCGCGCCGTCTGTCTGGACTTTGGACATTCGTCGGTCAAGCGAGCCTATCTCCAGTTTGCGGCTGACGAAACTGCCTCGCAGCCGTTGGCCTCGATGTCGCTTTACGCCGGGCAACCGGTCGAACTCGAGCGCTTGGGCGCACCCGACCGGCTCCTGGAGTTTATGGTCAGCGCCATCGCTCAGACCTTTGTGGAGAGCTGGCGCGCCGGCTGCGCGCTAGAGCCAGACGTCATGGTGAGTCTTGGGGCTTATGCACGCGACGGCCAGGTGCTAACCAGCCCGCTATACCAGCAGCTGCACGCGTTTGGTGAAGATGCGCGCGAGGTGCTTGGCGCAGCGGTCAGTCAACGCCTGCAGCAAACCGTGCGTGTGCGCCTCATCCACGATGGCACGGCCGCGGCGGCGGTTCATGCGGGTGAACCACACACCGCGGTCATCGTCGTGGGGACAGGGCTGGGGATTGGCTTTGCGCCCGCCAGCGCGAGTGGGCTGCGGCCTCTCGCCAGCATCGTCAGAGCCAGGCCGCTGAGCGGCCCTTGAGTGGAATGTCAGGCGGCGGCGAGCGCCTCGGCCACCTGTTGACCTGAAAAAACCGCGCCTTCCAGGCCGCCGCGGGTTCCGAAACCATCGCCGGCCAGGGCCAGGCCAGGCAGGCCCGCGGGCAGCAGAAACGGCTGCGGATAGACGGAGGCGACGGTGGCAAAACGCCAGCGCTTGAGATAGGCCTCGACCACGGCCGCTTGCGGGTCAAGGAATTCGCGCAAGTCGCTGTGAATCGTCGCCAAAACATCCGCGTCATCGGCCTCCCACCAGCGCTGCGAGAAGGCCGGGCTGGTTTGCACCGTGAGCAAGGTTGCGTCCGGCGAAATGCCCTTCTCGCGGTTGTCAGCAATCCACAAAAGATCATGATGGCTGCGCAAGAGCGCGCCGGGCGGCGGCAGGAAAACGTCGCCTTGCAGCCAGAAGAGGCCAACCAGGCAGGGGTCGTAGGTCACGCCGGCCAGGGCGGTCTCATCGGCTGCGCTGAGCGTCACCGCGCCGGCGGCCAGGAGCGCCAAACTCTGCGGCAGGGGCGCCGTCAACAACAGGCGGCGGGCGCTGGTGACCGCGCCCGTCGCATCTTCAGCCTGCCACCCGTCTGCCAGGCGGCGCACGGCCTGCACCGTCACCTGAGTGCGCACATCGAGTCCCTGCGCCAGCTGCTGGGCAAGGCGGTTCATGCCCTGGCGCGCCGCATAGCGCGGGTAGAACGTGGTATCAGGGCTGGGGCGCAGGCTGCCCTGGGCAAAGCCAGCCGCCCACGGGTAAATCAGGCCCGCTTGCTCCCAACGCGCCAGCAAATCGTTGAAGGCAGGGGAATGGGCGGTGATAAATTGCGCGCCGTGATCGGCGAAGCCAGGGCCGATGCGTCGCGTCGCCATGCGCCCGCCCACGCTGCGCCCCTTTTCCAGCAGGCGCACGCGCTGACCCAACGCCTGAAGGCGCAGCCCTGCCATCAAGCCGGTCATGCCGGCGCCAATGACCAACACATCACAATCCATGACGCTTCCTCCTATGAACTCAGGCCGGCAACAGGATCACCGGGTCGTTGACCTGTACAAGGCCCTCCTGCCGCACGCGTGCGTAGAAGCGCGCCCAGCCAGGGTAAAGCCGAGCCGAAATACGTTTGACCTCGCCGCCCGTAAAATAGCCAGTGAGATTGCTACAGGGGCTGGCAAAATCGGTTAGTTCGAGCACAACCTGCGCGCCCAGGCGCAGGTGTTGTCCACTGTGCAGCGCGGCCCAAGCCAGCCCGCGCAGCGTGATATTTTCACCGGCCGCGCCGGCGAAGATCGGATGGCCTTCGCTTTGCAGCGCCTCGATCAGATCGAGAGAAAAGAGGCAGATGGCGCGGTCTGGCCCGCCGTGATGAACCAGGTCACGCTGGCGGTCGCCTTCCAGTCCCTGGTAGGTGATGCGACCGGCCGGCTGCGGCCGCTTGGGCACACCCCCGGCCGAAACATTGATATGGGTAATCGTCGCCATCCTCGGTTTTGCCGCCCTGTGGAAATGATTGCTAACGAGCGTTTGTCTAGCCCACGGCGGCGCCGCCGCCCCCGCCCCCGCCAACGCTGTCCATCCAATCAGGATAAACGCGCTGGCCTTGCAGCTCGTACAGGCGGATAGCCTGCGTGGGGCAATTCTCAGCCGCCAGGATGATGCGCTCGCGGTCGGCCGCCGCCGCATCAACCACGATAGCCAAGCCATGCTCGTCAATCTCGAAGACGCCGGGCGCGGCGCGCATACAATCGCCCATGGCCGTGCAGCAGCGCCGGTCAATCTCGATGCGCAGGGCCGGCGTTTTGCCGGTCGGCGAGACGATGCTGCCGGGCAGTCCTGTCGCAGACGGCGTCGTCGCGGCCACAGTCGTCGCGGCAGGTTTCTGCGCAGGGGGTTGGGCGTTCTTGCCGCCAAACAATTTAGAGAGAAAACTCATCGTTTATTCGATCCTCAGTAAGAAATAAAGTCCCGCTGGCAGGCCAGTGGGACTTTGAACGAGGCGCTGAGAGCAGATCTCAGGGCCGCGGCTTACGACTGGCTGCTTGCCATCTGCAGGGACTGGGCCACTTCGGCCAATTTTTCAGGCGTACGCTCGGCCAGAGGGATGTACGGCTGATAATCGGGGCCGATGTACTGGGCGCGCGGGCGAATCAACCGATTGTCCGAATACTGCTCGATCAGGTGCGCGGTCCAGCCGACGATACGACTCATGGCGAAGATGGTCGTGAAAAGGTCGAGCGGGATGCCGGCGTAATAGAGCACCGTGGCGGAGTAGTAGTCCACATTGGGCGCCAGTTTGCGTTCCACGAAGTGCGGATGCGCCAGGGCGCGCTGCTCGATGCGCAGCGCCATCTCGTGCAGATCGTGCTCGCCCACCGCATAACCCATCTGATCGGAAACGCGGCGCAGCACGCGGGCGCGCGGGTCTTCAGTCCGATAGACGCGGTGGCCGATGCCCATGATGCGCCGATGGCCCGACATGGTGGCGTCAAACCAGGCATCCACGTTGTCGAGGCTGCCCACATCGCTGAGCATGTCCATCACGCCCTGGTTGGCGCCGCCGTGCAGCGGGCCTTTGAGCGCGCCGAGCGCGCCCGTAACCGCGGCGTACATGTCGGCTTCGGTGCCAGCAATGACACGGGCCGTGAAGGTGGAGGCGTTCAGACCGTGGTCAGCCAGCAGGACCAGGTAGAGATCAATGCCCTTGACTTTGACCGGATCGGGTTTTTCGCCGGTTAGCATGTAGAGGAAGTTCGCCGCATGGCCCAGGGTTGAATCGGGCGGGATGATGTCCAGGCCATTGCGCACGCGGTGGAAGCCAGCAATAATAGAAGGGATGAAGCCCATCAGGCGCAGCGCCTTACGTCGGTTGGCAGCCTGGGAATTATCTTCTTCTTCTGGATCGCTCACGGAAAGGAGCGAGACCATCGTGCGCAGCATATCCATGCCAGAGGAAGCGGCGGGAAAGAGCCTGAGCGCGGCCACGATATTGTCGGGAAGCGTACGCGTGGAAGCCAGATCAGTCATGAATTGTTCCAGCTGGGCCTGCGTAGGCAACTGGCCATTCCACAAAAAGTAGGCGACTTCCTCGTAAAACGAGTTCGCGGCCAATTCTTCGATAGGAATACCACGATAGGTCAAACGGCCGGCGGTTCCGTCAATAGAACTAATGGAAGTCGCGGCGGCGATAACCCCTTCGAGGCCCTTGGCGACGGCTGCAATAACTGCAGCATCTTTTTCCGGCATTGAATCGCTCCTTTCGCGTTATGAGCATCCAGCCCTGTAAGGCTGAGTTACACAGAAAGTCAGTTTACGCTTGGGCACAGACGTTGCAAGGCGCAACCACGGCTTGATCGCTACGGAATCAAATGTGATCGTTGGGGTGCAAGCAGTCTCATTATACCTGTCAGCCAGCGCGCTGTCAATTCATTCTTTTGCGCCATGCGCTGAAAGCGTACACGCATCACTTGGACTGTCGCCATGCGCAGGCGGTCACAAGCGTAAAATTTGCCGTGAGCCTGGATTGATGGTATACTCGCAAGCGTCAGGGGCGAGTAGCTCAGTCGGTTAGAGCGCACGGTTCACATCCGTGAGGTCAGGGGTTCGAGCCCCTTCTCGCCCACCTGCAACCGGCGTCCACCAGGGCGCCGGTTTTTTGTTGCAAGAGCGGAACGGCGGCGTATCATTCGTAGCCAGGAAGCGCGCGGCGGCGCCCATCCTAAATCAATAACGCCTCCCCTTCTGGCTTTGTCAGCAGGCTGAAAGCATGTTACAATGTTTATATCGCAGCGCGTCATTATAGGCTGCGTCTACTTAAGCATATAAAGGAGTATCGAGTGATGAAACTTCCGTTTCCAAGCGAAGAATGGGCCAAGCAGTTGCAGGTGGAACTGAATAAGAGTCAGGACTACGCAGAGGCCGCGGCGACGTGGGAAGGCGACTTCTATTTTGTGGTGGATGCCGGCCAGGGCGTTGCCCAGGAAGAAGTGATGTACCTCGACCTGTGGCACGGCAAATGCCGCGAGGCCGGGATGGTGGCAGACCGCACGATGAAGACGCCAGAGTTTGTCATTGCCGCGCCGCTAAGCTCCTGGAAACAGGTCATCGGCCGCAAGGTAGATCCGATTCAGGCCCTGGTCACGCGCAAGCTGAAACTGCAGGGCAACATGCTCAAGATCATGAAGTCGGTCAAAGCCGCGAATGAGCTGGTGCGCTGCACCACGTTCATCCCCACGCAGTACCCCGACGAGGTGTAAATAACGCGGGCCGGGCGAGAGGCGACAGCGTCTCGCCAACCTGGCCATTACGCGCAGCATGTAGGAGGCGGTTATGTGGTTTTTCAAAGCGCCTGAGATCGTTTATGGCGAGGAGGCCCTTAGTTACCTCGGCCAGTTGCAGGGCCAGCGCGCGTTCATCGTGACCGATGCCATCCTGGCCAAACTGGGCTACCCCGAGCTCGTCATTGCCCAATTGAAGGACGCCGGCATTCCGGCGGCCGTCTTTTCCGACGTGGAGCCGGAGCCTTCGCTGCAGACCGTGCGCAAGGGCGCGGCCGCCATGCTTGAGTTCGAGCCAGACTGGATCATCGGCCTGGGCGGCGGCAGCGCCATGGATGCGGCCAAAGCGATGTGGATCCTGTACGAATACCCAGACATCGAACCGGCTGCGATCAACCCGATCGTCCCGATCGGCCTGCGCAGCAAGGCGCGTTTGATCGCCATTCCCACCACGAGCGGCACCGGCTCCGAGGCCACTTGGGCCACGGTGCTGACCGATACCGAAGAACGGCGCAAGCTCGGCCTGGCCTCGCGCGAGATTTTGCCGGACCTCGCCATCGTGGACCCCGCGCTGACAGCCAACCTGCCCGCGCGCGTCACCGCGGACACCGGCATTGACGTGCTGACCCATGCCATCGAGGCGTACACCAGTTCCTGGCACAACGATTTCTCCGACGGCCTGGCGCTGAAGGCGATTCAGCTGGTGTTCAACTACCTGCCGGCGGCGGTCAACCAGGGGGCCAAAGACATGGAGGCGCGTGAGCGCATGCACAACGCGGCGACGATCGCCGGCATGGCGTTCGGCAATGCGCAGGCCGCCCTGGCCCATTCCCTGGGTCACACCCTGGGCGCCAGTTTCCACATCCCCCACGGTCGCAGCGTGGGCATGTACCTGCCCTACACCATCGAATACTGCGTACGCGGCAGCGACCCCACCCGCTACGGGGATATTGCGCGCTTCCTGGGCCTGCCCGCCGCCGATGAGGCGGAGAGCGCGGCCAGCCTGGTCGCCGCCATCCGGGACCTGGAGCGTCAAATTGGCCTGCCCCTGTCGGGCCGCGCCCTGGGCATTGATCCGGCAGCCTACGAGAGCGAAATCAGCCGTATGGTGCTGCTGGTGGAGGGCGACACCTCGGTGACGATGTCCTCCCGTGTGCCCAATCAGGCCGATACCGTCAAACTCCTGCGCTACACCTTCGACGGAACGCCGATTGACTTTTGAGCGCGTCGGCGCAGCAAACCCCCGCGGCCTGGCCCTGGTCATCAGCGCCAGGCCGTGGGACGGGATGACCTGCGCGGGTTAGAAAGCCGCTGCCGGCCAAGCTCCGCAGGCAGCGCCTGCGGAAAAACGAGGAGACTCGTATGACCACCCTCCCTGGCTATCTGGGCCAGATTCTGCGTGTTGATTTGACTCAGCAGCGCACGTGGGTTGAGCCGCTCAACCAAGATTACGCGCGCCGCTTCTTAGGCGGCAGCGGTCTGGGCGCGCGCTATCTGTGGGATTTTGTCACGGCCGCTACCGACCCCTTAGGCCCGGACAATCCGCTGATCTTCATGACCGGCCCCTTCGTGGGAACGACGACCCCGGCCGCCGGCCGTTTCAGCGTGGTGACGCGTTCACCGGCCACCCGGCTGACCGGCGAGGGCAACAGCGGCGGCTTTTTTGGCCCGGCCATGCGCCAGGCCGGCTTCGACGGCATCATCATCACAGGCCAGGCGCAGACGCCGGTTTACCTCAGCATCATCAACGGCGAAGCCCAGCTCCATGACGCCGCGTCCCTGTGGGGCCTCGACAGTTACGTCGTGCAAGAACGGGTCAAGGCTGAGATCAATCAGCCCAAGGCGCGCGTGGCCTGCATCGGGCCGGCCGGAGAACGCCTGGTCAAATTCGCGGCCGTCATGAATGACCATGGCCGCTGCGCGGCGCGCACGGGGTTGGGCGCGGTCATGGGGAGTAAAAAGCTCAAGGCCATCGTCGCCTACGGCCGCGCGGAGATTCCCCTGGCCGATCCCAAAGAGTTCAAAGAGACGCTGCGGCGTACGATGAACTTCGTCATCGAAGATCTCTTCACGCAGGCGCTGCGCGTGGGCGGCACGGTGCTGAGCCTGGATGCCGGTTTCATGTACGGCGACGTGCCGCGGCGCTACTACACGGCCGGCGAGGCGGCGCACCTGGAAGAAAACGTCAACATGAGCGTCATGGCCGAAACCATGCTCACTCGTCACCTGGCCTGCTTCCGCTGCCCCATCGCCTGCAACCGTGAAGTGCACCTCGATAAATACCAGGAGCCGCTGGTGGACGGGCCGGAATATGAAACGGTCGCCGGTTTCACCACCAACCTGGACGCAACCGACATGCAGGCGGCCGGCATGGCCGGCCACATCTGCAACCTGGTCGGCATGGACACCATCTCCACGGCCAACACCATCGGGCTGCTCTATTACCTTTACAATGAAGGGATCATCAGCGCGCAGCAAATCGGCATGGAATTGCCCTGGGGCGATCCGGAGCCAGCGCTGCGCCTGACCCGCATGATCGCGGCGCGCGAAGGCATCGGGGACATCGCCGCCGAGGGCGCCCTGGCCCTCGCCACGCACTTTGGCGTGCCGGAACTGGCCGTCCAGGTCAAGAACCTGGAAGCGCCCTTCCATGATCCGCGTGCGTTCATGGGGCAAGGGCTGGTCTACGCCACCGGCAACCGCGGCGCCGACCACATGTCGGGCGATTGCTACGAAGTGGGGCGCGGGCGCATCATTCCAGAGCTGGGCCTGGACTTGCTCGATCGCTTCGAGCAGAGCGAGGCGCAGGCCGTGATGGCTGCCCGCACGATGGATTTTCGCAGCTTCACCAACAGCGCCATTATCTGCCATTTCGAAGACCCCCAAATTGACAACCTGGTCAGCCTGCTGCACACCATCGCCGGAATCGAGGCGGACTACGATTGGATCGCGCGCACCGGCGAGCGCATCACCAACCTCAAGCGCGCGCTCAACTGCCGCCTGGGCGCGACGCGGGCCGATGACACCCTGCCCAAGCTCTTGCGCGTGCCGCTGGTCAAGAGCAACACCGAGGGCAACAGCCTCGATCTCGAGATGATGCTGCCGCTTTACTACCAGGCGCGCGGTTGGGATTGGGAAACTGGCAAGCCGCTGCCTGAAAAACTGGCTGCGCTCGATTTGCCCGAGGCGGTGGCTGCGCTGTGGTAG
>DAISHS010000178.1:0-8383 GCA_036822415.1 Chloroflexota bacterium
TGCTGGACGAGCCGCTTTCCAATCTCGACGCGCACCTGCGCGAGGAGATGCGGGAGCTGATCCTGGATTTGCAGCGCGGGAGCGGCCTCACGACCGTCTTCGTGACCCACGACCAGGAGGAGGCGGCGTTACTGGCCGACCGCGTGGCGCTGCTGCTCGACGGGGTGTTGCAGCAGGTGGGCGAGCCGCGGGCGTTTTACGAGCGCCCGGCCAGCGCGACCGTGGCGCGCTTCTTTGGCGGCGTCAACTTCCTGCCGGGCGTGCGCGCCGGCTCGACGGTGCACACACCGCTGGGCAACTTTTGCCTGGCTGCGGCCAGCCAGCCCGACGGCCCGGTCACGCTGACCATTCGGCCGGAGAATGTGCGGCTATGTACGGGCGCCGAAGCGCCGGGTGAAAACAGCATTGCGGGAACGGTCGCGCGCCGCGCCTACGCCGGCACGCACACCCGACTCAAGATCGAGGTCGTGGACTGGCGATTCGAGGTCGTCACGGATGCCATGGAGGGCGGCCGCTTCGAGGAGGGAGATCCCGTGTGCTTGCACTTCCCCGCGGAGCGGCTGTGGCTGCTGCCGGGTGGGCCAGACCAGCCGGGAGTGAAACGTCAAGGCATCGGACGGACAGAATAATGACCTGTCCTATTCAAGCCGGCGCCAAGACGCCGACGGCCTCCAACTGCGCGCCGATGGCCGTCTCAACTCTTTTCAGGTCGTAGGCCGCCTGCAGGTTGAGCCAGTAATGGGGTGATTGGCGCAAAGCGCGCCCGAACAACAGGGCCAGGTCGGCCGTGACCGGGCGCGTGCCTTTGACCACGTGTGAAATGCGCATGGGCGACACGCCAATGGCGCGGGCAAATTGCGCTTGAGAAATGCCCAACTCGTTCAGCGTCTCGAGCAGGAACTCGCCCGGATGGATGGCCGGTAAACGATTCTGGATCATGATAACCTCGACTCAGCGATCATCAACAACGTCAAAGATCATGGGCTAATGATAGGCAGAATGTTTACAAACGTCAAGCCGACTTTGATCCGTTTGGCCGTCGCGATCGAGACGTATTGGCGCAGATGGGGTAAGAATCTTCCGGCGAAGCGCGTCTGAACAACAGAGTTACGCGGAGGTTCTATGTTCACCGGTCTCACAGGCAAGCGAGTTTTGGTCACCGGCGGTACGTCGGGCATCGGCCAGGCCATCGCCGTACGTTTCGCCGCCGAAGGCGCGCACGTGGCGATCAACTATCGAACCGATTCCGGCGACGCAGCCGAGACGGACGCGCTCGTCCACCAGGCGCTGGAGCAGTGCATCCATGAGGTGACCGCGCATGGCGTCAACCACATCCTGGTGCGCGCCGACGTGTCCAAAGAGGCTGAGGTCGTCGCCATGGTGCAGGAGGTCGTGGACAGGCTTGGCGGCCTGGACGTGCTGGTCAACAACGCCGGCATCCAGACCGCCGCGGATTCGGACGCGCTCTCGGTGGAACAGTTCGACCGCGTGCTGGCCGTGAACCTGCGCGGGGCCTTCGTGGCGGCGCAGGCGGCCATCCGCCATTTCCTGGCCGCGGGCAAGCCGGGCGTCATCATCAATGTTTCCAGCGTGCATCAGATCATCCCCAAGCCGCGCTTCCTGGGCTATTCGGTCAGCAAGGGCGGCATGCAGAACCTGACCCGCACGCTGGCGCTGGAGTACGCCAACCGCGACATTCGAGTCAACGCCATCGGGCCAGGCGCCACCATCACGCCTATCAACCGCGCCTGGGTGGATGACCCCGACAAGGCGGCCGAAGTGCTCCGGCACATCCCCATGGCCCGCGCCGGCACGGCGGAGGAGATGGCCGCGGTGACCGCGTTCCTGGCCTCCGACGAGGCGGCCTACATCACCGGCCAGACCCTTTACGTGGACGGCGGGTTGACCCTCTATCCCGATTTTCGCACGGCCTGGTCGTCGGAGTGACGCATGGATATCCCTTTTCTGACCGAGGCCGTGCCTTGGCTGACCACTGAACAAATGATCGAAGTCGACCGCGCCATGATGGAGGATTACCGCATTGATCTGGCGCGCATGATGGAGAACGCCGGCCGCAACCTGGCGCACCTGGCGCGGGCGCGCTTCCTGGGCGGCGACCCGCGCGGCAAGCGCGTGGTCGTATTGGCGGGGACCGGCGGCAACGGCGGCGGCGCGTTGGTGGCCGCCCGGCGGCTGCACAACGACGGCGCCCAGGTGCAGGTCTTCGTCACTCGGCCGGACGCCGACTTCGCTCGCGTGCCGGGCGAGCAGCTGGACATCCTGCGGCGCATGGGCTTGCCGGTTGGCCGGGCAGAAGACATCAGCCGAGTCGAGCAGCCCGACCTGGTGCTTGATGGCGTCATCGGCTACAGCCTGCGGGGCGCGCCGCGCGGCGCCGCCGCCGACCTGATCCGCTGGGCCAACGCGGCCGGCGCGCCGATCCTGGCCCTGGATGCGCCCTCCGGCGTGGATACGACCACCGGCGCCGTCTTCGAGCCGGCCATGCGGGCCACGGCCACCATGACCCTGGCCCTGCCCAAAGCGGGGCTGAGAACGCCCGGCGTCGCCGCGCAGGTGGGCGAGCTCTACCTGGCCGACATCAGCGTGCCGCCGGGACTCTATGCCGGGCCGGCGTTGAACCTGACCGTCGGGCCGATCTTTGCCGCCAGCGATATCGCGCGCTTGCTGTAAGGAGGAAAACCGATGCCCAACCCGACTAGCGAACCAGGAACCGCCGAGCACCGACGTCTGGCCGACTCCGCGGCCCGCCGCGCCGACTGGAAGCACTGGGGCCCGTACCTCAGCGAGCGCGCCTGGGGCACGGTGCGCGAGGATTACAGCCCGGACGGCGCGGCCTGGGAGTACCTCCCGCACGACCACGCCCGCAGCCGCGCCTACCGCTGGAACGAGGACGGCCTGGGCGGCTTCAGCAATCGTTTTCAGAACCTCTGCCTGGCCGTGGCGCTGTGGAATGAGCGCGACCCCATCCTCAAGGAGCGGCTGTTCGGCGTCACCGGCAACGAGGGCAATCACGGCGAGGACGTCAAGGAGTATTACTTCTACCTGGACGGCGCGCCGACCCACAGCTATCAAAAGATGCTCTACAAGTACCCGCAGGTCGAGTACCCCTACGGCCGGCTGGTGGATGAGAACCGGCGCCGCGGCAAGGGCGACCCGGAGTTCGAGCTGGTAGACGCGCTGCGGGAGGAGTTTGCACAGGGCCGCTACTTCGACGTCTTCATCGAGTACGCCAAGGCGGATCAGGAGGACATCCTGTGCCGCATCACCGCGGTCAACCGCGGGCCAGACCCGGCGCCGATTCACATCCTGCCCCACCTCTGGTTCCGCAACACCTGGTCGTGGCGGACGGACAAGGCGCGGCCGGCGCTGCGCGCGGTCACCGGGGACGCCGTGCGGGCTGTGGATCCCCACTTGGGCGAGCGCTGGTGGTATGTGGCCGGCGATGGGGCGGGCGTGGAGGCCGCGCCCCTGCTGTTCACCGAAAATGAGACCAACGTCGCGCGGCTGTTCGGCGCGCCGAACCGGTCGCCGTTCGTCAAGGATGGCATCCACGAGGCCGTGGTGCATGGCCGGGCCGACGCGGTCAACCCGGCGCAGGTCGGCAGCAAGGTCGCGGCGCACTTCCAGGCCGTGGTCCCGCCGGGCGAGTCGTTCACCGTGCAGGTGCGCTTCAGCGACCGGCCGGCCGAGGCGCCCTTCGCCGATTTCGCAGCGGTCTTCAGCCAGCGCATCGCCGAGGCGGACGAGTTCTACGCGGCCATCGCCGGCCCCCACCTCAGCGCCGATGAGCGCCTGGTGCAGCGTCAGGCGCTGGCCGGCATCACCTGGAGCAAGCAGTTCTACCACTACAGCGTGGCCCGCTGGCTGGACGGCGACCCCGGCCAGCCCCAGCCGCCGGCCGAACGGCGCGGCGGCCGCAACGCCGAATGGCGGCACCTCTATGCCCTGGACGTGCTCTCGATGCCCGATAAGTGGGAGTATCCGTGGTTTGCGGCCTGGGACCTGGCGTTCCACGCCGTGCCCATCGCCATGCTTGACCCCGAATGGGCCAAGCGCCAGCTCATCCTGCTGCTGCGCGAGTGGTATATGCACCCCAACGGCCAGATCCCCGGCTACGAGTGGAAGTTCAGCGACGTGAATCCGCCGGTGCACGCCTGGGCCGCCCTGCAGGTCTATCGCATCGAGCAGGCGCAGGCCGGCCAGGGCGACACGGCGTTCCTGGAAAAAGTGTTCCACAAGCTGCTGCTCAACTTCACCTGGTGGGTCAACCGGGTGGACGCCGATGGCCACAACGTCTTTCAGGGCGGCTTCCTGGGCCTGGACAACATCAGCCTCTTCGACCGCAGCGCGCCCCTGCCCACGGGAGGCCACATCGAGCAGGCGGACGGCACCGCCTGGATGGCGCTCTACAGCCTGAACATGCTGGCCATCGCCCTGGAGCTGGCGCGCACCAGGCCGGCCTACGAAGACGTGGCCACCAAGTTCTTCGAGCACTTCATCTACATCGCCAACGCCTTCTACCACATGGGCGACGCCGGCGTCAGCCTGTGGGACGCGGCGGACGGCTTCTTCTACAACGTGCTGCACCTGCCCGACGGCCGCTTCGTGCCGGTCAAGGTGCGTTCCTTCGTTGGCCTGCTGCCGTTGTTCGCAGTGGAGACGCTGGATGCGGAGCTGCTGGCGCGGCTGCCGCACTTCCGTCGGCGGCTGGAATGGTTCCTCACGTACCGGCCGGGCCTGACCGCCAACATCGCCCCGCTGACCGAGCAGGGCGCAGCAGGACACACTCAGTTGTCCATCCTGAGCCGCGACAAGCTGGCGCGCATCCTGGCGCGGGTCTTCGACCCGGCCGAGTTCCTGTCCGATTACGGCCTGCGCGCGCTGTCGCGGCATTACGCCGCACACCCCTACGAATTGCGCCTGAACGACCAGACCTACCGCCTGGACTACCAGCCGGCCGAGTCGAACTCCGGCCTGTTCGGCGGCAACTCCAACTGGCGGGGGCCGATCTGGTTCCCGCTGAACTACCTGATGATCGAGGCGCTGCGCAAGCACGGCCACCACTACGGCGACGCGCTCATGGTCGAGCTGCCGGCCGGCTCAGGCCAACAGGTCACGCTGGACGCGGCCGCCGACGAGCTGTGCCGCCGCCTGGCGCGTATCTTCCTGGGGGATGAGGCCACCGGCGGCCGGCGGCCAGTCTTTGGCGACGAGTCGCTCTTCCAGGACGATCCACATTGGCGCGACCACGTGCTCTTTTACGAGTATTTTCACGGCGACACCGGCGCCGGCGTCGGCGCCAGTCACCAGACCGGCTGGACCGCGCTGGCGGCGAAGTTGATGCAGGACGCAGCAGGATCTCATACACCGAATGGATGATATGGAAACAGAAAAGATCAGGTACGACATTGCCATCATCGGCAGCGGCATCGGCGGCTCGACCCTGGCCGCGGTGCTGGCCCGGCAGCGGCTCAAGGTGATCGTCTTCGAGGCCGGCGTGCATCCCAAGTTCGCCATCGGCGAGTCCATGATCCTGGAGACCTCAGAAATCATGCGCGCCCTGGCCGAGTTCTACGACGTGCCGGAGCTGGCCTACTACAGCTCGGAGAACTACGTCAACTTCATCGGCACACAGCACGGCGTCAAACGCCACTTCAGCTTCCTGTACCACGCGCCGGGGCAGCCGCAGGATGTGCGCCAGAGCTTGCAGGCGGTGATCCCCAAGCAGCCCTACGGCCACGAGATCCACATCTACCGGCAGGATTCGGACTTCCTGCTCACCTCCATCGCCATTTCCTACGGCGCCACGGTGTTGCAAAGCACGCCCGTCAAGGACATCGTGGTGCGCAAGGACGGCGTGGAGGTGGTCACGGACAAGGATCAGGTCTACCGGGCCGCGTACCTGGTGGACGCCACCGGCATGCGCTCGCTGTTGGCCAACAAGCTGGGCTGGCGACATCGCGATCTGCAGGCGCACACGCGCACCATCTTCACCCACATGGTGGACGTGCCGTGCTACAACAACGTCGCTGGATCGCGGCAAGCCTACGGCCACCCCTATCGCCTGTCCGAAGGCACGCTGCACCACGTCTTCCGCGGCGGCTGGCTGTGGGTGATCCCGTTCAACAACCACCCCCGTGCTACCAACCCGCTGTGCAGCGTCGGCCTGCAGCTCGACCCGCGCCTCTATCCCGTGCGCGCCGACCTGACCCCTGAGCAGGAATTCCACGAGTTCATCAGCCAGTTTCCCGACATCCAGCGCCAGTTCGCCGGCGCGCGCGCCGTGCGCGCCTGGACGCGCACCGACCGGCTGCAATACTCGGCGCAGCACGTCGTCGGCGACCGCTTCGCCCTGTTGGCGCATGCGGTCGGCTTCATTGATCCGCTCTACTCCAAAGGCCTGTACGTCACGCACATGAGCGTGATGCTGCTGGCCGACCTGATCCTGAAGGCGTATGCCAGCGGCGATTACTCGGCCGCCGCCTTCAGGCCGTTGGAAGAGCTGACCCTGCGCTACATGGCCATGCACGACCAACTGGTGGCCGGCTCGTTCAAGTCGTGGAGTCACCCGAAGCTGTGGGAGGTCTATGCGGTGCTGTGGCTGCTGGGCGCCTATCTGGAATACCTGAAGCTGACGGTGACGCGCCTGCGCGCCAAAGATCGCGCCGATTACCTGGCGCAACTGAGCGGCCTAAGCCTGGCTGGCGGCGGCTTCAGTGAGTTCTTCGCTCTGCAGGAGCAGATTGACGCGCTCATCGCACAGGTCAACCCCGACGATGAAGCCGATGTGGAACATACTGTGGCGCAGATCCGCGCGCTATTCGGCGGCTTCAAGTGGTTATCGTCCGCCTTTCGCGACCTGCTGGCCGGCAAGAATCACCTGCCCAACAACAAGCTGCGGGTGAACCTGCTGAACCGCAGCGACGGCTTCCTGGGCGACGGCGCTTACAACGCGCACTTCTTCGGTGGCGCCGCGCTGGCCGACCTGCTGGTGAAAGCCGTGCGCGAGCAGGCCCGCTACTCCGTCCCCGCGTTGAACTGGCAGCGGCGCAGCCGGGCGCGGCTGGCGACGCAATCGGCGCGACCCCACAACCCGTAGGGGGTAAGCAATTCTCGCTTCGGCGCGTCCAGGTTGGGAAAGGGCGATGCGCCTGATCCTGCGGGCCGAGAGGCCCGCGCAACTGTCATCAGGGAGAATTCATCATGTCGTCAATCGCAGCACCCGCCGCCGACGCCAAAGTCAACAGCACGGGCCAGGCCGCCCACTCATCGGTGGCCGTGCCGCCCATGGACGAGCACAACCGCAGGCTGGTGGCCAACGCCCATCCGCCGCAGCACCGCAATCCGCGCGCGGATCGCGGCCGCTACAACCTGGTCGTCATCGGCGCGGGGACGGCGGGGCTGGTCGGTTCCATCGGCACGGCCGGCCTGGGCGGCAAAGCGGCCCTGATCGAGCGCCGCCTGCTGGGCGGCGACTGCCTCAACTGGGGCTGCGTCCCCTCCAAGAGCATCATCCGCTCGGCGCGCGTGATCGGTGAGCTGCGCCGGGCGGCCGAGCTGGGCGTCACCGTGCCCGACGGCGTCCAGGTGGATTTCGGCGCGGTGATGGCGCGCATGAGGAGCCTGCGCGCCGACATCAGCCACGATGACTCCATGGCCCGTCTGCAGCGCGAGGGGGTCGAGGTCTTCCTGGGCGATGCGCGCTTCACCGGCCCTGACACGGTCGAGGTTTTCGACGGCCAGGAGCGGCAGACGCTGCGCTTCGCCAGGGCGTTGATCGCCACGGGCGGCCGGGCGCGCACCCTGCCGCTGCCCGGCCTGGCCGAGGCCGGTTATCTGACCAACGAGACGCTCTTTCAACTGACCGAATTGCCGCGACGGTTGGCGGTGATCGGCGGCGGCCCCATCGGCGCGGAGATGGCGCAGACCTTCGCCCGCTTCGGCGCCGCGGTGACGGTCTTCATCAAGGACCATCATTTTCTGCCCAAGGAGGATCGCGCGGCCGCGACCGTGGTCGAGCAGGCGCTGCGCCGCGACGGCGTGCAGTTCATCTGCGGCGCCGATTTGCAGCAGGTCACGCTGACGGACACGGGCAAGACGCTGCACTACCGGCAACAGGGTCGGTCCGGCCAACTGGAGGTGGACGCCATCCTGGTTTCGGTCGGCCGCACGCCCAACATCGAAGGCCTCGGGCTGGAGGGGGCCGGCGTGGCCTACACGGCGCAGGGCGTGACGGTGGGCGACGATCTACGCACCAGCAACCCGCGCATCTATGCGGCCGGGGATGTGGCGCTGAAACACCAGTTTACGCACATGGCCGACGCCGCGACGCGCATCGTGCTGCAGAACGCGCTCTTCCCCG
>DAISHS010000179.1:0-8382 GCA_036822415.1 Chloroflexota bacterium
ACGATTGCAAAGTCCACCTGCGTGGACTACACCCCGAAACTGAAATGCACCCGCGGGCACGGGCGCGTTTCAGGCTGGGGGCAGATCGGGCGACTCCAGTCAGCGCACGCTGAATGTTGACTGGCGCTCAGCGCAGCCATTGGGAAAAAGCGCCCCAGGCGCCGGCGCCGGCCAGGGCGACCAGGATCGTCTTGATGGTCTTGCCGGCCCAACAAGCGAGGAAGAAGCGGTAGATGGGAAATTTCAACATGCCGGCAGCGATGCCGGCCAGATCGAAGATCGGATTGGGGATCACGGAAAGGACGAAGACGACCCAGATGCCATAACGGCGCTCCAGGCGCTCCAACTGAGCATAGCGTTCACGGTTCTCGATGATGGCGCCGCCGCTGTACCCTGCGAGGTAACCGGTCAGCTCACCTAGCGCCTCGCCCAACCCGGCCGCCAGGCCCACAAAGAGCGGATTGAGGGAGCTGCCGAGGGCAAAGACAACGGCCAGGCTGGGGGCGGGGAGAACAATCGTGGCGCTGCCAAGCACACTGACCAGAAAAACGCCGGGGTAGCCGTAAGCGCCAATCTGCTCGATGCGATCACGCAGGGCAAAGATAGCAACGCTGATCGCCACGGCCGACAGCAACGCCAGCACGCGCGGCGCCCAGCGTTTTAGACGAGAAGAGGCGGGAGGAGGCGTCACGGTCGGCGCCTGGGGCGCATCGTCGTCATGCGCAGGCTGGTTCCCGGCTGTCATAATGCCCCCCTGGCGCAGCAGGCTGGCAGGCTGCCTGCGCGCGTTGTTTGCCCGATTTTAGAAAACACCTGGGAACTGTCGTGTCAGAAGGCCCAGGCGCGCCCGTGCCAAGACGGGGATAGAGCCGGGCGGCCTGAGCACAAACCTGTCGTTACACAGACCGGCCTGGGGAAACAATTCTGGGGCGTTTCCCCAGGCCGGTCAGGTAGTGTTACTTCTCAGTAATCTCGATCGTGGTAATCTTGTCTTCCATCGTCAGCGCAGTGGCAACTTCGACGCCCTTGCTGATCTTGCCGATGACGCTGAACTGGCCGTCGAACTCCGGCAGATCGCCCAGCGCAAAGTAGAACTGGCTGCCGCTCGATCCCTGTTTGTCACGCAGGTAGTAGAGGCCCATGACGCCCAGGGTATGGGTGACGGTCGTGGACGGCTCCAACGGCAGGGAGTAGCCGATATCGCTGGAGGGCTGGCCGGCCGGCGAGCCGCTCAGCACAAAGGCGCCTGGCTGCGTGAAGTTGATGGGGAAGTCATCATAGTAGCCCAGTTTCGCCAACAAGACGAAGCTGTTGACACTCTGCGGGGCGGTGTCGGCAAACAACGTCACTTCGATGTCGCCCTTCGTCGTCTTGACCGTGGCGCTGTACTTCTTGGTTTTATCAATCAGCAGCGCGGGCGGCGCATTGTAAAGTTTTTCGCGCTTGGCAACTTCCAGCTTCGCCAGCGGACGTCCATCCTGCATCACAGGCGGGTATGGGGTGGGAGTGGCGGTAGGCGGCGGCAGCAGGCTGGTGTCGCCTTCGCTGATTTCCACCGTGTTCAGGGCGTCGCCCGGCGTCGTGGGATTCTGCTGTGGATCGCGCAGGCTGAGCGACTTGAGCACATCCATTCCTGCCACCACCTTACCGAAGATCGTGTGGGCGCCATTCAGCCACGGGGTGGGCGCAGTGGTGATGAAAAACTGGCTGCCGTTCGTGTTCGCGCCGGCGTTGGCCATGGCCAGATACCCTGCCTCATCGAACTGCTTGGAGACGTCAATCTCGTCCTCGAACTGATAACCAGGGCCGCCGGTGCCGGTGCCGGTGGGGTCGCCGCCCTGCGCCATGAAGTCCTGGATGACGCGATGGAAGGTGGTGTTGTCGTAAAAGCCTTCTTTGGCCAGGAAGATGAAGTTGTTGACCGTCTTGGGCGCGGACTTGGCAAACAGTTCAACCTTGATGTCACCCTTGGCTGTCTTGAAGGTAGCAAAATAGAGCTTGTTGGGGTCAATGGTCATGGCCGGGGCCTCGGTCCACTGCTTGGAAGGGACAGGCACAGCCGTGGGGGTGCCATCCACAGGCGGCTGCGCGGGGGTCAGCGGCGCGGGCTGCGTCGCGATCGCCGGCGTGACAGGCGCTTCTTTGGTCACACCAGGAGCCGGCGTGGCGCTGCACGCGGCCAAAAGAACAGCCAACAGGACGCCAACCAGGGTCAGCGATAGAGTGGCCTGCATACGACGATAAATCTGCATGAACTAACTTCTCCTTGAAAATGCTTGCTTACGGAAACTCAAGCGGGCGTGGTGCGCTCAAGACACCACGCGCGGATTGATTCAACGGTACGCCTCACGGCGTCGGCGGGTCGCTGACTGGCGTCTGTTCCAGGCGCCAAAGCGCCCAGAGGCAGATGCTGAGCACCGTCAGGCCCACGGCATAGGCTTCGAGGATCGCCGCCTGCGTGAGGAAGATGGCGATCAGGCCGAAGGCGCCGGCCAATAGATAGCAGGTCAACACCGCCTCCCGCCGTGAACCGCCCATCAGCCGCGCCAGGCGGTGGGAGATATGATCCTTGCCCGGCGTAGTCAAGGGGTTGAGGCCACGTCGCAGGCGGGAGATGAAGACCAGCGTGGTGTCGAAGATGGGCAGTCCCAACACCAACACCGGGATCATCCAGGTGACCAGGACGACATTGCTGGGGAAACGCAGCTTGATGGCGGTGGCGGCCAGGACGAAGCCCAGGAAGAGGCTGCCGCTATCGCCCATGAAGATGCTGGCCGGGTTGAAATTATAGCGCAAAAAGCCGATGCACGCGCCCAAAAGCGCGGCGGCCAGCGCGCCCACCAGGTATTGATGGCTCAAGCCAGCCAACACCATGAAGAAGGCGGCCGCAATGGCCGCCAGGCCGCCAGACAGGCCGTCCATGTTATCCAGGAGGTTCATGGCATTGGTGATGCCGACCACCCAGAGAACGGTCAAGGCAACGTCCAGCCCATTGCCGGGGAAAATATCGGCGTAGACGCCAGAGAGCACCAGGATCAACGCGGCAACGATCTGTCCGCCCAGCTTGATCAGCGGATGCAGGCCCCGGCTGTCATCCACCAGACCCAGGAAAGAGACGAACGACGCGCCCACAAAGATGCCAACGACCTGGTTGACGTAGAAACGATCGCCCAGGAAGAGCAGCGCCAACACGAACGCGCTGTAGATCGCCACGCCGCCGAGCAGGGGCGTTGGCTTGACATGCACCTTGCGGGCGTTCGGCTGATCCAGCACGCCGAACTGATGCGCGAGGCGGCGAGCCACCGGCGTACCGCCCAGGGCCAGGGCCAGGGCGGCGGCAACGATCAGGATTTCACGTGTCATTTAGGTAACTGCGCCTGCAATTGTTGCACCAGGGCCTGCAAAGTCGGTTTATCGGCGTCGGACGCGTACTTGAGCGCCTCTTGCGCAGCATCCAACGCCACCTGGAATTGATTCGTCTGCTGGTAGAGAATAGCCAGATTGCGCCAGGCGGAGGCGTCGGTCGGGGAGATCTGCGTTACCTTCTGATTGGCGCTGATGGCCTCGGTCACTTTCCCCTGCTGCGCGTAGATGTAGCCAAGCGCGCTCCAGGCCTGCGACTGACCAGGGCTAAGCTTAAGTGTCTGCTGGTAAGCCGCAATGGCCTTGTCGTTGTCGCCGCGCGAACGCCACACATCTCCCAGGAAGAGGTAGGTCTGTGGGTAAATTTGATCTAAGGCCAGCGAGCGATTGAGCGCGGTCAGGGCGTCATCGAAATAGCCGTTGGCGACTGTTTCCTGCTTGTCATCGCGCGCCAGGTTGGCAAGCAGGAAATAGACCAGGCCTTTCTCGTTGAACAGATGGGCCGCGTTGGGGCTGAGCTGCGTCGCCTCCTGATAGTAAGTGAGCGCGGTCTGCCAATCCTTCTCGCGCGCGGCGGTGGTACTTTGCAGTTCCCCGCGCGAGCGATAGAAACGCGCCAGGTTGGCGGTGTGATCGGTGTTGAGCGGGTTCAGCGCCTGCGCGCGCGTCAGGACAGTGAGCGCCTGGCTGAGCCAGCGTTCGCGTTCGCCGGCATCGGTGACAACCTTGGCCTGCTCCAGGGCCGAGCGGCCCAGGAAGAGGTAGTAGTAATCCTCATCGGGCACAATATCGAGCGCCTTTTGGTAGAGGAAGATAGCGCCCTGCCATTGGCCCACGCCATCATAGGCCTGGCCCTGCTTGTAATAGGTGTCCGCGCGCACCAGGCCGATATTGACCGAGCTGACGATGGCGATCACAATCACGCCAACGACCGCGGCGCTGAAGCCGGTTGCCAGGCCACGCGCGGTCCAGACGACCAGGCGTCGGCTGTTGATACGCCACACGGCCCAGCCCAGCGCCAGCAGCAGCAAGAAGGCAATCACGTAGTAGTCCACAATATAGCCGGCCACGTAATCGCTGAGCTGTTCGACGCTGACGCGGCTGCTCTGCAAAACCGCGCCTTGCGCAATGCGTGCGCCATGAATCAGGCCAAAGATCAACCACAGCCCCCAGGCGACCGCACTGTAGATCGCCAGGCCGCGCAGCCACCAGGCGCCGGCGGGCGCTTTGCGCTGGTTTGCGGCCACATCGCCCAGGGCAATGATGGCTGCCACGCCCCAGGCGAACAGGTGCAGCGTCAGAATACCGGGGCTGACCGTAGGCTGGCCGTTGCGATTCTTGATCATCAACGCATTCCAAATGACGCTGAAGGCGTTGGTGTCACGTCCCTGATTAGCCATGTAATCCCAGATGAGCGTGACCAAAACAATGGCGGCCAGGAAGGCGTAGGGCAGGAGGTGGTCAACCCAGGTGGTGGTCGTATGGGCGCGTTGCGGCGACGGACGCACGGCGACCGACTCACGCGTGGGGGGAGCGCCGCTACGCCGCTTGCGCCCGCCGGTTGTTGGGCGCGCGGGCGATGTTTGCGCCGCGGCCGGCGCCGGCGGCGCGGCAGATACCGCCTCAAGCGGTTCCTCATCCGAAAGATCGAGCCATCCCAGGCCGGTGACGAGGAGGACCGCCGTCAAGGTCCAGAAGTAGGTGCGCGTGGCAGCAATGGCGATGCCAAAGTGAATTTCGACAAAATGGGCGGCAATGGCCGATAGAATGGCCAGCAGCAGGAGCGCGCGGCTGCCTGCCATTTGCAGCGTGAAGGTGCTGCGGAACGCGCTGATGGTGAGATAAACGATGAAACCGAGGATGAGACCGGCCGGAATGGCAACCCCCAGGAAGCGGAGGTCGCCCAGGGCCAGCCAGGGGACGAGCACGCCGCCCAGGCCGCCGAGCAGGGTGAGGGTTAGGAAAAGAACGGCGTCCTGGCGATTACGCACCCAGCCAAGCCAGCGCAGCGTCCAGTAAAAAATGGAGCCAAAAAGGATGACGTAAGCCAGGAAACCCCAGGCGCCGGTGATGATGAGCGCATCGAAGGTTTCATTGTGAGAACGGTCGGGCGACGCGTTGCGCGCTTCATAGTGCGCCAGGTCAGGCGGATAGAACGGATTGTAAGCCACCCACATCGCTTCGGGGCCATAGCCAAAGAGCGGGCGCAAGGCGTTCAGCGGATCGGGTGTGCCGTCGGGATAAGCGACAGGCGCGTGGGGGAGAATCATCTGGCTGGCGCCTTCCCAGATCAAGACGCGCACCTTGCCGGTGCCTTCGTCCGTTTCAAAGATCTGGCCCAGGCGGCCGACGTAAGGAACGCCGCGCAGGCCAGCCAGCGGCGAGTTGGGCAGGTTGAAGGTAATGAGAAAAGCCACGCCGGCCACGGCCAAACCGATCCAGCCCAACCAGGCCCAGCGGAAGAGGCCAGCCCCGCGCCGCCCTGCATTGTCGCGGCTGCGCAAGGCAATCAGCCCCAAGAGGACGAAAATGTAGAGGCCAGCAAACCACCCCAGCCACGGTCCGCGGCTCTGCGAGAAAATGATAGCAACGCTTTGCACCACCAACACGAACACATAGGCGCCCACCAGGAGGGCGTCAGCAATCTCCCCGCCTTGTTCGGCCAACAGACGCCCGGCCGAGCGCAAAAAACGCTCCAGGGTGATGAAAAAGGGAATGATCAGGTAGGCCGAGATGAAAATGGCATTGCCCATGTTGCCGGCCACACGCTGTGTGACATCGCCGCCCCAGGGCAAGGAGTCCAAATTGTAGTGCTGCAAAATGCCATAGAGCGCCACCGGCAGAGAGGCGATGACCATGGCGTGCAGCAGGCGGTTGAGCTGCACACGCGAGCGTAAATGAGTCAGGGTCAGGAAGAAGATGACAATGTAAGAGAAGGTCGAATAAGTGCCCTGCATGCGCTGGTAGCTGCCCCAAAAGCTGATGCGCGGCGCGACCGACAGCGCCGTGCTGATGAGGTACGCGCTGACAAGCAGGAGCGTGGGGATGATGAGCGGCACTTCGCGAATCTGACGCCATAAATTGCCGCGCGGCGTCAGGGTGGCAGAGCCTGGCAAGGGAGCGGCCGCGCCGCCGCCATCAATCAATTTGATGAGCCAGGCGCCGATCATGACCAGGACGATAGAGCGCAGCAGGCTAATTTTATCAGGCTCGAAGACACGGCTGGAATAGACATTGAAAAAGACCGGTACGATGATGAGGGCGGCCAGCCAGCCGGCCTCGATAATCGCTTCGCACAAGCGGCTGATTTTCGACGGCATTAAGACTTCCTATGGTATGGCGTTGAATGAGGCGCTTGGTCAGTGCACAACAAACTGACCTGGCGCCAAGACGGCCTTGACCAGGGGGCTATCTTACTTCACATAGTCCAAAAGATCAAGTAGCCAGCAATTCCCGATAGAGGGTTTCGATGCGCTTCACCATGAGGGGCAGGCTGAATTCGGCAATGGCCCGCTGCCGTGCGGCTGCGCCCAGGGCCTGCAAGCGCAGCGGATCAGACAGCAGGTCATGCAGGGCCGCGGCCAGGGCCGGGCTGCTGCTGGCCGCGACCACACGGCCGGTCACGCCGTCCAGGTTGACGTAGGAGGTGCCGGTGCCCACTTCGGTGCTCAAAATGGGGGTTCCGCTGGCGAGCGCTTCCAGCTGCACGACGCCGAAGGCTTCGCTGCGCGCGCAGGCCGGCAGCACAAAAAGATCGGCCGCGGCATAGTAGGCTGGCAGCTCGGCATCGCTGATGTCGCCCAGGAAGTGGACGCGGTCAGAGAGCTGCAAACTGTGCGCCAGGGCCTGCCACGGCGCGGCCATGGGGCCGCTGCCGATGATGAGCAGGCGCGCGCCGGGCGCCTGCGGCAGGGCATTGAGCAGAAACTGCACGCCCTTGTAGTAGCGCAGGCGGCCGACGAAGAGCAGCAGCGGGCCGGGGAAGCGCGCTTTGAGCGCGGCCACCTGCTGCGGATCAGGCTGCTGAAAGCGCTCCAGGTTCAGCCCCAGCGGGATGACGCTGACACGCGCCTGCAACGGCCGCAGGTAAGGCGAGCTTTGGACGTACTGAGGGCTGGTGGCGATCAAGCGGTCGGCCGCGCGCAGCACCCGGCGCAGCAGCGGATCGTACAAGCGCAAAATACCGGCCTGGCGCACGACATCGCTGTGGTAGGTGATCACGGTGCGTTGCGCGCGGCCGAGCAGGTAGTTGCTCACCTCGGCCAGGGGATAGGGGAAGTGCAGGTGGGCGATGGCCGGCTGCTCACGCCGCAAAAGCCAGGGAAAAGCCAGGCTGAGGGGTGTGGAGGCCACATGCGCCAGCCGGGCCGCGCGGATCACACGCACCCCGTTTTCCGAGCGCACGCTGGTACGCCGATCGAGGCTGGTCACGAGGACCGTGACCTGGTGCCCGTCGGCAGCCTGCGCTTCGGCCAGCCACTTGATATGATTTTCCATCCCGCCGAGGATAGGAAAGTAATCTTTGTAGAGATGAAGGATGTTCATGCGCCCAGGCTTTGCAGTTGAGCGAAGGACGGCTGCTCGACGTTGCCCTTCGCGTTCAGACGCAGGGCGGAGTTGGCTTTGTCGTGGGCGAGGATCATTCGATTACCTCCCAGTGGCCGCCTTTGTCGGGACCGATGCGCATCAGGCGACTTTGTGCCTTCAGTTTTTGCACCTGTTTGAGGACGGCGCGTTTCGAGATGCCCAATGTTACGCCAATTTGCTCCGTCGAGATTGTCGGCTCCTGCATAATCAGAACGATGATCTGCTCCTCAGTTTTCAGTGAACTTTTCAGTGAACTTTTCGGTGAACTTTTCAGTGAACTTTTTGTCTCTATCATGCTTTTCTCCACCCTTTTCTCCGAACTTTCCTCCGAACCTGATTCGATTTCCGGTGAAACCGCCATCTCTTTTCGGTGAACCGTGGCGGTGAACAGGTTGCCTTCCCGATCATCGCTGAACTCGATCTGCGGCCAAT
>DAISHS010000180.1:0-8350 GCA_036822415.1 Chloroflexota bacterium
TCATCCACCGGCACGCCGGCGTCGGTGATGGCGCGCAGCAGGCCGCTGATCTGTGGGCGTAGCTCGCCGAAGATGGTCGTCACCTGGCTGGTTTTCATCCCTGGCTCGTACAGATCGAGCAGGGCGTCGTACGGATGCTCGTCGAAGCCCAGGTAGTCCGCGCGCTGCCGCGCCAGGGCGAACATGCGCTCCAGGTTGGCGGCAAAGAGCGAGAAATCGGCGGCGGTCTTGGCCCGCACCCAGGCGTTGTGTCCCAGGGCGGAGGCTTCGGCCATCTCGGCCACAAAGCTGGCCGGAATCTTGACGGCCAACGCGTAGTCGCGCTGCGTCACCTGCAGCAGACGGGCCTCGTCGCTGTCTGCGGGCAGATCGGCGGCGCTGCTTTGCAGATCGGCCAGCAGACGGCCCGTTTCCTCGGCTACGAAAATTTCGTGCGCCAGGCGGTGCAGGGTGGCAAGCTGCGCGGCGCGCGCGTGGTCCGCGGCCGGCGGCATGTAGGTTTGATGATCCCATTCGAGCACGGCCGCCGCGCGCTCCAGGTCATCCACCTGCGCCAGGCGGGCGCGCAGGCTCTGCAATGATTCTTCGCTCATCGTAATCTCCTCATCATCGTGGTCTCCAAGCATCTTTTTACATAACTGTTCGCAGCGCCCAGGCGGGCAGAGGTGTAGACAGGATTCACATCGTCACCCCAGGGCTGTTATCTTCTTTGTCTTCTTGCCTGAATTGGGTTTCGTACAGGCTGGCGTAGAGGCCATTCTGCGCCAGTAATTCCTGATGGGTGCCCTGTTCCACCAGGCGCCCCTGGTTCATGACCAGGATCAGATCCGCAGCCAGGATGGTGCTCAGGCGATGGGCAATGACCAGGCTGGTGCGTCCACGCATCAGCGGTTGCAGCGCCTCCTGGATCAAGGCCTCGGAGTGCGAATCGAGATGGCTGGTCGCCTCGTCCAGGATGAGCACGGTCGGGTTTTTGAGCAGCACACGCGCAATGGCCAGGCGCTGCTTCTCGCCGCCGCTGAAGCGGTAGCCGCGCTCGCCCACGATCGTCTCGTAGCCATCCTTGAGGCTCATGATGAACTCATGAATGTTGGCCGCGCGGCAGGCGGCTTCCAGTTCTGCCTGGGTGGCTTGCGGTTGGGCGTAGAGCAAATTGGCGCGCACCGTGTCATGGAACAGGTACGATTCCTGCGTGACCATGCCGATCGCATGGGCCAGCGTCGCGCCGCTCAGGTCGCGCAGGTCATAGCCATCCAGGGTAATCTGACCGGCCGAGCAGTCGTACAAGCGCGGCAGCAGGTAGGTGATGGTGGTCTTGCCCGCGCCCGATGGCCCAACCAGGGCCACGAGCTGGCCTGGCTTGATCTGGAAGCTGATGTCCTCCAGCGCCAGGAGACGGATAGCCCCGCCGCTGCTGAGCGCAGGCGCGTCAGGCACAGCCCCGCCGCCGTTGCTGAGCGCGGGCGCGTCAGTCACGGCCCCGCCGCTGCTGTCGAGCGGCGGCGGGGCCGGCCGGACGCCGGCCGTGCCGTAGGCAAAAGAGACATGCGTAAAGCGCACATCGCCGCGCACCTCTGTCAGCGTGACGGCGCCAGGGCGGTCTTCGATTTCCACCGGCAGATCGAGATACTCGAACACGCGCTCGAAGCTGACCATGGCCGTTTCGAATTCGACGCGCACGTTGGCCAGGGCCGAGATGGGGCCGTAAAGCTGACCGAGGTAATTGACAAAGGCGACGATCGTGCCGACGGTGAACGCGCCGGCCAGCACCAGGCGTCCGCCCCACCAGAAGACGAGCGCAGTGCCGATCGAACTGACAATGCCGAGGCCCAGGAAGAACCAGCGGCCGATCAACGCCCGGCGCACGCCAATGGTGCGCACGTTGGCGTTGATCTGGCCGAAGCGCTGCACCTCATCACGCTGGCGGCCAAACAGCTTGACCAGCAAGGCGCCGTTGACATTGAGCGTCTCGTTCATCAGCGTGTTCATGCTGGCGTTGTATTCCATCGCCCGCCGCGCAATATCGCGCAAGATGACGCCGACGCGCCGCGTGGGCAGGAGGAAGAGCGGAAAGATGACCAGCGCCAGGATGGTCAGGCGCCACTCCAGGGAGATCATGATGAGGAGGCTGGAAACCAGGCCGATGACGTTGGTCACGATGTTGACCAGCGTGCCGGTGACCGCGTTCTGCGCGCCGACCACATCGTTGTTGAGGCGCGACATCAGCTCGCCGGTCTTGGTGTTGGTGAAAAAGCGCAGCGACTGGCGCTGCATGTGCGTGTAAAGCTCCTGGCGCAGGTCGTAGATGATGCCTTCACCGACGCTGGCGCTCAGGTAACGCTGCCAGACGCTGATCAGCCCGCTGACGATGGGGATGGCGATCATGCCGACCGCCAACCAGTTCAAACGCGCCAGGTTGCGATTGGGCAGCGCGTTGTCAATCAGGTCACGGTAAAGCAAGGGCGGTATCAACCCCAACCCCGACGTGATGGCGATGGTCAACAGCATCAACGAGGCGCTGACCCAGTAGGGCCGGGCGTAACGGGCCACGCGGCGAAACAGGCTGCGGGTGATCTTTGGTTTGCCTTTGGTTTCGTCGTACTGTAAAAACGCTCGCCAGTTTCCACGCGCCATGGTTAGCGGCCCCTGGTCGCAAGCAGCCCGGCGCCGAGGATGATCAGCAGCAGGCTGCCGCAGCCCAGGCTGGCAAGCAGACCTTTGCGGCGCGTCTTTTTGACCACCGCAAAGCGCTGCCCACAGGTTGGGCAGCGTTCGCTGCCCTCGGGCACCGGCTGCCCGCAGTTATAACATTCCATTGAAAAACCTCGCTTAGAAAACCTCGCTTGTTTGCGCTTTACGCGCGCCAGCCGCTGGCAAAGACGGGCGGAAGCTCGGCGCTGAGCGGCGCCCAGGCCAGCGCCGTGTCCAGGCCCTGCTGCGGCGCCAGCCACAGCTCGCCTGTGCTGGCGATGCCCAAGATCAACGTGGGGGTCAACGTGATCTGGCGCAAGTCTGGCGGCGTTGCGCCTGGCGCGGGGAACCAGGTGCGGCCGCCATCGTGGCTGCCGCTGAGCGTCGTGACGGCCGCTGAGACTGGCAGCAGGCCCGCGGCCAGGACAGCCGTGGGCGTGAGCCACGCGCTGACCGCGCACGCGGCCTGCGCATGGGTCAGCGTCCAGGTCTCGCCGTCGTCGGCGCTGCGCCACAGCCCGTCATCCCCGGCGGCCAGCATCAGCGCGGGCGTGACCGCCGCCTGGTGTAGATTGCCCGGCCAGGCGCTGCGTGACCAGGTTTGGCCGCGGTTGGCCGAGCGCTGCAACGCCCCGTCCGCGCCGATGACAAAAACCAGGCCGCCCTGCGTCGGATGACACACCACCTGCGGCGGTCGGCGCGCGGCGTCCCCGCTGGGGAAGGCTGTCAGGGGTTCCCAGGTCTCGCCGCCATCGTCGCTGCGGTAAAGCGCGGCCGGCAGGGTGGCGGCATAGATCACGCGGCGGTCGGCCGCGTCGAAAGCCAGGCTGTGAACGTAGGGGCTTTCCAGTCCACGGCTCATGGGGCGCCAGCTGCCGCCGCCATTGACGCTGCGAAACAACCCATGCCCGTCGGCGCCGGCAAAGATGACGTCGGCCTGATGGGGGCTGACGGCCACGGCCCAAAAGGCGCGGCCCTGCAGCTGCACGTGGCGCACGGTCCACACAGCGTCATGTTCTTCTAACGTCCACACGCCGTCCGCGGTGGCTGCCCACAATCGCATACGATTCACCTGTTCCTCAAGCCATCAGCTTGCCGCCATCCACGTGAATGGCCTGACCAATGATATAAGCGGCGGCGTCCGAAGCCAGGAACAAGACCAGGGGCACGACATCCGCCACCTCCCCCAGGCGCCGGGCCGGAATTTCCGCCAGCCAGCGGGCCATCTGCTGTTCGTTGTGGCGCAGGTGTTCGGTCATCGGTGTGATGATCACCCCAGGACAGACCGCGTTGACCCGCACGCCGTAGGCGGCGAACTCACGCGCCGCCTCTTTTGTAAAGCCAACCTGTCCGGCCTTGCTGGCCGCGTAGCCGGAGCGCAAAAAGAGCGGCTGCGCCTTGCCCGCGGTGGAGGCGATGTTGATGATCGCGCCGCGGCCTTGCGCCTGCATGATGCGCCCCACCGCCTGCGTGCACAAAAAGGTGCCCTTCAGGTTGGTGTCCAACGCGGCGTCCCAGTCGGCCTCCGTCATTTCCAGGATGGAAGCCACCGGCTCCACCCCGGCATTGTTGACCAGGATGTCCACCCGGCCCCAGCGCGCCATCGCCGCAGCCGCCAGCGCGTCCACGGCGGCCCGTTCGCGCACGTCGGCCGCGACGGCCAGCGCGTCGCCGCCCGCCGCCTGCACTTCCGCGGCGACCGCGTCGGCCGTTGCGGCGTCGAGATCGTTGACCAGGACGGCGGCGCCGCTGCGCGCAAACGCCAGCGCCAGGCCGCGGCCAATGCCCCGTCCTGCGCCGGTGATGAGCGCCACCTGTCCTGTAAAAGCAAACATCAGCATGGCGCGGCCGCTCAAGGGATGATTTGCAGCGCGCGCCCGGCGCGGGCAAAGGCCGCCAGGGCGTCATCAATGTCCTGCGGCGTGTGGGCCGCGGTCACATTGGCGCGGATGCGGCTGGTGCCTTCGGGCACGGCCGGGGGCAGCACACTCAGGGCAAAAATGCCATCCTCCTGCAGCAGATGGGTCATCAGCATGGCGCGCTCATCGGTGCCCACGATGACCGGGATGATGGGGGTCACGGTACGCCCGGTGTTGAACCCAAGCGCCTTCAGCCCACCCAGGAAATGATCCACATTGCGCTGCAAGGTTGCCCTGCGCTCCACCGCCTCATCTTCCAGCACTTCGAAGGCGGCCTTGGCCGCGGCGGCCACCGGCGGCGGCAAGGCCGCAGAAAAGACGAACGCCCGTGCGACATGTTTGAGATAGGTGATAATTTCCTGCTTGCCTGCGATGTAGCCGCCGATGGCAGGGATCGTTTTGCTCAGGGTGCCCATTTTGATGTCAATCGCGCCCGCCATATCGAAGTGCTCCTCGATGCCGCGCCCGGTTTTGCCCAGGACGCCCAGGCTGTGGGCCTCATCAATCATCAGGCGCGCGCCGTGACGCCGGCAAATCTCCACCAGCGCGGGCAGGTTCACGATGTCGCCATCCATGCTGAAGACGGCATCGGCCACCACCAGTTTGCCCACGCCGGCCGGCGCCTTGCGCAGCTGGCGCGTCAGGTCATCCATGTCATTGTGACGAAAACGTACAAACTCAGCGCGGCTCAGCAGGCAGCCGTCCACGATGCTGGCATGGTTCCATTTATCGGAGAGAACCCAGTCGTTACGGCCCACCAGCGTGGAAATCGTCGCCAGGTTGGTGGCATAGCCGCTGGAATAGGTAATGGCGTCGTCCGTGCCCTTGAAGCGCGCGATCGTTTGCTCCAACTCCTCGTGCAGCGTCAGGGTGCCGGCCAGAATACGCACCCCGTGCGTCCCCGTGCCAAAGCGATCAATGGCAGCTTTGGCGGCCTCATTGATCCTGGGGTGGTTCAGCAAGCCCAAGTAGCTGTACGAAGCAAACATCAGTTTCTTGCGGCCGCGCACCAGGACATGGGCGCCGTCCAATTCGGACACGGGCTGCAGAAAATAGTAAACATCGTCTTCTTGGCCGCGCTGCACGCGCTCCACCATCTCGTCAATACGCCACTGAATCGTATCTTGCCAGGCAGCAGACGCCGTCTGTGGGTCTGGAGTGGCAACCAAAGGTTGTTGCAACATCTAAGTCTCCTGCTTCGACTCTTTTTTCTTGCCACACGGCCACATACTCCCCCCAGCGTACGGCGTTTTCCCAGAAAAGCGCCAACGAACGAATGCCCGTAGGGAGAAATATCGGGAACGATGCGCGCCCGTGACAAAGGCTATAGGAAGTGTAGCACAAGGGAAATGCATTTACAAGGTAGACATGTCCCTGCTATAATCTACCCTGAGCCTGCGGGCGCGTGCGCGGCCGACCGGCTTCAATCTGACAGAAATGGCTTATTTTTGATGCGACCCAGCTTCGATGCACTGATTCTGGCCTTGCTTTTGATCGCCCGCGTGCGCATTGACACCCTGGCCGACGCCGCTGTGCTGCCGCTGCGTTTCCAGGACGTGGCGCGGCAGCCCTGGTTGGGGCGTTTGCTCTCACCCGCGGTGGTCAACGCCTTTGGCGCGCGCTACGCCGACCCTGTGGCGCTGCTGCTCATCGCGCTCAGTTTTGTGACCCTGGCGCTCTACCTGCTGGTTGATGGCCTGCGCGGCCGGCTGTCGGCGGCGTGGACTGCGCGCCTGAAATGGACCTTGCTGCTCGCCATCGTCCTGCTGATTGTCGTGGCGCCCACGCTCAAGCTGATCCTGCTGCGCCAGGGCAGCGGCCCCGCCAGCTACAGTCACGATGGCGGCGTGATTCAGACGGAGGCCACCATCCAGTTCTTCCTGGCCGGACAAAACCCGTACCAGGTTGACTACACCCAAACCCCGATGGCCGAATGGGGCTTCGATGAATATCGCAGCGCGCTCTACCACTACCCTTATCTGCCCTGGACATTCGTCTTTTCCACACCCTGGTATTTGCTCAGTCAGGCCGTGCTGGGCTGGTACGATCAGCGCTTCACCTACCTGCTGCTCTACCTGCTGATGCTGGCGCTGACGCCGCGCCTGGCGCGCCGCGCCCACGGCGACGCTGGCTCGCCGGCCCTGG
The DNA here is from genome assembly GCA_036822415.1 of Chloroflexota bacterium. Lineage (GTDB taxonomy): Bacteria > Chloroflexota > Anaerolineae > SSC4 > Amarolineaceae > Amarolinea. Next base: position 6,756 of record DAISHS010000180.1, read on the forward strand.
CGCTGACCGCCCTCTTGGCGCTCAATCCCATCATGGCCAATGACGTTCTCTTTGGGCAGAATGACAGCTTCGTGCTTTTCTGGCTGCTGTTGGCGCTCTGGTTCTGGCGCGGGGCTGTGATGAACCCGGCGCGGCCGGCGCGCGGACTCTCGCCCCTGACCCTCTCGGCTATCTGCTTCGGCCTGGCGTGCGCCAGTAAACCGACCGCCTGGTTCCTGGCGCCCTTCTACGCCCTGCTGCTCTTGCGGCCGGCCATCCCTGGCCGCGGCGCCGGTTGGCGCGCTCAGCTGCGTGTGGTCAGCGGCCGCCTGCTGCCAGCCGCCCTGGCCTTTGCCCTCCTGGTCGGGCCTTATGCCGTTTGGGACCTCAACGCCCTGGTAGACGATGTCTGGCGCTGGGCCAACGGCGCCGCCGCGCAGGCCTATCAAATCTGGGGTTGGGGCGCCAGCAACTTCGTCCTGGCCCTGGGCCTGGCGCGCGACCGCTTCGCCTACTGGCCGTTCTGGATTCCCCAGCTGCTGATCGCCGCGCCGGCCCTGGCCTGGCTGCTGCGGCGGCAATGGCTGGACAACAGCCTGGCCGCGGCCGCCTGGCGCTACGGCCTGTTTCTCTTCCTTTTCCTGCTCGTCTCGCGCTTTCTCAATGAGAACTACCTCGGCTTTCTACTCGCCTTCTGGTCTCTTGGCTACTTCGGCGCAGAGGCGGATTGAAGATGGCGCGAGCGCGAGGGCGCGCGCCTATGATAACAAAAAAGCTGGGCTTCTGGCGTTGCCAGAAATCCAGCTTTTTGCAGCCGTCGCGGGCCTACCCTGGAAAAGGATAGCGCAGCCGCGCCGGGGCGCGCGCAAGCGGGACAAGGCCGCGGCTGCGAGTGAGGCAAATCGTCGCCTACTCGCGCGCCGCCAGCTGACGATCAATCATGAAGAGCGCGGCCGGCGAATCGCCCACGATCTTCAGCTGTTCCACCACGCTGCTGGCATTTTTCTCTTCTTCAACCTGCTCGTTGATAAACCAATGCAGCAGCACCTGCGTCGGATAGTCAGCTTCTTTCAGGGCCAGGGCGTAAAGATCGTGGATAGACTTCGTCACCTTCTGCTCGTGGGCCAGGACCTCCTGGAACGCCAGCAGCGGCGAGCCAAAGTCCGTGGCCGGCTGCTCAATGGCGGTCAGCGCCACGCGCGCCCCGCGTTCGATCAGAAATTCGAAGAACTTCATCCCGTGCTCGGTCTCTTCTCCACTCTGCTTGCGCATCCACTGCGCCGCGCCGGGCAGGTTCTGCGCCTCGAAGTAAGCGGCCATAGACAGATAGACGTACGCCGAGTAAAGTTCCTTGTTGATCTGCTGATTGATCGCATCCTGCATCGTTTGGCTAAACATCGTTGTTTTCTCCTTGATTTTCCAGTCATTCCGACGCCCACTGGCGTCGGGAATCAGTCATGGCGCGCCGGCGGCCGCCGGCCGCATCCATGCCGCCTCTATTGTAACCCAATTTGCCCAAAAATGCACGGCCCGCGTCGCGTAAGCGCGACGCCCTGAGATTCAGGGTGCATTTCAGTTTCGGGGTGTAGTCCACGCAGGTGGACTTTGCAATCGTT
>DAISHS010000181.1:0-8342 GCA_036822415.1 Chloroflexota bacterium
AATCGTTGCAGCGACTTGCAGTCGCCCGATCTGCCCCCAGTTTGAAATGCAGCCCTGACCTGCGACTGCTTGCCAAAAGTAGCACCGTGTGCTAAACTTGCCGTGTACCAGCCCCCGTAGCTCAGTGGATAGAGCAGCGGCCTCCGGAGCCGTGTGCGGGCGTTCGAGTCGCCCCGGGGGTACACCGTCGCACTTCCCGGTTATCAACGGACAACCGACGAAGCCGGCCAAAATGAAAACAGCGCCAGAAACGTGTCAGTTTCTGGCGCTGTTTTCGATGGGCGACCGCGCTTGACGATACTCCGTCCTGTCGTTCAGGCCGCGGCGGCATAAATCCCTGCGTTGCGCTCGGGGTAGCTCTCGTAGACGTGCGTAAAGACCGCGGCGCACTTCTGCTGGTACATCTCCCTGGCGTACACGGACGGCAGACCGGCGTCGAGCAGGTCCTCGATCGCCATCCGCACCCCGGCCCGCGCCGCGGCCTTCTGCCGCCAGTTGAGCACCAGCAGCGCCTTGAGCCGCGCCAGCAGCGCCCGCGTCACCTTCTTGACCTCGGCGCGCTCGCCCGCGCTGAGCGCCGGCGCCGGCCGCGTGAGGATGTCGAAGATGGCCAGCTCCTCCTCGCTCAGGTTCTCGCGCACGTGACGCGCCGCCTCCTCGTCCAGGCTGTGCGACAAACTGAGCAGCTCCTCGAACAGCTGCTCGATGCTGCGGCTGCCGGCGTTGTAGCTGGCGATCAGCGCCTCGAACTGCCCGGCAAAATCGGCGCGGGTGTGGTTCAAGCGCACGAGCGCGTCCAGCCGGGCGGAGATCGCAGCCTTGAGCGCCTCCAGCTCCGTGTGCTTGTGCTTCGTCGCCTGAAAACGCGCGGCCAGCGCGGCAACGTTGATCTGGGACAGGTCGAGCGCCGGCGGCCCCGCGTCGCGGATGGTCTGACCGGTGATGGAGGCGTCCAGCAGCCCGCCGATCTGCCGCAGGATCGTTGCGATGTCCGGTGGGTTGGGGTTGAGCCTGGCGCGGATGGCCGCGGCCAGCGCGGCGATGCCGCTGACGCGCTCGCCAAACTCCAGCGCGGCCGGGTCAGGCTTGATCGCGCGGTAGAGCACACCGACCCGCTGTGCATGGCCGAAGAAGTCGCCGCGCCGCGCCTCCGGCGCGATCAGCGCATCAACGGCGTCATCCACGGCTTCCAACCGCTGCATGCTGTCGAGGGGCAGCGCCTCCAGCGCGGGCAGGTTGACCCCGGCCTGCGCACAGAAGTCGGCGGCGGCGGCCACTGCGGCGCGCAGCGCGGCGACAAGCTGCTGCTTCTCCTGGACGGGGCGCGCGCCCCCAGCGCCGGCGCCGTAGATCGCCAGCGCCTGCTCCAGCGCGGCGAAGACGTTGGCGTAATCCACGATCAGGCCGCTGTACTTGCCCGGAAAGACGCGGTTGGCGCGGGCGATGGTCTGCATCAGGGTGTGGTTGCGCATCGGCTTGTCGAGGTAGACCGTCGAGCAGCTCGGCGCGTCGAAGCCGGTCAGCCACATGGCGCAGACGAAGACCAGGCGCAGCGGGTCGGCCGCGTCCTTGAACTTCTCGTCGAGGCCAGGCTGCGATTCGTTCATACGCCGGCGGTGCGGCTCGATCTCCAGGCCCAGCCGGCGCATCTGCTCGATCTCGTTCTGCCCCGGCGAGACGATCAGCGCCATGTCGGTCGTGAGCAGGATGTCGAGGCGGGCTTGCAGCTCCGCCAGGCGCGCCGGCTGTTGCGCGCGTTCGAGCAGGGTCAGGCTGTCGCGCGGCCGGAAGGTCAGCTCGCGCAGCGCCGTTTGCACGCGCGCCGTTTCGGCGGCCCAGTGCTTCTGCACCTTGTCGTGCATCCGGAGCGCGGTGGCCTTGTCAAGGGAGACGACCATGGCCTTGCCGACGAAGCCGCGGCCCAGGAAGTGGCGCACGATGTCCTGCGCCACCGCCTCCAGGCGGTCGTCGCGCGTCAGCAGGTGGTACTGCCGCCCCAACGTCTGCTCCAGCTTCGCCTCCTGCGCCTCGTCGAGGCCGGCGTCCTCGATCAGGCGGTAAATGTCGTCGTTGAGGTCGGGGTTGACGAGCTGCAACGCCGGCGTGCGGTTCTCGTAGAAGAGCGGCGCGGTGGCGCCGTCCGCCACCGACTGCTGAAAGTCGTAAATCGAGACGTAGTCGCCGAAGACCGCGCGCGTGCGCTCCTCGCCGGCGATCAGCGGCGTGCCGGTGAAGGCCAGGAAGGTGGCGCGGGGCAGCGCGGCCCGCATGTTGAGCGCCAGCGTGTCGTACTGGCTGCGGTGCGCCTCGTCGGCCAGCACGATGATGTCGCTGCGGTCGGCCAGCGCCTCCGGCGTCTGGAACTTGTGGATCAGGGTGAAGATGTAGCGGTGATTGCCGGCCAGCAGCTCGCGCAGGTGGGCGCCGCTGAGCGCGTGGCAGCGATCCCCCTCGGCGGCGGAGACCGCGCCGACGCTCTTGAAGGTCTTGGCGATCTGATCGTCCAGCTCGGCGCGGTCGCTGACGACGACGAAGGTCCAATTGCCAGGCAGCGTGCGCAGCGCCTTCTGGGCGAAGAAGACCATGGCAAAGCTCTTGCCGCTGCCCTGCGTCTGCCAGAAGACGCCGCCGCGGCCGTGACCCTGGCCGCGCGCGGCCAGCAGCCCGGCGATGGCGTTGTTGACGCCGAGCACCTGGTGGTTGTGGGCGAGGATTTTGACCAGGCCGGCCTTGTGCTCGGAGAAGAGGGTGAAGTTCTCCACCAGGTCGAGCAGGCGGGCCGGGTCGCAGACGCCGCGCAGCATCACTTCCAGGCTGACGCGGCGCGGCTCGTCCTCGCGCGCGATGCGCTTCCACTCGCCGAAACGTTCCCAGTCGGCGCTGAGCGAGCCGACGCGGCTTTCGACGCCGTTGGAGGCGATGAGCAGCGCGTTGGGCCAGAAGAGGGCCGGAATCTGCTGTTTGTAGTGGGTGAGGTTGTCGTCGAAGGCGCTGCGCGCGGGCGCGCCGGGCTTTTTCAGCTCGACGACGACCCAGGGCAGGCCGTTGACGAAGCCGACCAGGTCGGGCCGGCAGGTGTAGAGGCTGCCGACGACGCTGAGCTGGCTGACGAGCAGGAAATCGTTGGCCGCCGGCTGCGCCCAGTCAACGACGCGCACGCGCTCGATCTTTTGCCCGCCGCCCGCGGGGTCGGGCGCGGCGACGGGGATGCCGTCCTTGAGCAGGCGGTAAAGCTCGCGGTTGGCGGCGACCAGGCTCATCGCGCCGCGGTCGCGGGTCAGCTCGTCCAGGGCGGCGGCGATGGCCTGCGGCGGCAGCGCGGGGTTGAGCCGGCGCAGCGCATCCGCCAGGCGCGACGTCAGGATCACCTCGCCCTTCGTCTCGCGGCCGAGCGTGCCGCCGGGGCCGAAGGTTTCGTCCAGCGCCGAGACCGTCTGCCAGCCGAGCGCGGCCAAGAGCCTGATGGCGGGCTGTTCGACCAGGTGGTCTTCGCTGTAGGGGTGGGTGGTCATGGCTGTGTCCTAATTTCCCCCACTCAGATCGGCGATCAGCCTGGCCAGCGCCAACTCTTTGGCCTTGGCTTCGACTTCGACGGTGAGCGGCCAACCGAACCACTCCGGGGGGAAATCGGCGGGGTTGAGGTAATCGTGATGCCGCTCTGGCTTGGGGCCGTCCCACCCCGCCAGCGGGCTGGAGATGTGGAAGAGCGGTTCGGCCGGCCAGGTCTGGCGGGCGCGGGCGGTGGCCGCGGCCACGCTCAGGCCATCGGGCAGGCAGCGGTGGTGATGCACGTCGTACGCCAGCGGCACGCCGACGTCGGCGCAGACCGGCAGCAGGTCGGCGGGCGTGTAAATCTTGTCGTCGTTCTCCAGCGTCAGGCGGGAGCGCACCGGATCGGGCAGGCGTTCGATGGTGCGGCGCAGGACGGCCAGCGCGGCGGCCTTGTCGCCATAGGCGCCGCCGCCGTGAAGGTTGATCGTATCTGCGCCGACCCATTCGGCGACCTCGGCCTGGTAGTCCAGCTCGGCGAGCGCGCTGGCCAGGGTTTGTGGGTTGGGGGAATTGAGCACCACGAACTGATCGGGGTGAAAGGAGAGCCGCAGGTCGTGGGCGCGGGCAAACTGGCCGCAGGCGCGAAAGCGCGCGCTGATCTCCGCGCCGCCCGGCAGCTCAGCCAGCGCGTAGCCCGCCTGGGGGTGCGTCTTGACCGGCAGAATCTGGCTGAGGATGCGGAAGGCGCCGATGCCGTGGCTGGCGCAGAAGGTCAGCGCGGCCAGCAGGGCCTCGGCGTTGGCGCGGCACAGTTCGGCCAGCCGCGCCAGCTGCTCCGGCCTGGGCAGGCGCAGCAGCGCGGTGGCCGTCGTCGCCCGGAACTTGATCGGCTCGTGTACGAACTGGCAGCAGAGGCCCAGCCGCAGCGGGGCGGTCGGGCGGGGGCGTGATTGCGCGCCGTCGTGCGGGCTGGCGGGCTGGGGGTCTGTGGAGTTGGGGTGCGTGGTCATGGCTCCTCGCGCGATGTCATTGCCGATAAATTGCCGATAAATTGCCGGTAACTTGCCGCTAACCCATAGGCCCTGGATCGGTTGGATGCCTGGACAACCACCAGCCACCCCGCTGCCACCCATTCTTGCATCAGATTGCGCGCCATACGGTCCGAGAGGCCCAAGACAGCCGCCACTTCCAGCGTCGTGATGCGATCCTGTTTCGAGAAAAGGGCGAACACCCGCCGGGCGCGGCGATCGAGCCGGCGCAGGAGTTCCGGTTCCGCGGGCATCCCTCTGCGGGCGGATGCCAGCGCCTCCTCCCCGACCAGCGCAAAGACGTCCGCCACCGTGGCGATAAAATACTCCAGCCAGGGGGTCAGGTCGGCCTCGGCCCGACCTTCGTAATAGTTGTGGTGCGGATGGACCGCCAGCGAATGATAATAGGCCTCCAAATCTCGCGCGTGATGCTCCTCCAGGGAGAGGAACCCATTCAACCCATAGCCTGCCCGACTGAGAATGAATGTCGCCAGCAAACGAGCGGTGCGTCCGTTGCCGTCATAATACGGATGGATGGTCACAAACTGGTAGTGCACCAACCCGGCAATCAGCGGCGCCGGAAGCCCTTCCTGCTCGGCGGCATTGCACCAGGCGACCAACGCCGCCATCAGTCCGGGCACATCCCTGGCTTCAGGCGGTAGATAGACGATGGCATTGGAACTGGCATCGCGGATGACATTCTGCCCGTCGCGATAGGGCGTCGGGCGGGCGCGTGGCCCCTTTTCGACCAGCGCGTGCATGCGGCGGATCAGCTCTTCGGTCAGCGGCGCCTTCCTGGCGGCCCACTCCTCGATGCGCAGCAGCGCGTTCCAGTAGTTTCGCACCTCGCGCACGTCGCGTTCGCGGCCGTGGAACTGCGTCCTGGGCGAGGCAACCACCGCCTCGGCCTGAGCGAGCGTCAGGCGATTGCCTTCGATGCGCGTCGAATAGTGCGCAGAGCGCACGCGCGCGCGATAGCGCAGTTCAGCCTCCAGCGCCGGCGGCAGCGGCGTCGTTGCCACCGCCGTGCGCGCCGCTTCGATCGCCATCAGCCTGCGGGCCATGGCGGGCGTGAGCGTGTAGCGGGGCTGCCAGATGGGCGTTGGCGAACTCATGCAAGTCTTCCCTTCTCGCCACGGAACACGATGCTGCTGAGTTGTGCAGCAGGCTGCTGCACGAATTGAGATGCGATCACCGCCAGGTTGGGCATGGCTCAGCTTGCCTCCAGTTCCACCTGCCCCGCCAGCAGACGCGGCAGCAGCAGGTCGCGTGTCTGGCGGAGGTTTTGGATTTGGCGTTGAAGGGTGGACGCTTGCTGCTCGAACGTATCCGCCAGCGCGCAAAACCGTTCCAGAAGGGCCGTTGGTGGAACAAAAATTTCCAGGGAATAGGCCTGAGTGCGGCTCAAACCAGGAACAGCGGCATCGCTGTTGATGAAGTTTAGGGTTGGCAGGACGTAGAACAAGAAACGCAGCGGCAACGACGACGTGACAAAGTAGGCAGTGTCAATCACGAAGAAGTCGCCATCGCACCAGAACACGCTGCCGACGTTTCCCTTCCGACCGACAACGATGCCTGGGCCTTTGACCAGGCTGGTGTCATGGGCGCCGACAATACCGCTCGAACCAAAAACGGGGAACGGGCCATCGCGGCGATCTTCCTTCTTAAGACCCTTGCCGTAGTTCAGATCGAGCACGTCCCCAAGCCGCCTCACCTCCCACCCCGCCGGGATCTCCCCCAGCGCCGACGCGACGCGGGGATGATCGGCGTGGCCGGGGAAGCGGAAGTGAACGAACCACTCGCGGTAAAGGCTGCGCGCCATCGTCTCCAGCAGACGGATGCGCCGCTGGCTGTTCTCGATCAGCTCGTCGTAGGCCGACAGGATGCCGGCGATGCGGCGTTGGGTGGGGAGCGGGGGGAGCGGAATCTCAATTTGCCGTAGGTTGGCCTGTGAGAGTTTCGGTTGCGCTGCCCCGGTAACGAACGGCTTGATGTCTGTGTTGTTGAGGCAGGCGAGGAGAAATCCATCATCTGCAATGCCGGGTATTCCGCGCAGAATGTGTGCATGATTGTTGACCCAGAACTTTCCCGCTGCAAATAATGCAAGAGGGAGCTTCTTGCTGTTCAGGTTTTCGCCATCTTCTGCGACGAGAATGTAACGCCCGTCGAAGATGTATCCATCAATGTGGTCAATGATGCCCTGCGCCCCGTAATACGGATACTGGCCTTGGCGCGCCTGTCGTTGGCGACTGTTGAGCGGAACGCGCTGTGAGTCAAATAATTCGACTATACCACCGAGTTTTGCTGTTTGCCATTCGTGCCTACCGTCGCCCACCATCCTCACCCCTCCAGAATCTCTGCCACGTTGCGGGCGATGACCTGCTCCAACTCGCGCGCCTGGGCGTTCAGCGTTTCCAGTTCCTCATTCAGCATTTCCACCTGCGCCTTGAAGTCCTCGTCGCTCACGGTCTCGCCCGGCGCCACGCCGACGTAACGCCCGGGGTTGAGCGACCAGCCCTGGCCGGCAATCTCCGCCAGCGTGGCCGCCTTGCACAGGCCGGGGATGTCGGCGTAGACGGGCGGCGCGCCGAAGACCTCCCGGATCCTGGCCTCGGCTTCGGCGCCGCCCAGGGTGAAGTCGAGCGCCTCGCCGCGGTGGAGGCGCACCAGGTTGGCCAGGAAGCCGATCTGCGCCGGCGTCCAGTCACGGTGGGCGCGGTCAATCTGGCGGTAGATGTGGCGGGCGTCCATGAAGAGCACGCGGTCGCGCCGCGGCGTCGCGGCCTTGCCCCGGTCCAAAAACCAGAGCGTGCAGGGCAGGGTAACGGTGTAGAACAGGTTGGGGCCGACCGCGACCATCGCCTCCACCGCGCCGCTGGCGATCAGCTGCTGGCGAATCTCCTGCTCGGAGGCGCGGGCGTCGGCCGCGGAGTTGGCCATGACGAAGCCGGCGCGGCCGCGGACGTTGAGGCTGGAGTAGAAGAGCTGAATCCAGAGGTAGTTGGCGTTGTCGCTGCGCGGCAGGCCAAAGGGGAAGCGTCGCCCCGGCCCGACCATCTCCTTGAGCCGCTCCTTGTCCACGGCGTTGACGTTGAAGGGCGGGTTGGCCAGCACGAAGTCGAACTGGCCGGTCGCATGGTGCGGATCGTCGTAGTAGCTGTTGACATTGCCGCCGTGGCGGATGTCGCCTTCCAGCCCGTGCACCGCCAGGTTGAGGCGGCAGAGGCGGCCGGTTTCGTCGGTCTTCTCGACGCCGTAGATGGCCAGCTCGGCCGCGGGGTTGCGGCGGTGTTCGGCCACGAAGCGCGCCGACTGCACGAACATGCCGCCGGAGCCGCAGGCCGGGTCGAGGATGCGGCCGTGGAACGGTTCGCTGATCTCGGTCAGCAGCTTGACGATGCTGCCGGGCGTGTAGAACTCGCCGCCCTTCTGTCCCTCCGTGCGCGCGAACTCCCCCAGGAAGTATTCGTAGATGCGGCCAAAGGCGTCGAAGTCCACGCTGGCCGGAATCTCGGCGACCTTGCGCAGCAGTTCCTTGAGCAGCGCGGCGGTGAAGAGGTTGTAGCTCTTGGGCAGCACGCCGGCCAGCAGCGGGTTGTGCTTTTCGATCTCGCGCATGGCCGCGTTGACGCTGGCGCCGATGTCGGCCGCTTCGGGCAGGGTCAGCAGATGGTCGAAGCGCGCCGCGGGCGCCAGGTAAAGCACGCCGGCGGCGTGATAGGCGGCCGGTTCGTCCAGGCGACTGCCGCGGCGGGCGCTGGTCTCGGCGCCGGCCAGGCGGGCGCGCTGCGCGGTAAAGCGCACCTCGGCAAAGCGCAGGAA
>DAISHS010000182.1:0-8290 GCA_036822415.1 Chloroflexota bacterium
GCTGCGCCACCTGGCGGCCGGCGATGCGGTGACGCTTGTGTACGTCACCGATGGGCGCCGCTCCCGCGCCCTGGGGCTGACGGCGGAGGCCATGGCTGCTCGCCGCCAGCAGGAAGCCGCGGCCTGCGCGGCTGTGCTGGGCGTCAGCGCCTGGCTGTGGCTGGGGCTGCCAGAGTGGGATTGGACGGTCGAGGCGTTGACGCCGCGCCTGTTAGCGCTGCTCGATCAGGTCAAGCCGGATGTGATCTACGCGCCGTCACGCGTAGATTTTCATCCGGAGCATTGGAAGACCGCGCACGCCCTGGCCCTGGCGTTAGCGCAGTGGCCTTGGCACCCACGGCTGCGCGTGGTGGCCTTGCAGGTGCCCTTGGGCGCAAGCCTGACGAACGTCGTCAGCAGCACGCGCGCCGTGCAGGCGCAGCAGCAGGCCGCCATCGCTGCGCACGCGTCGCAGGTCTACAGCACAGCGCGCACGCAGCGTATGCGGCGCTACACCGCCGCGGCCTATGGCTTGCCTGGCGAGGCCGAGGCTTTCTGGGAAATGAGCGCGGCCCGCTATCAGCAACTGCACGCCAGCGCCCCCGCCGCCTGGCCGGCCGTTTTTCGCAGCTTGCGCTACCTGCCGTGGACCGACGGTCTGGCCTATCTGTCTGGCTGGCGCGCACGCCAGGCTCTCAGCCGTGAACATGACCCGCGCGGTGAGCAACGACATCGCCAAGAAAATGAGGTAACACGAGATGACATCTGAAACACCCTTGATCCTGCTCTACAACCCGAAAGTCGCCAAGTCGGGCTATCACCGCCTGCCTCATTCTCTGCTGCAATTGGGCACGCTGCTGGAAGGGCGGTATCCGTATGAGATCATTGACGGCAACCTGGACCAGGAGCGTGATCGCGCGGGCGAAATCATTGATCGGGTGCGCCGCGAGAACATTCGTTACCTGGGCGTGACCATCATGCCCGGTCCGCAGCTGCAGCGGGCCGTGCCGGACATCAAGCGCATCAAGGCTGCCTGCCCTGACTTGACGGTCATCGTTGGCGGCTATTTTCCCACGAACCATCCCAACACCTGCGCCACGGATCCGGCCATTGACTACGTGGTGCTCAGCGCCGGCGAGGACACCCTGCCGGCGCTGCTCGACGCCCTGGAACAGCGCGCCGATCCGCGGACGGTGGCAGGGCTGGCCTTTGCGCGCGACGGCCAGGTGATTCACACGCCGCCGCGGCCGCCCCATCACCCGAACGAGCTGCCCTGGTACCCTTACCACAAAGTGCCGGTGGCGCGCTACATCAACCGCACGCACCTGGGCACGCGCACCTTGAGCCATCACAGCAGCTTCGGCTGCCCCTTCTTCTGCAACTTCTGCGCGGTGGTCAACCTGGCGGAGGGAAAATGGCTGCCGGAAAGCGCCGAGCGCCTGGGCGAGCTAACCCAGTATTTTGTGGACAACTGGCAGATCAACGCGCTGGAGTTTCACGACAACAACTTCTTCACCAGCGAAAAGCGCGTCGCGGCCTATGCCGAGGATTTGCTGCGGCGCGGCTTGAAGGTGGCCTGGTGGGGCGAGGGCCGCATTGACACCATGCTCAAGTACAGCGATCGCACCTGGGAATTGATGCGCGACGCCGGCCTGAAGATGGTCTTCATGGGCGCGGAGAGCGCGGACGACGAAACGCTCAAGAAGATGAACAAGGGCGGCACGCTGACGGCGGACAAGACGCTGGCCCTGGCCGCGCGGGCGCGCCGTTACGACATCGTACCCGAATTCAGCTTCATCCTGGGCAACCCGCCCGATCCGCACAAGGACATCGAACGCGGCATCGAGTTCATTCGTAAGGTCAAAGAGATCAACCCGGCCGTCGAGATCATCATGTATCGCTACGATCCTGTGCCGCTGGCCGGCGAGATGTGGCTGGCGGCCGAGGCCTCTGGTTTCAGCTTCCCGCAGACCCTGGACGAATGGGCCGATCCCAAGTGGGTGCGCGTGCAGCTGCGCCGCAGCGCGGACACGCCGTGGTTCAAGGACAACGACCGCGAGCTGATGCGGAATTTCGAAACGGTTCTCAACGCCTACTACCCCACCACGACCGATCGCCGCCTGCGCAGTCCGCTGTGGCGGCCCATCCTCAAGGCGCTCAGTGGCTGGCGCTACAACCTGCGCTTCTATCGCTGGCCGCGCGAGCTGGAAGCCGTGCAGAAGCGCATCCGCTATCAGCGGCCGGAGACATCAGGATTTTGAGCAACGATGGGCCTGCCGCGGGGATGCATGTCATCATCGTCAATTACGCTTACGCCGCTGACCTGACCGGGCCGGACGAGCTGATCGAGCGCTATTTCAGCCTGGTCACCTGGGCAGACGGCCTGGCGCTGGCGGGCGCGCAGGTCACGGTGCTGCAGGCGTTTGCGGCGGATGCGCAGCGCCAGCGCGGCAGCGTGAGCTACCGCTTCATCAACGATGGCCTCGGCCCGCACCCGCGCGCCTGGCAGATTCCGCGCCGTCTGCATCAGGCGGCGGCGCAGGCGCAGCCCGCGGCGGCGCACGTCAACGGCCTGCTGTTTCCGGCCCAAACCTGGGCCTTGCGCCGCCGTTTGCCGCCTGCCTGCGCGCTGCTGGCTCAGCATCATGCTGAACGCCCCTGGCCCGGCGTGCGCGGGATGGCGCAGCGCTGGGGACTGGCCGCGGCAGATGGGTTTATGTTTGCCGCACGCACGCTGGCGCAGCCGTGGTTGGCCCAGGGCGTCATTACGGCGCGCCAGCCGCTGTTCGAGATTATGGAAGGCGCGCCCACGTTTTGCGTGGGCGCGCGCGCGGAAGCCCGCGCCCTGACCGGCCTGACGGGCGACCCGATCTTTCTGTGGGCGGGCAATTTGGATGCCAACAAGGATCCGCTGACGGTGTTAGCCGGATTTGAAATGGCTCTGCCGGCCATGCCGGACGCGCGCCTGTACATGGCCTATCGTTTCGCCGATCTGCTGCCGCAGGTGCAAAACCGCATCGCCCAAAGCGCCGCCCTGACCCGCGCAGTCACGCTGCTGGGGCAATTTTCACATGCCGAGATGGAACGTTACTTCAACAGCGCCGATTATTTCGTGCAGGGCAGCCACCACGAGAGCTCGGGATTTGCTTTGCTCGACGCCCTGGCCTGCGGCGTCGCGCCGATCGTCACCGATATTCCCACTTTTCGCATCATGACCGACCAGGGGAAGATCGGCGTGCTGTGGCCTGCCGGCGACGCCGCCGCCCTGGCCGACGCCTTGCGGGCGGCGGTCGCACGACCCTGGGCTGAACAAGCGCAGGCGGCCCGTCAGTTCTTCGACGCCCGCCTGAGCGTGGCCGCCATCGGCCGCCAGGCCCTGGGCATCTACCAATCCGTGCAGCGGCGGCGGTCGGGCGTGCGGCCGGACGCACGGGCATGACGGCGCTGCTGGCCCGTGGAGAGGCGCGGCCAGGCGTCTCACGGCTCGGCTTCAGGGCGACCCTCATCGTTCTGCTGCTGGCGTTTTGGCTGATCGGCCTGCGCCACCTGACCGTGGCGCCGCCCGTGTACGAGGACGAACCGTGGCAGGCCTCCACCGGCTGGAAACTGGCGACGACGGGCGTTTTTGGCAGCGATCTGTTTGCCGGCTTCTACGACATGGATCGGCGCTACTACGGCTACCTGCCGCTGCACCCTTTGCTGCTGGCCGCCATCTACCGCGTGGCCGGGATTGGCCTGCTGCAGACCCGCCTCGAACCGCTGGCCCTGGGGCTGCTGACGCTGGCCTTGACCGCGGCCCTGGCCCAGGCCCTCTGGCGCGATCGGCGCGTGGGGCTGCTGGCGCTGCTGCTGCTCCTGCTCCTGCGGCTCAACGGCGCCGGCCCTTTTCGCCTCACCGGCATTCCCCTCCTCGATACCGCGCGCATTGCTCGCTATGACATGACGGTGCCGGTTTTTGGCCTTGCTGCCTGGTATATCTGTTGGCGCACGGCCGCCAGGCGCGCGACGGCCCGCGGCTATCTGCTGGCCGGCGTGCTGACTGCGCTGGCCAGTCTGGGCCACCTCTATGGCGCGTTCTGGCTGCCGGTCCTGCTCATCCTGAGCGCTTGGACGCCGGCGCCGGGCCGTCTGCGCCGCGCAACCTGGCTGGTGAGCGGCTTCCTGCTTCCCTGGCTGCTCTACCTGCCCTACGTTTTGACCGATTTACCCGCCTGGCGCGGGCAAACCAGTTTTTACGGCGAGCGCTTTCAGCTGCTCGATCTGCGTTGGTACCTCGACAACCTGCGCCAGGAACCGCTGCGTTACGCGCTCTGGCTGCCCGCGGGGCTGCTGCCGCGTCTGGCGCGCGTCGGCGCCTGGGTATACCTGCTCGGTCTGCCGGCCGTCGTGGTCGCCCTGACGCGGCGCGCCTGGCGGCGTCAGGACGCCGCCGCGCGCGCCCTGCTGCTGCCTACCGTGCTTTTGCCCGTGCTCATGGCGCTGCTGATTTTCCTCAAACTGCCCAACTACCTGGTGCTCTTCACGCCGGTCTGGTGTCTGGCGCTGGCCTGGGGCGCCCTGGCGTTGTGGGACCGGCTGGCGACCACCCGCGTTTGGCTGCGCGCCACGCGCGGGCTGTTGCTGGCCCTCCTGCTGGCTGTCTTCCTTGAGGGCGGGGCGCGGCTGGCCGCGCTGGAGACGGCCGCAGCCCACACCACCCCGTATCCTGTCTGGATTGCGCAGGTGCGCCGCTGGCTGCCGCCCGGCGCGCGCGTCCTGGGGCTGCATCATTACTGGCTGGGGCTGGAAGATTACGATTACCGCTCGTTTGCCGTTCCCCTTTTATGGATCAATCCGGCCTTCAGCGCGCCGCCCCTCACGCTGAGCGCGGCCCTCAGCCGGGCGGCGCCCGATGTTCTCCTGCTCGACGTGCATCTGCGCGACTATTTCGCCCATCACCCTGACCAGGAGGCCGAGCTGAACGCCTGGCTTGCGCAGCACCACGGTCGCCTGGTTGCGTCCATCCCCGATGCGACCTATGGCGACCTTGCCATCTTTTGGGTGCAACCATGAAGCCGGCCTGGGCGTGCCCCATCCCCTGGTCGGGCGTGGCGCTGGCGCTGATCTTGCTCAGCGGCCTGCTCAGCCAGCCCGGCCAGATCAGGCTGCTCGTGCGCCCGATCCTGCCGCTGCTGCGCCTGTGGGGAGAACCGGACGCGCAAGCGCGCGCCGTGTTGGGCGATACGCCTTACGATTTACTGCGCGAGACCGACGCCTTGCTGCCACGCCGCGCGCGCCTGCTGTTGGTCACGCCGGGCCGCGATGTCCGCCATCTCGAATACACCGTGTTTCACCGCGCCCTTTACTTCCTGGCGCCGCGCAGCGTCTGGTGGCAGGCGCCGACGCCGGCGGATGGCACGTGGGAGTCGCGCTGGTGGATTTCCGCGCCGCTGACCGCGTCCGCCGTGCAGACCGTCGCCCGCGCGCACGAGGTGACGCACATTTTGGTCTTGCAGCCGCCCGGCGCGGCGGCCCTCGCGCTGCCCGGGGCGCGCCAGCTGGCCGCCTGGCCGCAGGGCTATTTGCTCGCCGTCGAAGAGACAACCCCCAACCTGCCTGACGACAGGGCGCCGGTCATCAGCCCGCCGGCTGCCCGCCCCGGTTCTCTTCTCGCCTTGCCGCTGGCGTTGGCTGTCATCTGGCTGTTGGGCTTTGGCGTCATGCAGGGGGCAGCCTGGCTGGGCTATCGCGCCGCCGGCCTGGAGCTTTTGGCCCTGGCCTGGGCGCTGGGCGCCGGCGTGACATCGCTTGCCATGTGGTGGCTCGACCGCCTGGGCGTCAGGCTCACCGGTCAGCTCGTGGTTCTCACCCTGCTGGCGGTTGTCATTGCGCTCTGGCGTCTGCGCTCACCCCGGTCTCCGGCTGGCCGCCCCGCTGGCATCGCCGCCATTCCTGGCGGTCCCATTGGCCGCGCCGGGCTGCCCGTTCGCCTTACGACCGGCCTGCTGGCCGCCATCCTGATCGTACAAGGCGCAGCCTTGACCCTGACGGCGTGCGGCGCGCCGCTGCGCATGTGGGACAGCTGGGTGACCTGGGGCATGAAGTCACGCATTATTTTCCTGGATGGCTACGTGTCGCCGGCCGTCTACGCCGATCCGTCGCGTGCGGTGACCCTGCTGGACTATCCGCTGCTGACATCGCTGAACCAGGCCTGGCTGTACGGTTGGTTGGGCGCAGCCGATGACCGCCTGGTGGGTGTGCTGTCGGTGTTGCACTACCTTGCGCTGCTCGGCCTGTGCGCCTGTGCACTGCGGCGTTGGGGCGCCAGTCCGCTGCGCACCCTGGCGGCGGTGACGGCCCTGGCGCTGCTGCCAAACCTGGCCACGTGGACCGGCGCCGTCCTGAGCGATGTGCCGCTGGCGCTCTACGCCGCTATCGCTGGCCTGTACCTGGCGGCCTGGCTGCAAGGCGAAGCGCCTGGCGCGCTTTTCGTGGCCGCGTTGGCCGCGGCGCTGCTGCCCTGGACGAAAAACGAAGGGCTTTTGCTGTGGCTGGCGTTGGTCGCCGCCATGCTTCTCGTTGACCTGGGCGCGCGCTTGACCCGGTCAGGCGCGCGGCCTGCGCGGCCAGTCTGGCTGGCATTGGGCGCGCTGCTCCTGCTGGCGCTCCTCAGTAACGCCTCCTGGCAGCTTTTCCTGCGCGCCCACCCCGTGCCCAACGCGGCCTTTGTCCCGGTGACCTGGGCAGCCTGGCAGGCCAATGCCAACCGCTTGCCCACGATCGCGCGCCTGGTGGTGAGCGCACTGGCCGGCGCGCGCACGAGCCTGGTCTGGCCGCTGGCCGCGGCGCTGGCGCTGGCGCGTGCCCTGCTTCCGCGCCGACCGGCGCCCGCCTGGCCGACCATCTGGCTGCTCACGCCGGTCATCTATCTTGGGCTGGTGAGCCTGAGCTTTGTTTTTTCCGACTACCAACCTTACTGGCAGCATGTCAACAATTCGATTGACCGTCTGCTGACGCACGTGACGCCCCTGCTGCTGCTGTGGCTGGCGCGCCCGACGGCGCGCGCCCAGCTTCTGTAAGAAGGCGGCTCCATGCTGGCTCAACGAACGCAGCGCGTGCGTGGTCATCTTGTCACGGGTCTGGCTGTGCTTGCCTTGCTTGGGTACACGGTCGGCGTTCTGCGGCCGCTGGCGCGGCTGCACACCAATGGCTTTGCCGGCTATTACACTGTGGGCCACATCGCCGTCTACACGCCGGCGCAGCTGGCATTGGCCTACGATGAAACCTGGTACGGGCAGCAGGTGGCGGCGCTGACGGCCCCCGGCGAACGGGAGGTGTTCAAGAACCAGCCGCCGCCGGGCGCGTTGCTGCTGGCGCCGCTGGTATGGCTACCCTACTTGACCGCGCGCCTGGTCTGGCTGCTGCTCAACCTGGGCATGCTGGTCGTCAGCCTGCTGCTGCTGGCGCGGGTCGTGCGCTGGCCGGCGCGGGTGGGGCTGTGGCTCACGCCGGTTTGCCTGCTCTACCGGCCGCTGCATGAGAATCTGCGCCAGGGGCAGATGTACCTGTGGCTGCTGGTCTGGCTATCGTTGGCCCTGTGGGCGCTGGCGCAGCATCCCCGGCGCCGCGCCACCGATGCTCTCGGCGGCGCCATGCTGGGGCTTCTGCTGGTCTTCAAGACGGCGCTGCTGTGGGTTTGGCCTTTGCTGTGGCTGGCGCGGCGCGGCCGGGCGTTGATCTGGGGCCTGGGTACCGCCGCCGCCGTGGCCCTGCTCACCCTGCCCTACCTCGGCGTGGCGCCCTGGCGGGCCTATCTGAACCAGATGCCGCTGCTCATCACGATGCCCGATCGTTACGCCGCCGGCTACCAGACGATCACCAGCCTCTTCGGCCATCTGCTGATTTACGCCCCGCCCTTCAGCCCGGCGCCGGTGGGGCGTGCGCCAGGCCTGGCGTTTGCCCTCACCCTGACCGTGCAGATCGTCACCCTGCTGCTCAGCGCCTGGGGGCTACGGACGATGGCGACTGGTCATGCGGGCCGCGTGCTTAGCCTGGCCCTGCTGCTGCCGCTGGCGATTGCCAACGCGCCGCTGGGCGAGGGCTATCACTACACGCTGGTCCTGCCCGCGCTGCTGATGGCGGGCTGGTGGGCGTACCGCGCGCGTTTGCCGTGGCCGCGGTGGCTGCCGTTGATTCTCGCTGCCGGGCTGCTCAGCGTCCCCTGGCCTTATCAATCTGCGCCGCTCAGCGTTGGTTGGCAGGCGCTGCTGGCTTATCCACGGGTATACGGGGCGTATGCGTTATGGGCGTGGTTGCTCTGGCAGCGCCCGCG
>DAISHS010000183.1:0-8289 GCA_036822415.1 Chloroflexota bacterium
TGGCCATCGGGCACGCGCACTCCTTGTTGGCGATGCTCTGCCGCAGCTTCGCCATCCTCTCGCCAAACCAGATCGGCGCGAGGTCGTAACCGGTCTGGCGTAGATTGCCCACCGGCTCGGCGCGGATGCAGCAGCTCCAGATATCCCCGTTCGGCGCGATGTGCGCACTCGCCCAGCCCGCGTAGCAGTCAATCACCTGCGTGCGCTGCTGCAAGGTGCGCTTGGCCAGCTGATAGTACTGCGCACGAAACGCCTGCGTGAAGCGGGCAATGCCTTTGACCGGCTGCTGCCGCGCCTGCGCGCTGAGAAAATCGGCAATCGGCGCGTACTGCGCGGCCAGCGGGGTGATGCCCCAGCCCACGGTGTCAAGCTCGACCCGCTCCTCCGCGACTTCGGTGATGTACGAATCGGGCTGCAGCTTCTGGAGGCCGGCGTAGGTTTCCTCGAACAGGTGAATGTTGAAGCGCGAGATGACGGTGTGAATGGTCAGCACCAAATTCTTGTAACGCGGCTGCAGCGCCTTGAGCAGTTCCCAGGTCTGCATGGAACGCGCCCAGTTGCCGTTGACGCCGCGGATGTCGTCGTGCACGTCGCCCAGGCCGTCCAGGCTGAGGTTGATGCCGATCTGGGCGGTCGGGCAGGCGGCGCAGATGCGCTCGACGCGCTCGCTGACGCGCTCGCTGAGCAGGCCGTTGGTGGGAATGGTGATGACCTCAGGCCGACATTCCTCGTAACCGGCAATGACAAGCTCGTCCAGGTCAGGGCGCAGGAAAGGCTCGCCCCCGGTGAAGGTCATGTAGAACGGGGTGCGCCCCAGGTGATGAAAGACCTGCCGCCACTCGGCGACGCTCATGTCGTCGTTGGGTTTGCGCCAGACGTCGCAGGTGCGACATTTGGAGTTGCACTTGTAGCTGACGCTGACGACCACGCTGAAGGGGTACAGGCGCGGCCAGCCAAAGCGGCGGAAGGCCCAGTAAGCTGGCAATTTAGGAATCAAACTTATCATGGTTATCTCAATCTGTGGGTGGATGCCAACCGGCCGCAACCCAGAGAAGCCGCGCCGCGATCACGTCAGCATGGTTCATGTTCAAGGCCCGAACAGTTGCCCGCCCTTGTGGGGTCTTGCCGAGGACAATGCTACCCGATTCATCCCACTCAAAATGGTCATGCCAAACGTCGCGGCGTGGATTGAAAAGCCGCACGATATCCTGGGTTTGCGGGTCTACCGCTTCTAATCTGTCCGCTTTGTGGCTGTTGCACATGGGGCAGGCCAACCACAAGTTCAATTCGTCATCGGTGCCGCCCAACGCCTGAGGTGTGATATGATCAATTTCCAGTAACGGCCCTACGACGTTCTGTGAGGTCTGGCAGTACCCGCAGCGAAACCGGGCCGACGCAGCAACGCGCTGGCGCAATGCAACGGTGATATGGGAAGTGCTCATTCTATCGGCGCGAACTGCGTTGTATCGGAGATGTCGTACCCGCGTTGTTTGAGCAACATCGCAGCTTGCGCGCGCAAAAGAACCGTTTCGCGGTAAAGGGAGAGCAGGGCCTGATCTTCGCTTCGTTCGGCAACGCTCAACCCTTCGCGCTGTTGCTTGTCGTGCAAGGCTTCGAGACGCGTGCGCTGCGCGGGCGTCATCGTGGTGCGGGCAACCTGCCACAAGGCCGCATCGTTCAGAAATGCCATCTGCGCCAGGGCCGACCTGAGATCGGACGAAGCATCGTTGGCAACCGGCGCGGCCGCAATCACCGCCTCGATCAACACATCATTGACGGGGCGATGCAGCTTTTCGGCGGCGCGCTTGATCTGCTGATACACCGTATCCGGCACATTCAGCGTCACGGTCTGTACGCTCATCATCACCTCCACACCTCGCGCGCCCTACGAAATCCGAGCCGCTCCAACTCAAGCAGGTCATTATGACCCAACGCGATCCAAGTTCGTCCTGGACGTATCAATTCCCGGTTCGACTGCTTCTGCTTACCCCAGAGGCCGAATCGTTCCCAGGCCCAGGCCGCGGCCCCGGATGGAGTGCAGCGCCTTCTGCGTCAGCAGCAGCGGATGCCGCGCCCAGAAGCGCCAGTCGTTCAGGACGCGCTGCACCTTGACCTGCCAGCCGTTGTTGATGTCGTCTACGAAGGCCATCATGTCGGTCACCAGCTCGCTGAAACGCTCACGCGAGATGTTCTGCACGAAATGGTTCTCCGGGCTTTGATGACTGAAACGGCTCCAGTCAATCTTGGCCGGCAGCAGGTTGAGGCGCTTGGCCACTTCATGCTGCGGGGTGCCTGGATACGGGGTGAAGATGGACATGATGATGTGATTGGGCTTGATTTCGGCCATGAAACGCTTGGTGGCCTCGATGTCTTCCTCGGTCTCTTCGGGAAAGCCCATCATGAAGAAGGCCGACCAGTTCAACTTGTACTTGGTCATCAGCTGGCTGGCTTCGACCACGCGCTCCGGCGTGGTGGCCTTGTCAATCAGCTTCATCATGCGCGCGCTGCCGGTCTCCACACCAATGTCGACGCCGCTGCAGCCCGATTTCTTCATCCACATCACCTGCTCTTCATCCAGCAGATCGACGCGCGTGGTGCAGCTCCAGGAGATGTTCAGTTTCTCCTCGATCAGGCGCTGGCACAAATCGAGGGTGCGCTTGCGGTTGACGGTGAAGCTGTCGTCCCAGAAAGAAATCTCGCGCGTGCCAAAGGTCTGGATGATGTGCTTGATCTCACGCACGGTGTAATCCACGGAATGGAAACGCACGGCGCGGCCCCAGGTCTTGTGCTGCTCGCAAAAGCCGCAGTAGAAGGGACAGCCGCGCAGCGTGACCATGACGCCCAGATGCGCAGGGTCGTAGCGGTCGAGGTAAAGCGAGAGGTGCTTGGCCGGGAAGGGCAGTACATCCAGGTTGGGGATTTTGCTGCGCGCCACGTTGTGCACAGCCGCGCCATCGGCCTGCCGCCAGGACAATCCGTCAATGGCGGCCAACGGCTTGCCCTTGCCCTCCAACGCCTCCACCAGCTCGAGCAGGGTGTATTCGCCCTCCTCACGCACGCAGAAGTCCACCGTGGGATAGCCCATGACCTCTTCGGGCAGCACGGTGATGTGCGGGCCGCCCATGACCACGATCGTGTCGGGCCGCTCGCGTTTCCACATCTCGGCCGCTTTGATGGCGGCCGGCCACTTGGGGCTTTTCACGGTAAAGCCGATCATCTCCGGGTTGAATTCACGCAGGGTTTGCATGAATTCAGCCCACACCGGATGGTTGCTCTCGTCGACTTCCGGGCGCAGCGCGTCCAGCCACAGTTGATGACCATGCAGCAGGTTGTCGTACGTCTCGTGGCCGATATCTTCGTTGCGCGCAGGAACCTCAGCGTTGTAGATGCGCACTTCGTGGCCGGCCTGTTCGAGCACGCCGGCCAGGTAGCCGCAGCTCAGGGGGAAGTAGATGCTGGAAACTTTCTTCAAGCGCTGGAACGGTGGGTTGATCAATAATACCCGCATCGTTACGTACCTCCTCGCTTAGCCCAGGCGCCGGGCGGATGGGCCGCTCCAGGCTGGAATCTTGGGCGCCACACTCAGATTGCCCAGGAAGAAGCGCTTGGCATCGCGCAGTCGCTCCGGCGCATTACGCCACGTGTCCCATTTGGTCAGCCGCTTCGCCAGGCGGTTGGGCCGCATGTAGAAGCGGCGATAGGCATCGTGCCACTTCTCTTCGACCTCTTCGGCCTTGAGCGCACCGGCCTGGAAATGCGCCTTGTTGTCTTGAATCGCCAGATCGTGCCAGTCATGGCTGAAGATCTCCGCGCCCATCTCTTCCAACATGTCCCACAGACGCGTGCCCGGATACGGCGCCGCGATCATGAAGTTCGCCAGGTCAGGATCGAGTTCCAGGGCAAACTTGACCGTGTCTTCCATCGTTTCCGGCGTCTCGCCCGGCATGCCCAGGACGAAGAAGCCCATCGTCTGCAAACCGGCCGCCTTGGCGTTCTTGAACGCGTCGCGCACCATCTCCAGGGTCTGGCCCTTCTTGATGATGTTGTTGAGCACGCCCTGGTTGCCTGACTCCACGCCGAAGCCGACGCGCTTGGCGCCGGCCGCCTTCATCAGCTGGAACAGCTCGGCGTCGCCATAGTTGACCTTCATGCCGTGCACGGTGACCCAGGGCACCTGGTTGAGGCCCTCGGCGATCAGGCGCCGGCACAGCTCCTTGGCGCGCTTGAGGTCGCGGTTCCAGATGTCATCGGTGATGCCAATCTCGGTCGCGTGCAGATCGCGCACCAGCCAGCGCCATTCACCCAGCACGTTGTCCACCGAGCGATTGCGCCAGGTGTCGCCGGTGATCGGCTTGGAGCAGAAGGTGCACTTGAACGGGCAGCCGCGGCTGGTGACAATCGTATAGCTGCGCGAACCGGGGATCAAGCCATCGGTCAGCGGATTGAGATTGGTGTAGCGGTCAATCTTGAACATATCGTGCGCCGGGAAGGGGATGTTGTCCAGGTCCGGGCGCAGGGGGCGCGACGGGTTGTGACGCACCTCGCCGTTGCGATAGGAAAGGCCGAGAATCTCGGACCAGCCCTTGTGGCTGAAGCGGCGCGGCGCAGTCGGCGTGGCCTGCAGGCCAGGGTCAACGTCAAGCATCTGCATGATCTCGACCAGCGCGTCTTCGCCTTCGCCGCGCAGCACCAGGTCAACTTCGTCATGTTCCATAGACTCAGCAGGCTTGAGCGTCAGGTGCGGACCGCCCAGGATGGTCACCGCGCCGGTGGATTTTGCCATCGTTGCGGCCTGCCACGCCTCGCGAATCAACGGCGTGGGGCTGGAGATGCCCACGACATCGTAACGTTCCCGCTGTAACACATCGGCCAACGGCTCGGTTTCGATGGATGCGTCGTACAGGCTGACATCGTAGCCGGCATGGCGCAGCGCGCCCGCCAGGTAGCCCAGGCCGTTATGAATATGCTGGCGCGAATTCCAGACTTTGGATTCTGGACTTGCCAGTAGAACTCGCATGATTACCTCGTCTTGAACCGCGCACGGTTCGTCTCTGTTCAGCTCGCGTGCGACTTGGCCGACAGCGGACGCAGGGCAGTTTGTTCGTCGCGCGCTAAACCCAGCAGCCGGCGCGCCTTGTTGACGTACTTCTGCGGGTCGGTGTATTTCTCAACAAACGTCCGATACGTGCGCCGCGCCTGGTTCTTGAACATACGCTTTTGGCTATAGTCGCGCGCCCACTTCAAGAATTCATAGTCCTGGCCCTTGATCTTCGGCTCGGTCGGGTTGCGCCGATAGGAGTCATAGTCGGCCACCAGGCTGAGATCGTGCTCGACGCAGTAGTCGTAAAGATCGGTGCCGGGATGCGGCGTGAAGAACGACGGGCTGAAGTAGTCCGGATCCACCTCACGAATCATGTTGACGGTGTCCATGACCTCTTCTTTGGTCTCAGTCGGAATGCCCATCATGTAGTTAGCCCAGATGACCAGTCCGTACTCGCGGCACACTTTGGCTGCTTCCAGGTTGCGGTCCACGGTGGTGCCCTTGCGCAAGAAGTTCAGGATGCGCTGATTGCCGCTTTCGAAGCCGATGAAATAGCCTTTGAGGCCGGCGTCGCGCATCATCTTGACCATGTCAGGATGGCGGGTGATGATGTCCGCGCGGCTCTGGCAGAAGAACGACTGCGTGAAACCCTCGGCCCGGTACTTCGTGCAAAATTCTGTCACCCAGGCGCGATCTTCCGTCAAGCAGTCATCATGGAACATGAAACTCTGAAAATCATAACTGTCGCGCAGCTCGCGCAATTCCTCGATCACATTGTCCACGCTGCGGCGACGTACACGCTTGCCGAAGATGTAGTCCTCGCCCGGCTTGCAAAACGAGCAGCGATAGGCGCAGCCACGGCCGGCAATGATCGTCAGGAAAGGCCCCGGCAGTTCTTTGACAAACGGAACCTCAGGGCTGTTCAGGCTGTAGCCCCACTTGCGCCATTCATCCAGGAACAGGTTGCGATCGGCAAAGGGGATGCGATCCAGGTCGGGCGTTTCGCCGCGCAGCACCTTCTGCTCAGGCCGTTCTCCTTGCTCGATCTGGCGCAGCAGCCGGGGAAAGGTGATTTCGCCTTCGTTCGTGATCAGATAGTCCACGTTGGGGATGCGCAAGGAATCTTCTAACGCCAGGGTGACATGGGCGCCGCCCAGAATGGTGACGCAGTCCGGGTTCAGCTCCTTGATGATGGCCAGAGAGCGCTTGACCGGGTTGTAGTCCACCGACATCATGGTGATGCCAACCACATCCGGGTTGCGCTTCTGGAATTCCTCACGGAAATGATCCCAGCTCTGCAGGGCGCGCAGGTCAATTAGATCAATATCGAACCCTTCGGCCCTGGCGCTGGCGCTGATCGAAGACAGGCCGTGCGAAACCCAGCCGGCGTCCATTCCCTGGCTCAAGCAATTGAAACCGCGCCCCGCGATTCCTGGATAAATGAGCGTCGTTTTCACAAATTCCCTCCCTCACAACAGTCGGTCGCCGTAGTGGCGACTTTAGTCGCTCTCTGCCGTAGTAGCGACTTTAGTCGCTCTTTTTCGCTGGACGACTGAAGTCATCACTACGGCGTCACTACGGCTTCACTACGTCCGTTTCGTTCGTTGTTGTTTTCGGCAAAACCGATGTCGCTCAGGGGAACGAAGGCCTCGGCGCCGTTGTGTTGTTCTTCTGCCTGCAAGGCGGCCAGGCGCTGCGCCTCGCCCTGCTCCACCGGCCGGTTGCCCTGGCTGGTGAAAAGGGTCGGCTTCCACCAGGCCCACTCGCTGCACGAATTGCAGGGCACGAGGTCGCTGATGTCATTCGCGACATGCCGCCGGCGCAAGTCCTGCATCTGCGGGCCGTTCCAGTTCTTCATGACACGCACCGCGCCATCGGCGTCAATCACATTGCCCAGGGGAAAGGCGCTGTTGAAGTCACGATCGCACATGGCGATGGAACCGTCCCAATAGATATGAACGTGATACCACAGGTTGGGGCAGGCGTAGCGTTTGATGGTGGTCGTCGCGCCGCCTGGCCGCAGCTCGCTGATCGCTTCGATCTGGTCGGCCCATGAATCGAACGGCTTGACGTTGATGCGATCAACGCCAGGCAAACGCCAGGTTTGCACAAACTCGTCAATCTCGCCCAACGTCTGTTGCATTTGAATGATCTGCAGGTTGACGTAGGTCTGATAATTGCCTGCCTGCTTCAACTCGATGAAGCGGCGGATGTTGCGATTGGTTTTGGCGTAATCGGCATTGACGCGAATCGCCTCGTAGGTCTCCGGCCGCATGCCGTCCAGGCAAAGATAGATCGCATCCAGACCAGCGTCGAGCAGCTTCTGCGCCTTCTTCTCGTCCAGCAAGGTGGCGTTGGTGCTCATCTCGCTGCGCAGGCCGTGGCTGCGGCAATAGGCCACCATGTCGAAGATGCGCTTGTGCATCAACGGCTCGCCCCAGATGTGCAGCGTTGTGGCCTTGACATGCGGCGCCATTTCATCCACGATCTGCTTGAAGACGTCAAACTCCATGAAGCCCTTGGCCCGCGTCACCTCTTTGCGCCCGGTCGGGCACATGACGCATGACAGGTTGCACATGTTCGTGGACTCGATGTACATGCGGTCGGGATGCGGCACCAGGCGGGTCTGGCCTGTCGTGTACGATAGCCATTTGACCGGCGCTAACGCCTGCTGGCTGTAGTAACGAAAGCGGTTGCGCACTTTATCCTGAAACGAGCGGTTGGCCGCCTCCGAAGTAAAACTCACGCCCATGAGCTGGCTCCCGCGCGTTCGCGCACCTGGCGGAAACTGCTCAACATGCCGGCGCCGACCAGGGCATTGCCCAGCTGGCGCAGCGGCTTGAGGCGTGACACTTCCCACAGCGCCGGCCCCAGCGTCTTGCCAAACGAGCGCTCGTACATGCGGCGGCGTTTGCTCTCGTCGAAACGGCGGCGCGCCTCGATGGCCAGTCCGCTCAGGCGCTCGTCGGGCACATCGCTGACGTTCATGAAGGGCGCAATTTCAGCCGTGTAGGAATTGTAGTAGTAGGTCTTGGTAAAGTCCGCGTTGTACTGGGTTTGAGGATTGCGGCGCACCAGCTCGTCCCACAGGCGCGTGCCGGGGAAGGGCGTCGCAATCGAGAACATGGCCTCGGTCAGCGGCAGGCTAGAAGCAAATTCGATGGTCTGTTCCATCGTTTCTTCCGTATCGCCCGGCAGGCCCAGGATGAAATAGCCCTTGCTGTCAATGCCCGACTCCGCCGTCCACT
>DAISHS010000184.1:0-8280 GCA_036822415.1 Chloroflexota bacterium
GTAGTGCAAAGTGTGTAGTGCAAAGTGTGTAGTGCAAAGTGTGTAGTGCAAAGTGCAAAGTGTGTAGTGCGGGGTGGTTTTGCGGTTATTTGGGGGGGAGGGCAAGGGCTTGGCTTAGGGCGGGGGCCAGGTCGGTCAAATCGTGCGTTTGTGCGGCAATGGCGGCGTGATCGGCGCCGATGAAGAGGCCGGGCACGGGGTTCATGGTGTGATTGCGCGTGCCCAAATCTTCGACGTTGCCATGATCGCTGGTCATCACGATCAGCGTGTGCGCCAGGTCGCTGGCCTCGATCAGCCCGCCCAAAAAGCCATCGAACGCCTCCAGGTTGGCTACGGCCGCCTCCATCTCCTGCCCGTGCCCCTGTACATCGGTCAGCCAATGTTCGAAGAGAATGAAGTCATGCGCGCTGGCCTGCGCGGCCAGGTTGCGCCCGGCCTGGGCCGGCGTCAGCAGCGGCGCGTCGGCGAAGCCGAGGTGCGTGCGCCAGCCCTGGTTGGTGAAATCGGCCGAGAAGCCGCGGCCGGCCAGCAAATCCTCATGCGTCAAGAGCGCCTGCCCGGCCGAAACGGCCGCCAGCGGCATGACCGACAGCACGCGCTTGCCGCGGTTGACCACCTCGAAGTAGCCGGGGGGATAGGCATTGACGAACAGGAAGCGTTTACCCGCGTCGCGCACCTGACTCAGTAGCGTGCCGGCCTGCACGATGGCGCGCACCGGTGGATGGGGGCGCGGGCCGTAATGCTCGCCGACCAGCTGCGGCACGTTGCGGCCGGTGAGCAGCGCAGCCTGACCGGTGGCGCTCTGCGGGCGTCCGGGCACGCCAAGCGTGGCGTCGAGCGGCGTCAGCGTGGCGTGCTGAGTCCTCACCCTGCCGCTGGCCGCGGTCAACGGCGCGCCGGCCAGCAGCGCGTTGAGCGTGGGCAGGTGGGCGCGCGCCAGCGGATTGATGGCGGGGTCGTCGGCGCCCAGGCCCACCCCATCGAGAAAGAGAAAGATGACCCGCGTGGCGGTGGTTTGTCCGTTGGTTGGCATGGGGCCGATTATAGCCCAAAAGCGGGCCTGCGCCAATTGCACGGACGCGCCGCCCACCGGGGACGGCCACCCATGCAGGACTTACGCCGCGGCCGCCCGTTTCGCGGAGTTTACGAAAACGCCACGACCCGGGCCTGGCGGGTTGGCGGCCGCTTTCGAGCGCGCTGCGCCAGCCCTGCCCGTGCGCGCTGGCTTCCAGACGGACGCTTCGACGATCTGCTTGTCCGCGGCCGTCGGCCCGCGCGAAATCAGGCCGATGGGAATCTCCAGGCTTGCGCTCAGGCAAGCCAACAGCTCGTCCGCCGCGCTTACCGGGGTCAGGATGGGCCGGCACTGCCCCAGGAGTTGCGTCAAGCCGGCCTGATAATCGAGATCGTGCGCGCGCGGCGAGGGCGTCAGGCGTTCGATGGTCGTGCTGCCGTGCTGATACCGCTGGCAGACATGCAGCGCGGGCATCTCTGCCAGGCGATCGAGGCAGGTGACGGCCAGGGCGTCGAGCGCGCCGACGACATCCCGCGCATAGCGCAGCATGACCAGATCGAGCCAGCCGATGCGGAAGCCGCGTTGCCAGGCGCCAAACTCATTGGCCGCGTCGGGCAGGGCCTGGGTCAGGCGCGCATCTTCGCTGACCAGCGGCCCGGCGCCGTGGCGCGTGGCGTAGGCGCGGGTGATGCCCAGGCGCACGATGCGGCCGGCATAGCCGGCCTCGTGCAGCAGCTGCCGGGCGTTGGCCAGGGTGGTGGCGCTCCAGGTCGTGTGTGGATGAAAGCCAAGCCATTCGTCCAGGAGCACGCCCTGCGCGCCCTCGAAGATGACGCTGCCATGCCGGCGCAGAATGGCGTGCAGATGATCGCCGGGCACAATCTGCGCGCGGCGCGCAAAGTCAGCGTAGGCCGGCATGATCCAATCTGCCCAATCATCCCCCGCCAGCATCTCCCACTCAGCCTGGTACTGGTCTGGGGCCGCAGGGTCAACCGGCAAGGACTGAGCTTTGGTGAGGTTAACGGCGCGCAGGAATTTCAGCTTGTGGTAGACGACATCCGCGTGGGCAAGATCGCCCACGCGCAGAACCTGCTCGCCAAAGGCCAAAGCATCGGCCTGGGTTTCGCCAATGCCCATCCCACAGCTCCCGTGGCGGCCATCCCCGCGGGCCAGCTCCTTCAGTCGGTTCACCGCCCGCTGAAACGGGGTGATGAGCAGGGCGCGCGCGTCAATCGTCGTCAGGCCAAAGGGGTCGGACACGCCCAGGGTGCGCAGATGGTGCGCTTCGGCCATCATCGCCAGGGGATCCAGCAGCATGAAGCGCGAGAGATGGGTTGCCGCGCCGGCCAGCGCGCCGCTGCCGAATTGGGCGAAGACGTGCGTGCGCGGCGCGGCCTCCGCGGTGACCACACGATGCCCGGCCTGTGCGCCGCCGTTATAGCGCACCACCGTATGCGCCCCGTGGGCGCGCGTCAGATAATCCACGATCGAGCCTTTGCCCGCGTCGCCAAAGCCCAGGTCAACCGTCAGAATGGCTTGCTGCATGATGATCCTCCTGCGTGCAGACTTCCGAAGCCTGCAAGACTTCGGAAGTCTGGAACCTTCGTCTTTTTTCAGAACAAACGCCCGTCGCCTGGCGCGTACTCACGGGCAGCCGGCAAAACGCCGCTCACCACCAGCGCGCTGGGCGGGCGCGTGACAGCATAGGGCGCCAGGGCCACGGTCGCGGCCGCCGTGGCCAGCGGATCATAGCCGGCGTTCCGCAGATCGTCGGCGCCCACGTTGAGATCGCCCACGACGCCTTCGCACAAACCGATCGCCAGGGCGATCGTTTCGCACACGGCGGCCTCATCCTCCAGCAGCAGGACGCGCTCACCGAGCAGCGCCCGCCAATGATCCTGAACCTCCGCGCTGCCACCGTGCGCGGTGTTGGTGGGGATGATGTGAAAATACTCGTAGCGCTTTTGCACCTCGGTCACGAGCGCGGCGGTCGAGATGCGCAGCGGCAGCAGATCGCCCATCAGTTGTTTGACCTGGCTGCGGCGCACGGCTGGATACGGCTTCTCGTCGCCGATGGTGAACAGGTAGCCTTTGCGCCCGCGTTTATCATAGCAGTCAATGGCCGTATGGCGAGCGCAGAAGTAAAGCGCCAGCTCGTAGGTTTCATGAACCTGCCCGCCGCCGCCGCCCTCCAGGTAGATCTTGCCCAGGTCATCGTCCATCTCCAGACCCGACTCGAACTGCCCGATTTGCAGCGGGACTTTGTCGCAGTTGGCGTCACCCACGGCGCCAAACAGGATTTGTGGGTGCGCCACATAGCCGCGCTGGATCAAGGTGTGCATCAGCTTGCCCAGTTTGGTTTGCAGGACGCGGGGCACGCTGCCCATGGATCCGGTCACGTCGAAAATGACGGCAATCGCGAGAGAATCGGGATGCTGATCGCTATCGCGGCTCTCGCGGCGCTTGCCAAAGGGGTTCATCTGATCGTGCGCCTGCACCACGCCGCTTGCGCGCACCTGCTGGTCGTAGGTGAAGGCAGTCTGCTGTGTCCGACGCCGATAGCTCTGCCGCCCCTGGTAGGCGGCGTCGCTCCAATTTGAGTATCCCATGATCGTTCTCCTTGCTCAAGATGCTTAGCCCATGGTGGACATTCTACGCGGGCACAAGGCCCAACTCTACGCGTTGCCAGGCCAGGTTTTTGCTGGCGACGGCATGTGAAACGGTCGAAACGTGCGTGGCCCATAGAGCCGTTGCAGGATGTCCTGGAAATCATCGAGCAGTTCCCAGGCTGAACTGATCCGGCGCTGGGGCGACGGGATAAGACACGCACGCAGCAGCGCTCGCACGGACTGTGGAACGCCGGCCGGTAGATCATCAGGGTCGCGTTGGCCGCCCAGGAGATGCAGCAGGCTGCGCGCCGCCATGTAGAGGTCGGTTGCCGGGGTGGCCGGCTGTCGGGCCGCGACTTCCGGCGGATAGTCGGCGGCGTAGGGTGGACTGATCGCCTTGAGCGGCTGGCCGCTTGGCGCGCTGTAACACCAATCGAGCAGCAGCCCGTTGTGGTCGTCAGGACGCACCAGCACATGCGCCAGCGTCAGCGCGCCGTGCACCAGCCCCAGATCATGCACGACGCCCAGCGCGGCCAGCACGCGGTTGAACATCCAGGCCGCATCGGCCAGCGGCAGACCGGCCGGAAAGGCTTGCTGCACAGCCGCCAGCGTGACCGTGCCAGCTTCGCGGCGCAAGACATTGACGTGACGCTGGCGGCCATCATCGCCGCGCAGATAAAAATGCTCGACCAGCGTGGGGAAGTGCGCGCGCAGGGGCTGATCGTGCAGCTCACGCGCCAGGCGCTGCAGGGTCGTCGCTTCGGTCTGCAGCAGATCGTGATTGCGCGCCTGACGCGCCACTTTGAGCAAAACCGCCGCGCCGTCCGCGTACGCCGGGTAGAGGTCGCACAGGTCGCCGGCAAGCGGCGGCTCATCCCCGCG
Organism: Chloroflexota bacterium; assembly: GCA_036822415.1. GTDB lineage: Bacteria > Chloroflexota > Anaerolineae > SSC4 > Amarolineaceae > Amarolinea. The sequence goes on from DAISHS010000184.1 coordinate 4,507, forward strand.
GTAGGTGTGCTGACGGCCGGTTGCCATGATACCGGGCGTCGGGGCAGCCGTGGACGCCACGTGCGGCTGCGCCATTTCATACCAGTGCTGCAGCAGCTTGAATGTTTCATGCGCGGCCGCCGCCTCGTCTGGGTGATGGTCGGGATGCGCCAGCAAAGCCAGGGCGCGATAGCGTTGCCTCAGCGCTTGCGCCGAAGTCAGGTTTGCCGCCCCAAAGACCTCTTGCGCGCTGGTGGCCTGGCGCAGCTGCCGCAGCAGATCGGATAGAGCCTGGTTCATAACAGCCTCCCGTGCTTTTTAGTGTCAAACCTACACTATTATTATAGTGTAAAATTCACACTAAGTCAAATTACTCATAGCATGAACGAAGGCTCACGGATCAACATAGATTTCATGGATCAATTTTGGAAGCGGTGCGATCCGTGCTCATCTCTCATTTGCCGCTGGCGCCGCTCGCCGTGATGAAAGTTGGCATTCCTGAAAGAGATGCCAACTTTATTGCATTGACACACCATAAAATTTGGCAAATTTATGGGTTTGACTTATCATGGACAACATGATCACACGCGCCTACGAACCACTCGATGCCTATCTGCAGCCGAACAAGGTATTGCTCATCTACGGCCCGCGCCGTGTGGGCAAAACGACACTGCTGCGCCATTTCCTTAACCAAACAACGTTGCGCTACAAACTGGACTCCGGCGACAATGTGCGTACACAGCAACTCCTTAGTTCACAAGACTTCAGCCAGATTTTGCCCTATGTCGAGGGCTATGATCTGCTGGCCCTTGACGAAGCCCAGGGAATTCCCAATGTGGGCATGGCGCTCAAGATTATCGTGGATCAGGTTCCTGGCATACGGGTGCTTGCCACCGGATCCTCCTCGTTCGAGTTGGCCGGTCAGGTCGGCGAGCCGCTCACCGGGCGTAAGCGCACCCTTGTGCTGTATCCCCTCGCGCAACGTGAATTACTGGCGCGGTACAACCGCTTTGAATTGCGCCAGCGCCTGGAGGAATCCCTGGTCTACGGAAGCTACCCGGAAGTAAGCGAAGCTCCCACGGCCAGCGCCAGGATTGAGGTCATCACTGAAATCGCCAACTCTTATCTCCTGAAGGACCTCTTGTCGTGGGATCGGGTCAAAAGCTGGCGTACGCTGCTGAGCCTGCTGAAGCTGCTGGCTTTTCAAGTGGGGCAGGAGGTGTCACTCAACGAGCTGGCGACGCAGCTCAGCGTAGACGTGCGCACGGTACAGCGCTACCTGGACTTGCTGGAGAAGGCCTTCGTGATCGTGCGCGTGGGTGGGTTCAGCCGTAATTTGCGCAGCGAAGTGACAAGCAAGGCAAAGTATTATTTCTTCGACAACGGCATCCGCAATGCCATCGTGGCCCAGTTCAACCGCCTCGATCAACGCAACGATGTGGGGCAACTGTGGGAGAACTTCGTCTTTGTCGAACGCATGAAACGTCGCGCGTATGAGGCGCTCTACGCAAATATCTATTTCTGGCGCACCTATGACCAGCAGGAGATTGGCCTGGTGGAGGAACGCGACGGCCGGCTGTTCGGCTATGAGTGCAAGTGGTCGCCCAAAAAAGTTGGGGCAGCCCCGCGTAGTTGGACTGCGACCTATCCAGAGGCAGAGTTTACCGTCATCACCCCAGACAACTACCAGGATTTTGTATTGTAACTGTGGACTGCTGTCTGTGACCGATGCGCGGTGCGGCGCCGTCTAAACTTCTGTTTCTATGGTTGAAGTCAACGGTAAGTGGAGATGCCCGATGGAAAGCGCAGAACAGACCAATCAGATTGTATTTTACGGCACATCGTGGTGCGGTGATTGCTGGCGGGCGTCACAGGTGTTCAAGCGCTTGAACGTGCCCTATCAGTACGTGGATATTGAGCGTGATGAGGACGCGGCCGCGCTGGTGCAGCGCCTCAATCGCGGCTATCGCAGCGTCCCCACGATTGTGTTTCCCGATGGCGAGATCTTGGTTGAGCCGCCGAATCTGCAGCTCGTGCGTAAGTTGGGACAGCTCATCAGCAGCGACTAAGCCCAGGCTAAAAAAGCATCCGCAGTCACGCTGACTGCGGATGCCTGGTTGATTTTCCCAGTCGCTGTCGTCGTTGGCGCGGCTCGACGGGGCCGCGGGCGAACGTTTGCCCGGCGGCGTTGAGCTAGACCCCCTGGGCGCGTAAGCGGTTTTCGATCAAGGCCCCAATCTCGCGCCGGCCGCGCGCCTGGGCCATTTGCAAGGGTGTTTCGCCCCCATGCGCGCGTATCGTCACATCTGCCCCAGCCTCGATCAGCACGCGAGCCACCTCGATGTTGTTTTGCCAGATGGCGTCGTGCAGCGCGGTGTAGCCGTTGTACGGCCCCTGCTTGTTGATGTCAATGCCGCCCTGCACCAGCAGGCGCGCGGCTTCGGTGCGGCCGGCGTAAGCGGCTGCGTGCAGAGCCGTGGCCTTCATGCCGGGGTCCACGACGCTTACGTCCGCGCCGGCCTGCAGCAGCAGCTCGACGATTTTGGTATGCCCCAGATAAGCCGCCTGAATCAGCGGCGGGTCGCCGTTGGCGTCCAGCTCGTTGACATCAGCGCCCTGGCTGATCAGCCGCGCCGCCGCGGCGGCATCATTGGCTTTCACCGCGCGCATGAGGGCGGTCGTAGAAGATGTCATCGTTCGATTCTCCTTGCTTGAGCAATTCTTGCGTGATGTGAAGCCGTGTCGTGTCGCGGTTACCTGCGCCGATCGCCACTTGAGCAAGCGCAACGATAATCTATGTGTGATCAGGTCTTCCCTGCGGCGATCCCGCCCTTAAAGGGTAATGCTTCCAACTTGATCTCGGTCGCCAACGCAATGTATTCTGGATCCTTGTGCACAAGTATAGCGTCATGCTGCACCGCGTAGGCAGCGACAATCGCATCAGCGAACGAGACGTGCTGTGTTGCTTTCAAGCGCGCGGCCGTCAACACAGTTGGTTCGTCAATGGCCCAAAGAATCTGCGCTGGGAGTTGCTTGAGCAGGGCGTAGCGCCGATCTGCTTCAGCTTCACCGGCTTCTTGTCGACTGATGTAATGCGTTTCTAGCAGGACACTCCATGTCAGCAATGCGCGCGATGTGGCCAGAATTTCATGCACGCGTTCGGCGCCAGGCTCATCTTCAATGAGCGTCAAGATGGCGGATGTGTCCAATAGGAAATACTCATTGCTCACGGCTGCGATCCTCACGGCGCGATGCGAGTAATCGCTCAACGAGACGCTCGCCACGTCCGGCGCCGCGCAGCGCGCGGATCGGATCCGCGGGAACGGGAACCACCTTGATGGTCTGGCCATCATCCAGCCAAACCAGGTAATCCCCCTCGCGAATGGCGTATCGTTTACGAATGGGCGCCGGAATAACTGTCTGCCAACGTTTGGTAACGGATGTTTGAAGCATAATGACCTCCTAAAAGTAATTATACAAGCTGATATTCAAGAACGCAAGCGATTTTTGCCTTTTGTCGCCATCCGTATCCCAGCGGATCTGCACCGGCGACGGACACTGGAAGCCGCGCAAGCAGGCGTCAGCTTGAATCGCCTGGCCGCCGATAAGTTAAATCGCGCAAAATCGTCGGGAATGTAACTCGCCGACAAGAATTTGCGCGATAGCACGTCTTGCTTACAATCAGGGGCGACAAGGCAACCTGCGGTTAGCAGGCGCCGATCAACTTTGCGGGCGCCAACCCCGCCCCGGCTTGACCGGGCAGACGTAGGAGAAAATAGCATGAACACCTGGACG
>DAISHS010000185.1:0-8215 GCA_036822415.1 Chloroflexota bacterium
CAACGATTGCAAAGTCCACCTGCGTGGACTACACCCCGAAACTGAAATGCCCCCCGAAGCGCCTGGAAGCGCACGAAGAGCCTTTGGCCTCCCGCCTACGCCGTTTCGCCTACGCTGACTGCGTAACTTGTCGGTTGACCATTCACCCTGAAGCGAGTATACTGTGCCTACCGACTGCCCTGGCATGGCAGCGTGGATGTAACCGGAATTTAGCTCACAAGAATTTAGGCTGGAATGACTATTTTTCCTCAACACCGCCGCTTCTGGTGGTTCAGCACACTCGTGGTGATCGCAAGCCTGCTGCTGTCCGGCTGCGCGACGGCCACCAAGCCGCATGATCTGCGTGGCCTGCCGCTGGAAAGCCGGGTGTTGTACTTGCAAAATGGCGAATTGCGCACCCTGGCTCTGACCGGGGGCGCGGCGCGCACCCTGGCGACGAGCGTACGCGCGGGCTGCACGCCCTACGCCATCGCGCCCGATGGCAGCCGCGTCGCCTACCAAGATCAAACCGGCGCATGGTGGGCCGTATCCAGCACCGGCGGGACGCCCGTGCAGATCAGCGACAAGCCGGTGCAGCTGGTCTCCTGGCTGCCGAGCGGCCAGGGCGTCTATTTTAGCGATGGTACGGACATCCGCGCCCTGCTCTTCGATCAAACGCACAGCAGCGCAGTGCTGCCCGGCGGCGGTCAGCGCTACGTCTCGCCGACGTGGGCGCCCAACGGTGAACACATCGCCTTCATCGAAAATCCCCGCGCCAACGTGGCTGAACTCAAGCTGGCCAAGGCCGATGGCACGGGCGTGCGCAGCCTGGGCCGCGTCCTGCTGTCGCCCATCGAGGCCACGGAACTTTGCCCGCCGCAAATCATCTGGTCGCCAGACAGCACCCGCTTTCTGTTCAATCCCGGCCGCAGCGCTTACATCTTTTACCTGGCCGGCGGAACGCCGCTGCCCCTGCCGCCGCATGGCGAGGGGGCGGTCTATGCCTGGGCGCCCGATGGCAGTCAGGTTGCGTTCACCGACGGGCAGGGGACGCTGTGGCTGGTGAGCAGCGGCGGCACCGGGGTGCGCAATGTGGCCGACGCCATCAGCGGCCCGGCCTGGTCGCCAAATGGCAAACAGCTGGCCTTCGTCAGCCAGGACAAGAGCGGCAACGCCTTGCGCACCTATGATCTGAGCCGCAGCAGCAGCCGCCTGCTGGTGCAGGCGCCCAACGACGCCTTGCTCAAGCCGCAGTGGTTCCCCGGCGCTGAGGCGCTGCTGTTCACGCGCCAGGCGCGCGATGGCAGCAGCACGATCTGGACCGTGCCCGCAAGCGGCGCCGGCAGCGCGCAGCAACTTGCCGCCGGCAGCGCGGCCACGATTTTCCAAAAGCCCAAATAAACCCATCGAGTCAAGTTATGTCACCTATTCGCCTGATCCTTGCTGACGATCATGTGATGTTGCGCCAGGGCACCCTGGCCATGCTGGCACGCGAGTCAGACCTGACCGTGGTTGGCGAGGCGAATGACGGCGCCGAGGCTGTGCGCCTGGCCGAAACGCTGCGCCCAGACGTGGTGGTCATGGATGTGCGCATGCCAGGCATGAACGGCATCGAAGCGACGCGTCAAATACGCAACCGCTGGCCCAGCGTGCAGGTCCTGGTGTTGACCGCGCATGACGATGATGAGTATGTCTTCGCCTTGCTCGAAGCCGGCGCCAATGGCTATCTTCTGAAAACCGCCCCGGTGGCCGATCTGGTCCGGGCGATTCGCACCGTTGCCGCGGGCGAATCGGCCATGGCGCCCAGTATTGTGCGCAAATTGGTCAACCGGGTTAGCGGCCGCAAAGCCCAGGAAGCGGAAGATGAATTCGAAGCGCTGACCGGCCGTGAGATGGAAGTGCTCAAGCTGCTGGCGCAGGGCATGACCAACAAGCAAATTGCCGACACCCTGATCATCAGCGACCGCACCGTACAAACGCATCTCAGCAACATCTTCGGCAAGCTGGGCGTCAACTCGCGCACCGAAGCCATCCTGATCGCCATGAAACGCAATCTGCTGCGCGCGCCGTGAAATCACTGCTTGCCCAGATGGCGCATGGGCGACAGCCCAAGGCGCCCACGTCTCCCCAGGCGCTGCCCGATGGCCTCAACAGCCTGCGCGTCCAAGCGGTCCTCTGGCTGCTGCTGCCGTTTGCCCTCATGCTGCTCATCATTCTGGCCGTCAGCACCCTGGCTTATCAGCAGGTGGTGACCTCGCTCATCATCGGGCGCGATCGCGAGATTGCAGCCGTGGCAGCCGAGCGTATCTCTGAACGGCTGGAAAACTACGCCGACATCCTCACCGTCCTGAGCAATGATCCGGGCTTGCGCGCCAGCGAAGAGACGCGGCGCCTGGCGGTGCTGCGCGGCGCAGCCGAGCAGCTGGCGCCTTTCGACGGCGGGGTCTTCGTCCTCGATGCCTCCGGGCAGCTCCTCACCAAGATGGCGCCGGCCGGCATTACCCAGGCGCCGCTCAACCTTGAGCCTTATTTCCGCAGCGTGCGCGCCTTGCAGGTGCCGGCATTTTCTGACATCCTGGACCAGCCTGGCCAGGCGGACAGCGTCATGGCCGTGCTTGTGCCTATTTCCGCGCCGACGGGCGACGCGCTGGGCGCGCTGGTTGGCGTCTTTCAGCTCAAAAATCAACGACTCGGCAGTGATATTCGCCGCCTGCGCATCGGCGACCGGGGGGTAGCCTACCTGGTGGACCGCCAGGGCCGCGCCATTTACCATCCTGACCCAACGCTGCTGGGACAGGATCTGCGCCGCGAGGCGGTGGTGCAACGCGTCTTGCAGGGCGATCAGAATGCGCTGCTGGCCGACGCCAACGGGGAACAGGTGGTCTACGGCTACGCCAGTGTGGCCGTCAGCGGTTGGGGCTTGATTACACGCGAATCGTTCGTCACCCTGACCGCGCCCGTGCGGCCCTACCTGGGGACGGCGCTGCTGGTGCTGGGGCTGGGGCTGATCCTGGGACTCTTCTGGCTGCCCCTGGGCGCACGGCGCATCACCGAGCCGATCAATCGCCTGGCCTCGCAGGCTTCACGCCTGGCCGCCGGCGCCGAGGTCGCCCATGTGGATGGCGGCACCATCCGCGAGCTGCAAACCCTGGCTTCGGCTTTCAACGACATGGCGCAGCAAATTGCCGCGTCGCGGGCCGCGCAGCGCAGCTATGTGGCTGCGGTCACACGCACGCAGGAAGAGGAACGGCGGCGGATTGCCCGCGAGCTGCACGATGGCACCGTGCAAGCGCTGGTCGCCATCGGTCGCCGCCTAGAATACTTGGAGGGCGCCAGCCAGGACCAGGAGTTGGTGAGCCAACTGAGCGGCCTGCGGCATCTGGTCAGCGACGCCGCGGCCGAGGCGCGGCGCTTCAGCCGTGAGCTGCGCCCGCTGGTGCTCGAAGATCTGGGGCTGGCGCCGGCCCTACGTTTCCTGTCCAATCAATTGAGCGAGCATGACGGCATCCAGGTCAACTTGACGGTGCGCGGCGCGCTGGGCGGACTGAACAGCGACCAGGAGTTGGTGCTATTTCGCATCTTCCAAGAGGCGCTGACCAATATCAGCAAACACGCCCAGGCCACCGAGGTCAACGCGCTGGTAGAGAGCGACGCCGAAGGAATCCTGCTGCAGGTCAGCGACAACGGCCACGGCTTCAATCAACCCTTTTCAACGAACGAGTTTGCCAGCCGCGGCCACTTTGGCCTGATGGGCATTCAAGAGCGCGCCCAGCTGCTGGGCGGCCGCCTCGAACTGACGTCGCAGCCGGCGCAGGGAACCGTCCTGCGCGTCTGGCTGCCGGCGTAAGCGCTTGCCTGCTGCCGCCTTCGACCAAAGTCGGGGCTGGCCGTACAGTCGCAGAACTCCACCCTGCGCGGGCAGCGCTTTGATTTTGACCTTCTGACTTCCTCGTGCTAAAATCGCACCCCTTGTTGCGAAACTTTGCAATTGCAAATAACCTATGACACATAACCACTTTGACTACGTCAGCCTGTGGCATGAGCGCGGATTCCGCGTGACCCCACAGCGTCAGCTCATTCTCGACGCCGTTTGTCAGGGCGCGGGGCATACAACGCTGCCCGAAATCTATGCGCGTGTCCAGCAAATGGCGCCGGCGATCAACCTGGCAACGGTTTACCGCACCCTTGACTTCCTCAACGAGATGGGCCTGGTGGTCTCAGGAGACATGGGCGATGGCCGCACGGTTTACGAGATTGCCGGTCAAGAGCCTCACCATCACCTGGTGTGCCGGCGCTGCGGCGGCAGTGAGCAGATTAGCCACGCCACGGTGCAGGCGCTCTTCGACGCCATTGCCGGCGAGCAGAACTTCCATATCGAAATGGATCATCTTGTCCTGTTCGGTACCTGCCAGGCCTGTCACCCCGCCAGCCCGCATCAGACCCCGGCCTCTGCGGTCGGGTCGCCTTGAGAAAATAAGAGGAGACCGCTATGTTTCTATCCGTTTTCGCCATGCACATTCCCGACGGTTTTCTGTCGGTTGCCGTCTCGGTTGCGCTCTGGTTGATGGCAATTGCAACGGTTGGCTATGCCCTGCGCCGGGCCGGCCGTGACCTGGGTGAACGTCAGGTGCCGATGATGGGCGTCCTGGCGGCGTGCATCTTCGCCGGCCAAATGCTGAATTTCGCCGTCGCCGGCGGCACGTCGGGCCATTTGCTGGGCGCCGCGCTGGCAACGATCCTGCTGGGACCATGGGCCGCCATCGTTGCCCTGACCTGCGTCATCAGCGTGCAAGCGCTGATTTTTCAGGACGGGGGCCTGCTGGCGCTTGGGGCCAACATCTTCAACATGGGGATCATTGGGGTCGCCGTCTCCTTTATGGCATACCGCACGATCCAACGCCTGGCCGGCGGGCAGCGGTGGGGCATCTTCGTTGGCGGATTCGCGGCCGCGTGGCTTTCGGTCTTCACAGCCTCGCTGGCGGCCGCGCTGCAACTTGCCCTTTCGGGAACCTCACCGGCCAATATCGCCGTTCCGGCCATGGCCGGCGTGCACGCGCTCATTGGGATTGGCGAGGGGTTGATTACCGTCGGCGCACTGGCCTTCATCTTCGCCACGCGCCGAAGCCTGTTGTTGAGCGGAGACGCCAGAGCGCAAGCCGGGCGGGCCATTTGGGTCGCCGGCCTGCTCCTGGCGCTCTTGTTGGCGATTTTGTCTCCCCTGGCTTCTGCGCATCCCGATGGCCTTGAATCGGTGGCGAAGCAGCAAGGTTTTCTGCAAGCGGCTCAATCCCCGGCCTACCGGGTGATCCCTGACTACCTTTTGCCAGGAATTTCCAGTCAAGGCCTGGCTACCATCCTGGCCGGCGTGATCGGCGTTGTGATCGTCTTTGCCGTGGCGCTTGTGGCCCTGAATGTCCGCCGCCTGCGCCGCCCGATTGACGGCGCGTGAGAGCCATATGCATATTCATTTTCTTGATCCATACCGGCCACGGCCCAGCCTGGTGCACGCGCTCGATCCGCGCATCAAGCTCGTCCTTGCTGTGGCCTTCATCCTGGTAACAGCCCTGACTCCGTTGGGCGTCTGGCCGATTTACATTTTGCTTTTTTCTCTCATGATGGCCGTCGTCCTGCTTTCCGAGCTGGGAATTGCCTATGTCCTCAAGCGCGCCGTATTGGCATTCCCCTTCGTCCTGGCGGCTCTGCCCCTACTGGTCACGGTCAAGGGCGCGCCGCTGGCGACGCTGCCGGTGCTTGGCTGGACGCTTTCCTGGGAAGGGTTGGAGCGCTTCGGCAGCATCGCGGTGCGCTCGTGGATTTCGGTGCAGATGGCCATCGTCCTTGCGGCCAGCACGCCATTTCCCGATCTGCTGCGCAGCATGCGCGCCCTGCGTGTGCCACGGCTTCTGGTGGCGACCTTTGGCCTGATGTGGCGCTATCTCTTCGTCCTGGCGGATGAGGTTCTGCGCATCTTACGCGCCCGCGCGGCGCGCAGCGGTCATGCGGAAGAGGCCGGCCTCAGACCGGGCGGCACGCTGGCCTGGCGGGCGCGGGTCACCGGCGGCATGGCAGGCGGACTCTTCCTGCGCTCGTTCGAGCGCGGCGACCGCATCTACGCCGCCATGATTGCGCGCGGTTATGATGGCGAGACGCGCACGTTTCCTCTGCCGGCCATTTCAACGACCGGCTGGCTCATCCTGGTCAGCGGATTGCTCGTGCTGATGCTCCTGCTTGGCCTTAGTTATCTGATCTCGTTGTAGGACGACTCATTCATGCACCATACGATTGAAATCAAACAACTGTCCTTTGCCTATCCTGACGGGCAACAGGCCCTGCGCGATATCTCGTTGACGATTGCGCCAGGCGAGAAAGTCGCGCTGGTCGGCCCCAATGGGGCAGGCAAGTCAACCCTGATGCTCCATCTCAATGGGATTCTGAACGGTCACGGCGTTGTCCGGGTGAGCGGTTTGGACATCACCCCCGCCAACCTGGGAAAGGTGCGCGCTGCGGTCGGCCTGGTCTTTCAGTCCCCGGACGATCAGCTCTTCTCGCCCACCGTCTTCGACGATGTGGCGTTTGGCCCCATCTACCAGGGTCATCCAGAAGCCGAGGTGCGGCGTCGCGTCAGCGCGGCGCTGGAAGCTGTGCACATGAGCGACTACGCCAATCGCGTGTCGCATCACCTGAGCGTCGGTGAAAAGAAGCGTATCGCCATTGCCACCGTGCTCTCGATGAATCCGGCCATCCTGGTCCTCGACGAACCATCGTCTGGGCTTGACCCACGCGCTCGCCGCGGCCTGATCAACCTCTTGCATGAGCTGCCGCAAACGATTCTTTGCTCCACGCACGATTTGCTGCTGGTGCGCGACCTGTTTGCACGCACGATCATCATGGACCACGGCACGATCGCGGCCGATGGCGCCACGGCGGATATTCTCGAAGACGCCGCCCTGCTCGAAGCCCACGGCCTGGAAAAACCCTGAGCCAGCTCTACCGATACCGCTGAGCCTTGCGCAGCGGGCGACGCCCGCTGCCGCCCGCCGCGTCGCCTACTGAGAGGGCAGCTCGAAGAGGAAGCGCTGCTCCTCCTCGTTCGTCAGCTCACGGGTCACGTGACTGGGCGCCAGGGCCAACAAATCATCCACCGTGCCGCACACATCGCAGTCATACACCTGCGCGGCGCCGTCGGCGCCGGCGCTGGCAATGTGACGGCCGTCCACGCTGAAATCGAGGCTCTGCACGCCGGCCCTATGCCCCCAGAAGGTCAGCAGCATCTGCCCGGTGCGCAGGTCCCACAGGCGCACGGTGGGATCGCCGGTGTCGCCGCCCGTGATCGCAAAGCGCCCATCGGGGTTCACTGCCACCGCCGTCACCGGCGCTTCCTGGCCGCTGAGGCTAAAGACACGCCGGCCGCTCGCCACTTCCCACAGCGCCGCCGTCTGATCCTCGCTGGCGGTGAGCAGGAAGCGGCCATCCGCGGTGAACATCACATGGGTCACCGCGCCCTCATGGCCCAGCGGGCCAATCAACAACTTCCCTGAGCTTGAATCCCACAGGCGCGCACTGCCGTCCGCGCTGGCTGTCGCCACGATGTCGCCGTTGGGACTGAAAACCGCATCGTAGAGCAACGCGCTGTGCCCGCTGAGGGTGGCGACAGCGGTTCCTTCCCGGTCCCACACAATGGCGACGCCGTCCGCGCCGGCGGTGACCGCGCGGGTGCTGTCATAGTTGAAATGACCATTCAGCACCGCGCCGTGGTGCCCGCGCAGGGTTTTGAGCAGCTGCCCGCTGGCCACATCCCAAACAATGGCGGTCTGATCATTGCTCGTGGTCAGGACCAGTTTGCCTTCGTGGTCGAAGGTAATGCTGTTGACGGCATCGCTGTGCCCGCGCCAAACCATCGGCTCGCCCTGGCCGTCGGCCGGCCACAGGCGCACCGTGCCATCCAGGCCTGCGCTGAGAATAGACTTCCCATCCGGGCTGAAGCGCGCCTGGTAAACCGCGCCCTGATGACCGCGCAGCGTCGCCAGGCGGCGCCCGCTCAGCGGGTCCCACAAGCCGAGGGCGCCGTTGTCATTGGCGGTGACGAGCCGCGCGCCGTCGGGGCTGAAAGCCACGCTCCACACAGGCTGGGCGCCGGTCATTTCCCGCAGCACATGCAGCGATTGGCCGACGCTGGCGGTCCAAACGCGCGCGGTTTTGTCCCGGCCCGCGGTGACGACTTGCAGACCGCTGGGGC
>DAISHS010000186.1:0-8137 GCA_036822415.1 Chloroflexota bacterium
CGGTTGACTCGCCGGCGCCGCCTTGCTCGCGGTCGGCGCCGCGGTCGCTGCGCGGGCCGTTGGCTCAGCGGCCGCCAGAGTCGCCGCAGGGTCGCTCACCAGCGTCGCGTTAACCAGCGTCGTTTCGCCCCCGGAAACGGCCGCTTGAAATGCACGCGCCATGTCGCTGACCTTGCTGAAGCGCGCCGCCGGGTCTTTCGCCAGCGCCTTCTGGATCACGGCCTCCGCGGCTGGCGGCAGCTGCGGGTTGAATTGGCTTGGCGGCGGCGGCGGCTGCGTGATGTGCTGCATCATGACGGCCGTGGGCGAATCCCCTTGAAACGGCACGCGGCCGCAGACCACCTCGTACAGCACCACGCCCAGGGCGTACAGGTCACTGCGCGCATCCACCGGCTCACCGGCGGCCTGCTCCGGCGCCATGTACGCGGGTGAACCCATCACGCTGCCGGTGGCGCTCAACTGGGCCGCGTCGCTCAGAATCTTGGCAATGCCAAAATCGGTCAGGACCGGCTCGCCCTCGGCCGTAAACATGATGTTGGACGACTTGATGTCACGATGGATGGCGCCACGCTCATGCGCGTAGTCCAGGGCCGAGGCCAGCTTCGTCAGCAGGGTCGCGGCCTCGTTCAGCGGCATGGGGGCGCGCTGGCTGTGCTGCGCCAGGCGATCATGCAAGGTGCCGCCGTTCAGGTATTCCATGACCATGAACGGCTGCTCGTTTTCGATGCCAAAATCGTAGAGTTGAACGATGTGTGGATGACGGAGTGAGGCCACGAGCTGCGCTTCACGGCGAAACCGCTGATCGAAGCCTTCCTGGCTGGCCAGGTGCGCGTAGATCACTTTGATCGCCACCTGGCGATTGAGCAGCGGATCGTTGGCTTCGTAAACTTCGGCCATTCCGCCGCGCCCCAGGCGACGGGTGACAACGTAACGACCAAAAGACTGGCTTGGCGGCATGAACCGGCGTCCTTTCGTTCTCAAGACGTAGCTATTCAACCTTGGGCAACGGCCGTTTTCAGATTAGTTGGGCCAAAACTTGTAGGAAGGGATTGTAACATCAGAATCATCTCAGGTCAAAGACGCCGTAAACCAAGAAGCCAGGCTCCTGCACAGAAACCTGGCTTCTTCAGCATACAAACCAGGAAACCCGGCTTCTTTAGCGCATAAACCAAGAAGCCAGGCTTCTGCAGCGCACTTCTAACGGGTGAGGCTCCAGTTCAGGGGAATCATCGGCAGCCACAGTTTATGCTCCGGCAGCGGCGTTGGCGTCGGTGTGTCGGTCAGCGTCGCCGTCGGCGTTGGCGTCGGCGTGTAGTCCGGCGTCGGGGTCGGCGTTGGCGTCGGCGTATCGGTGGGGATTGGCGTTGGCGTGTCGGTTGGGATCGGCGTCGGCGTATCGGTTGGGATCGGTGTATCGGTTGGCGTTGGCGTCGGCGTATCGGTGGGCGTCGGGGTTGGCGTCGGTATATCGAACCAGAAACGATTCTGATAGACAAACGGGGCGACGTTGTGGTACTCGGTCGTATTCCAATCTACGACTGTGCCCTCGCGCTGCGCCCACGCGCCGGTGGCTACGTAGCCGGCGGGGTCAACGGCCACGATGCGATAGTAAGCGAAGGGGCCGACTTCGACGAAGTACCAGAAGCCCGAGGCGTCGCTGACGGTCGTGCGTTTGAGCAGCCCCGGCGCCGGTTCGCCCTCGTTACGCACGTAGAGGGAGAGCGTCACGCCTGGCAGCGGCATGCAGGACGCGGGCAGCGGCGTTTGCGTGCACAGGTCCGGGTTGCCCGTGGGCGCGCCCAGGAGGGTGTAACCGTGGAAGTGCCACGCCTCCGTTGTCCCTGTCACCGTGATGGGCGCCGTGTCCCCCGTCGGCGAGACCGTGTAGTTCGTCGCTACGGCCGACGCGCTGTTGTAGTAGGTCCCGCTTTGACCCGCGACGGTGACGCCAAAGTGGAGCGAGATGGTTGTGTTCGCTGGCGCCACGATGGGGCCGCTCCAGGTCAGGGTTTGGCCCACGCTGCCGGGGTCGGCGGTCGTCGCCCCCGTGGTCGAGCCTGGGATGTAGGCGAAACCGGCGGGCAGCAGATCCGAGATGCTCTCGATCGTGACGTCTGTCGAGTTGGGGTTGTTGATCGAGATGGTATAGCCGTTGGCGGCGCCCGGCGCTGAAATTGGCTGATCCGCGGTCTTTTGCATGACCAGGGGCAGCGCGCCCACCGGCGAGAAGGTGGTGAGATGCGAGCGGGTGACCCGGCCGAACGCGGGAATCGTCAGCGTCCAGCTCAGGCCGCCGCCGTTGTCAATGAACTCATTACAGCGACAGCTGTCCGGGAACGGTTGATGGCTGCCGATCCACTGCCAGACCTGGTTGTAAGAGGCTTCGTAGTAATGGCTGCCAGGTGAGATGGGCAGCCACTGCTCGATGCGTCCCGGTGGAACGTTGTTGGGATTGATGGAACAGGCGACTGAGCCAATCGTTGTATCCACGGTGCCGTATCCGATATCGGAACCACCCAGGTAGCAATCGCCCGCGCGGAAAAGAATGGCGTCCTGGGGATTGGCCGCGTTGTTGATGACCTCGATGTCGGTGCGGTACGATTCCTGGCCGATGACATAGTAATCGGTCTGGCTGATGCGCAGCCCGGTCGCGCCGGCCGCTACCACCGTGTTGACGCGGTAGGGATCGGCCAGTGTGCCGGCGCCTTGCACCGTTGTTTGGGTCACCGGGGTGAGGGCGGTGTACGCGCCCAGGCCGCCGGTCGCCGTACCGCCGTGCCCACCGAAGTCAGGCGCGTAGAGGATATCGTTGACGATCAGGAAGGTGCCGGCATCGCCGGGAATCAGACTGGGGGGAAAGAACTCGTAAGCGCCATCGCCAGCATGGGCGATCTGGGCGCTGACTTCATCGCCCAGAAAGACGTGGGTCAACGGGCCGGCCGAAGCGATGTCCTGATAGGCCGTGTTAGGAACGGAGCCGGAAAGGACACTACTCGTGGGCAATAGAACGAGCAACAGCACAGTGAGCCAGCGGGGAATCCGTGACGCTGACGCGCGCACAACGAAACGACTTGCTTTCATGGACTTGTCTCCTGCAACGTTACTCGCAGCGTCGGAAAACCAGTCCCACACGAAGGCTGTCAAGGACACCGGTTCTGAGTTAGGCGCAACAGCGCAGGACCAACCTGGCTGAAAGCCGATGTCCCGCTGCCTGCGAGGTCTTCCAACACTGCCGTTCTCAGCACGCGGGACGCTCGTCGTCGCTGTGACCACAGCGACCATGAAGCGTGCAACTGTTCAATTATAGCACCTCTGGCTATATTTTACCTGACAAAATAGGGCCGAATTGCGATACATGACGAGCATTTTGCAGGCTACGAATTTCACGATTTGATCCTCTTGCTGAAATTCGTGCCAGTGGACAGACAAAAAAGGCCGCGACCCCCGCAAGGGTCGCGGCCAGACAGCGATGACAAGCGGCGCAGCGCGCTACGCGGAGATCCACGTCCCCGTTTGACCATCCAGCGCGCGCTCGATATTCTCCGGGTTGGTGATCAGCGCTTTACCGTGCGGTGTCTTTTCCAGGTACTCGATGGCGGCCTCGATCTTCGGCCCCATGCTGCCCTTGAGGAAATGCCCCTCGGCGTAGTAACGCTGCGCCTCGGCCAGGGTCAGCCGATCCAGCCACTGTTGATCGGGCTTGTTGAAGTTGATCGCCACCTTCTCCACGCCGGTCGAAATGAGCAGGAGGTCCACGCCCAGCTCGCTCGCCAGCAGGCCGCTGGCCCGATCTTTGTCAATCACCGCGCCCATGGCGCCGACGCAGCCGCGCAGCTCGCCCTTTTGATTCTCGAACACCGGCACGCCGCCGCCGCCCACGCTGACCACGATATAGCCCATGCTGACCAGGTCACGAATGGCGGTCAATTCCACGATGCGCCGCGGTATCGGCGACGCAATCACGCGACGCCAGCCGCGTCCGGCATCCTCCTGCACGATCCAGCCTTCGGCCTCGAAGCGCCGCGCGCTGGCTTCATCGGTGAAGCCGCCAATGCCTTTGGTGGGGTTCTTGAAACCGGGATCGTTTGCGTCCACCACCACCTGCGTGACGACGGCCACGCACTGGCGCTTGATCTGGCGGCGGTGAAATTCGTTGTCCAGCGCCTGGGCCAGCATGTAACCGATGGAACCCTGCGTGTCCGCGCCGATCAGATCCAGCGGGGTGGTGTGCACCTCGTGACTGGCCAGCTCATTGCGGCGCAGGATGAAGCCGACCTGCGGCCCATTGCCGTGGGTCACAATCAGGTTCCAGCCGCGCTCGATCATGCCGGCAATGTGGGTAGCGGTGGTGCGCACGGCATCCCACTGATCATCTACCTTCTGATGCCTGGTGTCCGCAATCAAGGAGTTGCCGCCCACGGCTATAATGGCGGTAGGCGGGCGAGCAGTCGACGTCATTGTCATCATTACCTCGTGGTCTGTTTTTGCTACAATACAGCCAGCTGTTGCACGTGGCTGAGCCATTGCGCGCCGTCCGCGCGCATAAAGAAAAGGTCTTCGATGCGCACACCGCCCCAGCCAGGCAGATAGATGCCAGGCTCCACCGTGACGACATTGCCCACCTGGATGACATCCTGGCTCTGTGGTCCCAGCCCGGGCTTCTCGTGCACTGCCAGCCCCACGCCATGCCCCAGGGAATGGACGAAGCGCTCGCCGAAGCCGGCCTGCTCGATCACTTCACGCGCCAGCCGATCAGCCTCATGCCCGGTCAAGCCTGGGCGCAGATGGGCGGCCGCGTGCTGATGCGCCGCGGCGACGGCTTGATACACGGCGTGATAGGTCTCATTGGCCGGCTGGCCCAGGCAGAAGGTGCGCGTCAGGTCCGAATGATAGCCGTTGGGCAGGCGCGCGCCCAGGTCGAGCGTCAGCGGTTCGCCCGCTTCGATCAGGCGCTCGGTCGGCCGCGCGTGGGGTAAGGCGCTGTTTGGCCCGCTGGCAACGATGATCTCGAACGCGACTGCGTGCGCGCCATGCTCACGCAGGTAGACCTCCAGACGCCAGGCCAGCTCGGCCTCGCTCATGCCCGGCTGCGCCACGGTGTAGGCATAGGCCATGGTGGCATCGGCCAGCTGCGCCGCTTCCTGGATGGCCGCCAACTCGCCGGCCTCTTTCTGCGCCCGTAGCCCCTCCACCAGGCCGGTGGTGAAGGCCCAATCTACGTCCAACGGTTGGAACCAGCGCCGCCACTGCTCCAGCGTGATGTGGTCTGACTCCAGCGCCACCCGCTTGTGACGGAACGGCTCCAGCAAACGCCGGAAGCCTTCGACATCCTGGCCGCGTGCCAGCTTGAGCACGGCGAATCCTGGACATTCCTGCTGGGCCTGCTCAATGTAGCGCCCATCGGTGATGAGGGTGGCGCTGTCAGCGGTGATAAAGAGCCAGCCATTGGAGCCGCTGAAGCCGCTGAGGTAGCGCCGGTTGGCGGCTTCGTTGATCAGGCAGGCATCAAGCTCATTGGCAGTCAATGCCGCACGTAAACGCGCTAAACGATCGGACATCGGTTCATCTCCGTGGTCGGCGCAGGCCGACCTGCTCCTTGCGCCGGGATTTCAGTCGCCCCGGCTTACTCACTGATCGGGGTGATGGCGCCGCAGCGAATGCACTTCGCCGTTTGCTTCGTCGCCACGGTCAGCAGGCCGCCGCACTGCGGGCAAGGCGTGGGCAGCGGTCGCGTCCAACTGCTGAAGTTGCAGGTGGGATAGTTGACACAGCCGTAAAACAGGCGGTTGCGCCGCGTCTTACGCTCCACCAGGTCGCCTGCGCACTGAGGGCAGGCCACGCCGACTTTGACCAGGATCGGTTTGGTGTTGCGGCACTCCGGGAAGTTGCTGCAGGCGATGAACTTGCCAAAGCGGCCGTGCTTGATGACCAGCGCATGCCCGCATTTCTCGCACAGCTCGCCGGTCGGTTCGTTGTCCACGTGCACCTGTTCCATGCCGACTTCGGCCAGCGCCAGGTTGCGCATGAACGGTTCCCAGAAGCGTTGCAGCACCGGCACCCAGGTCTCCTCGCCGTCGGCGATGCGGTCAAGGTCCTCTTCCATCTGCGCGGTGAATCCCACTTCCATGATGTCAGGAAAATGTTTGACCAGCAGGTCATTCACCACAAAGCCCAGCTCGGTCGGAAACAGGCGTTTTTCCCGTCGCTCGACATAACCGCGCTGCTGAATGGTCGAGATGATCGGCGCATAGGTGCTGGGGCGACCGATTCCATTTTCTTCCAGTGTGCGCACCAGCGTCGCTTCGGTGTAGCGCGGCGGCGGCTGCGTAAAGTGCTGTTCGGGCAGCAGGCGCAGCAAGTCAAGCCATTCGCCTTCCTGCAAGGCCGGCAGCCAGCGCTCATCGCCATCAGCCAGGGCGTCTTCGTCGCGCGCTTCTTCGTATACCACCAGGAAACCGGCAAAGCGCACGCGTGCGCCGGTGGCTCGGAACAGATAGGGGCGATCTGCAGGCGTCAGGCCCGCTTCGATGTCCACGCTCATGGTGTCCATCACGGCCGGCTCCATCTGACTGGCGACGAAGCGCTTCCAGATCAGCTCGTACAGCCGGAACAATTCACGTTTCAGGTGTGGACGCACCATCTCCGGCGTGCGCAGCACAGAGGTCGGGCGGATAGCCTCATGCGCCTCTTGGGCGCCTTTGGTGCGGGTTTTATACTGGGGCGGCGTCTCGGGGACGAATTCGACCCCATAACGCTGGCGAATGAAATCGCGCGCCTGGTTTTGCGCCACTTCGGCCACGCTCGTGCTGTCGGTGCGCATGTAGGTAATCAGGCCGACGTTGCCCTCCTCCGCGCCCAATTCTACCCCTTCGTACAGAATTTGTGCATTCGCCATCGTCTGCCGGGCTGTAAATGCGATCTGGCGCGAAGCTTCCTGCTGCAAGGTGCTGGTGGTGAACGGCGGCGCGGGCTTGCGGCGGCGTTCGCCCAGCTTGACCTTGCTCACCTGGTAGCTGGACTTTTCCAGCTCAGCCACGATCGCGCGGGTGTCGCTTTCATTGGGCAGATCGGCCTCTTCGCCGCGAATACGGACCAGCCTCGCCTTGAAACCAGGGCGTTCTTTGAGCACGCGCTTGCCCGGGATCAGTTTTTGCGCCAATTCTGCTTCGATAGACCAGTATTCCTCGGCCACGAAGGCTTGAATCTCGCGCTCGCGCTCCACGACCAGACGCACAGCCACCGACTGCACCCGGCCTGCTGAGGTGCGGCTGCGCACCCTGTTCCAGAGCAACGGGCTGATCTTGTAGCCCACCAGGCGGTCAAGGATGCGCCGCGTCTGCTGTGCGTTGACCAGGTCCATGTCCACGGCGCGCGGATGATCGAACGCCCCGTGCACAGCCTCTTGCGTAATCTCATGGAAAACCACACGCTGCACGCGCGCCGGATCCATCGCGGCCGCTTCCATCAGGTGCCAGGCGATGGCCTCTCCCTCGCGGTCCGGGTCGGTCGCCAGGAAGACCTGCGCGGCCTGCGCGGCTTCTGCCTTGATTTGCTTGACGACCTCTTTCTTCTCGTTCGGCACCCGGTAGGTGGGGCGGAAGTCGTGATCGGTGTCCACCGAAAGCTGTGAGCGCAAAAGATCGCGCACATGTCCCACCGAGGCGCGCACGCGGTAACCGCGCCCCAGGATACGTTCGACCGTTTTGGCTTTGGCCGGCGATTCGACGATGACCAGGCGCGTGCCTGCCGTCAAACTGGCCGCGTGGCGGCCATTACCCGCACGCGGGGCTGGCGCCGGCCTGGCCTGAACGGTTGCGGCTTTCTTGCCCTCTTTTTTCTTGGCCGCCGTGGTCTGGCGCTCAGTGACGGTCCTGGCGCGCGCGGCGGCCTTGATCTGCGCCGCGCTGGGGCGCGTCAGGCCGGCATGGCCTGGCGCTTCGCCCATGCGGAACAGCGTCGTGCCGCAGACTGGGCAAACCCCGCGCACGGCCGGCACCCCGCGCGCTGTAAAGACAGCTTGCGCCTCACTCAGGGGCCGCCGCTCTTTGCACTTCACGCAATAGGCGCTGGCGTCCGCGCCGAGGCCAGCCGGCGCGGACGTGGGGCCGGTGGGCGCCGGCGCGGACGGCCGCGCCGG
>DAISHS010000187.1:0-8092 GCA_036822415.1 Chloroflexota bacterium
GGCGCGGGCCTCATTTTGCCCTGGAGTCAGCGCCCCGCGGCCATCGCACTCTCGCGGCCGCGCGCTTTTCTCAGCCGCCGCTGGCCGCTGCTGGCATTGGGGCTGCTGATGCTCGATCTATGGCTGGCCACGGGCGCTTTCAACCCGGCCGTTGACCCGGCGCCGCTGGCGGTGGAGCCGCCCTCGATCACGTTTCTTAAGACCCAGGCCGCGCACGAGCTGGGGCGCATTACCACTTTCGAAAGCGCGGCCACGACCAAAACCCTCAACGCCAACCTGGGCTGGCTGCTGGGCTTGCAAGATGTGCGCGGCTACGATTCGATCATTTTGCGCCAGTATGTGCAGTACATGCAGGCCATCGAGCCGCAGGGGCAGCTGCTCTATAACCGCATTTCGCCCTTCTACGACCCGGCTTCGCTGCGCGACCCGCGCACCCATCTGCTCGGTGTACGTTGGGTGGTCACCGAGCTGTCGCTGGACATCCCCGGCTGGACGTTGATTTACGCAGCGCCCAACGAGCGGATCAAGATCTATCGCAACGACAACGCCTTTGCGCGCGCCTTCATCGCGCCGGCGGCCGAGTTCGTTGCGGCCGACCAGCTGCTGGCGCGCCTGACCGCAGTGGATCTGCATCAGACCGTCCTGGTGGACGACCCGGCCGCGCTGGCCGGCGTGGCGACGGCCACCCCTGCCCTGGGCGCGGCGCAGCCTGTGATCACGAGCTATCAGCCCAACGAGGTTTTCATTGACGTTGACCTGGCCGCGCCGGGCTGGCTGGTGCTGACCGATGCCTATTTCAGCGGTTGGAAAGCGTACACCCGGCCGCAGGGCGCCGCGCCAGAGGCGGAGCAGGCGCTGACCATCTGGCGCGCTGATGGCAATTTTCGCACCGTTCACCTGAACGCGGGCCGCCAGACGGTGCGCTTCAAGTACGCGCCGTTATCGTTCCAGCTGGGTCTGTACACCAGTTTTCTGGCCGCGATGGCGCTGTTCCTGCTGCTGGGCTGGTGGGCGTGGGGCCGCTATTACCGCGGCGACAGCGAGGCGCACGAGGTGACACGCGTCGCCAAGAACAGTCTCGTGCCGATGGGGCTGGCGCTGCTCAACAAAGGCATTGACTTTGCCTTTGCCCTGGTGCGCCTGCGCATCCTCAGCCCCGCCGGCGAGGGCAGCTATACCTTCGCTATCGGCTTCTACGTCATTTTCGAGATTTTGGTGCGCTTCGGCCTGGGCACCCTGCTGACGCGCGAGGTGGCGCGCGATCGTTCACAGGCCAACCGCTATTTGCTCAATGTCTCCGTCTTGCGCGGCTGGCTGTGGCTGGCTTCGCTGCCGTTGTTGGCCGCGGTCATGCTGGCCTACGGCGCCTGGGGCGGGCTGACGCGTGACGAGGGTCTGGCTATCGGCTGCTTTGCCCTGGCCCTGCTCTTCGCGGCCATTGCCGACGGCATCAGCGCGGTGTTCAACGCCTTCGAACAAATGGAGTATCCATCGGGCATCTCCTCGGCCATTGCCCTGAGCAAGGTGGCGCTGGGCGCGCTGGTGCTGCTGCCGCCGCTCTCCTGGGGATTCGTCGGCCTGGCTGGCGTTTCAGTGGTCATGAACCTGGTGCAGGTCTTCTGGCTGCTGGCCCTCATGCGCAGCAAACTGCCGCTGGCGCCGGCCACGCGGCGCGACCTCGATCCCGTCCTGCAGCGCCAGATGCTGACCGGCTCGCTGCCGCTGATGCTCAACCATCTGCTGGCCCACATCTTCTTCCGGCTCGATGTTTGGATTCTCAAACCGCTGGCCGGCGCGGTTGCGGTTGGGTTGTATGGCGCGGCCTACAAGTACATTGACGGCCTCAACGTCATCCCCTCGTACTTTACCCTGGCGATCTTTCCGTTGCTGTCGCGTTACGCGCAGCAGACCGATCAGAGCAATGGCGGCCGCGCCACGCTGCTGCGCTCCTACGTCGTGGCGGTGCGCCTGCTGGGCCTGATGAGCCTGCCCATTGCCATCCTGGTGACATTCATCGCCACGCCGCTGATTGCGATCCTGGGCGGATCGGGCTACTTACCGGGCGCGGCCATCGCCCTGCAGCTCCTCATCTGGTCCATTCCCATCGGTTTTACCAACAGCGTGACTCAGTATGTGCTGATTGCGGTGGACCAGCAGCGTTTTCTGACGCGTGCCTTCGTGATCGGCGTCGCCTTCAATATCGCGGCCAATCTGATCTTCATCCCGCGCTTCAGTTTCTACGCCGCGGCCGTCATTACCGGCCTGTCTGAGCTGACGCTGTGCGCGCTCTTCATGCTGAGCGTGCACCGGCATGTGGGGCCGCTGCCGTGGGGGCAAATTGCCGGGCGGCCGCTGCTGGCCGGCGCGGGAATGGCCGCGACGCTGGCCGGCGCGCAGGCGCTCGGTCTCCCTCTGCTCGTCGAAATGCTGCTGGGCGCGCTGGCCTACGCCGCCATTTTGATCCTCAGCGGCGCCTTCAACGACCCTGACATGCGCATCGTGCGCCGCGCCGCGCCCTTTGCCCGCGGACGGCCCCCGCTCAACGAATAACCACGGCCCGGCTTGACAGGATAGCACACTTGTTCTTGCTATAACCATCATTCTATGGCATACTTCGTCTTAGATCGCCGCTTTTGTAGATAGCTCAAAACACGCGCACGGAACAGCTTATGAATATCGGTATCATTCGATCCATTGACATTGACCAGGAAATGCAGACGGCTTACCTGGATTACGCGATGAGTGTCATCGTTGCCCGCGCCCTGCCTGATGTGCGCGACGGCCTCAAACCGGTGCACCGGCGCATTCTGTACGCCATGCACGACATGGGTTTGACCTTCGACAAGACCCACAAGAAGAGCGCTCGTATCGTCGGCGAAGTGCTGGGCAAGTATCATCCGCATGGCGACAGCGCCGTCTATGAGTCCATGGTGCGCATGGCCCAAGACTTCTCGCTGCGTTACATGCTGGTGGATGGTCAGGGCAACTTTGGCTCGGTGGATGGGGACAACGCCGCGGCCATGCGTTACACCGAAGCGCGCCTGGCGCGCATTGCTTCCACCGTGCTCGGCGACATTGACAAGGATACGGTTGAGTTTGGCCCTAACTTCGATGAATCGCTGCGCGAGCCGACGATCCTGCCGGCCCTGCTGCCCAATCTGCTCGTCAACGGCGCCAGCGGCATCGCGGTCGGCATGTCCACCAACGTACCGCCGCACAACCTGGGCGAGGTCTGCGATGCCCTGATTTACCTGATTGACCACTACGCGCGCGCGGACGATGTCGCCATCGAAGACCTGATGCAGTTCATTCAAGGCCCAGACTTTCCGACCGGCGGGCTGGTTTTTCGTTATGGGCGCAGCAGCACCGGTGAGCAGGAAGACCTCATCGCGCAGAGCTATGCCCTGGGCAAAGGACGCTTCGTCATCCAGGCCAAAGCGCACCTGGAAGAGATGAGCCGCAACCGTAACCGCATCGTGGTGACGGAACTGCCCTACATGACCAACAAGACGCGGCTGCTGGAGCGCATCGCCGAATTGGTGCGCGAAGGCCGCCTGGAGGGCATCAGCGATCTGCGCGACGAGTCTGATCGGGCGGGGATGCGCATCGCCATCGAACTGACGCGTACGGTGGACGCGCAGCAGATTCTAAACGAGCTTTTCCGGCTGACGCCCATGCAGCAGACTTTCTCCGTTTCTCTGCTGGCCCTGGTAGATGGCGAGCCGCGCATGTTGTCGCTCAAGAAGATTCTGCTCCACTACATTGACCATCGCCGCGAGATCATTCGGCGCCGCACTGAATTCGATCTGACCCGCGCCCGCGCCCGCGCGCACATCATCGAAGGGCTTTTGATTGCGCTCAAGAATCTGGATGAGGTGATCCAGATTATCCGCAGCTCGCGCACGACCGAGACGGCCCGCGTCAACTTGATGAAACGTTTTCAGTTGAGCGAGATTCAGGCGCAGGCCATTCTCGACATGCCTCTCAAGCGTTTGGCGCAGCTCGAACGCCAGAAGCTGGAGCAGGAGTATAAAGACCTGCTGCGGCTCATTGCCCAGCTGGAGGCGCTGCTGGCCTCGCCGGCCAAGATCCTGGCCCTGATTCAGGATGAACTGCGCGAGCTGAAGGCGACCTATGGCGATGCGCGCCGCACGCAGATTGTGGAACGAGCCAAAGGCAAGATGACCGCCAACGACCTCCTGCCCGACCAGGATGTCTGGCTGACTGTGAGCCGCGAAGGGCTGATCGCCCGCCGCCCCTACGAGGAGCTGAAGCCTGACGCCCTGCGCGCCCTCGCGCCCAGCGCCGATCTGGCCCTGCTGCGCGCCAACACGCGCCACTACCTGGCGCTCTTCAGTCGCGATGGCCGCGCGGCGCGCCTGGGGCTGCATCAAGTCAACGAAGGCGCCGGCAGTCATTGGGCCGATCTGAGCGGCTTTACACGGCGCGACCGCATGACGGCGGTGGTCACGATCGCACGCGAGCTGAACGGGGATTGCCACCTGGTGCTGGTTTCACGCCAGGGCAAGATCAAGCGCGTGGCGCTGACCGATTTCCTGGACAGCGTCAACCTGGAGCCAGTCGTCGTTTTCAACCTGGATGACAAGGATGAACTGGGCTGGGTCATGCTGGCGCAGGGCAGCCAAACGCTGCTGCTGGCGACGCGGCAGGGGCAGGCCATTCGTTTCAAGGACGAAGAGGTGCGCCCGATGGGCTTAGCGGCCGGCGGCGTCAATGCGATCAAGCTGGCGGCCAAGGACCAGGTGATCTACGCCGGCCTGGCGCCGGCCGAGGCCGAGCTGCTCACCGCCACGGAGCTTGGTTACCTCAAGCGCAGCGCGCTGGCCGAATTTCCTATCCAGGGCCGGGCCGGCAGCGGCGTCGTCGCCCACGGTCTGAACGCTCGCTCCGGCGAGCTGGCGCAGGCGGCCGTCGTCGCGACCGACAGTCTGTTCGCGGTAGGCGCCGGCCCGGCGTCCTGGCATGTCGTAGCCCTGGCCGATGCGCCCCTGGCTGGACGCAATACGCAGGGCAAGGCGCTGCTGCCCCTCGCCCGCGTCGAGAAGGTGACGGGGCTGTTGGTGGTCAAACGGGACAGCGCGGCGCCGCCAGCGGACGCGCCGCCAGCCGCGCCGGTCGAGAGCGGTCGTCGCAAAGCAAGCGCTTCCGCGGCCACGGCCGCGCCCAAGAGTCGGCCCGCTGCGTCGGGTCAGCTGGCGTTGGCGCTGCCAACCGCGCGCAAGGCCAGCGCCGCTGTCGCTGCGCCGGCCAAAGCCGCGCCCAAGAAAGCCAAAGCCGCGGCGACCGTTGCGCCTGCGCCCGCCGCATCCAAGAAGACCAAAGCCGCGCCAGCGTCGCCCGCGCCCGCGACCACCGTTGCGCCCGCGGCTGCCGCATCCAAGAAGGCAAAAGCCGCGCCAGCGTCGCCTGCGCCCGCACAGCCCGCGCCCGCGACCACCGTTGCGCCAGCGCCGTCTGCGACCGCGGCGACCGTTGCGCCTGCGGCCGACGCATCCAAGAAGACCAAAGCCGCGCCCGCGCCCGCGCCGCCTGCGCCCGCGGCGACGGTTGCGCCCACGGCCGACGCATCCAAGAAGATCAAAGCCGCGGCCGCGCCCGCGCCGTCTGCGCCCGCGGCGACCGTTGTGCCCGCGGCCGACGCAGCCAAGAAGACCAAAGCCGCGCCAGTGTCGCCCGCGCCCGCGGCGACCGTTGCGCCCGCGGCGCAGAAGCCGCTCATTCAGCCCAAAGACGTCGCCCCGACCGCGGCGCCGGCGGCGGACACCGTCCCGGCAAAACCGCCAGCCAAATCGCCGCGGGGTAAATCAGCGCCGCGCTGAATTCTTCGGCCGCGAAGGACGCGAAAAAACGCAGAGGATCAACGAAAATCCTCTGCGTTCCTCCCCATCCTCCGCGGCACGGCAGGCTCCGTCCTCAGCTCACCGCTTTCTGTACGAGCGCAGTGATCCTGGCCTCGGCGTCGGCCGTCAACTCCTTCAGCGCGAAGGCAACCGGCCACAGGGCGCCTTCGTCGAGGTTGGCCGTGTCGTTGAAGCCGAAGGTCGCGTACCGGGCGTTGAACTTCTGCGCGCTTTGGAAAAAGCAGACGACCTTGCCGTCCCTGGCATACGCGGGCATCCCGTACCAGGTTTTCGGCCACAGGGTTGGCGCGTTGGCTTTGATGATCTCATGCAGCCGCATGGCCATGCTGCGATCCGGCTCCTGCAGCGCGGCGATCGCGGCCAGCGCGGCGCTTTCCCCTTCCGCCCTGTCCTTGTCCGCGCGCGCTTCCGCCTTCAGCTCCTGGGCGCGCGCCTTCATCGCCGCGCGTTCCTCGTCCGTGAAGCCTTTGGACTTCTCATTCGCGTCAGTGCTCTGGGCGGATTTTGGCGTATCCTTCTTTGGACTCATAGAAATCTCCTGATTGTGATTGATGGCCGTTGCAGCTGCTATGGCGTTCACCTGAGGGCCGCAGTGTACCACGAAAAGGGGGCGGTAACAAGCCCTCTCCGGCGAATTGCCGTATTGCCGCGGACGCACAGGCCGCTTTACCAAATCACGCTACTTTTAGAAGAATAATAACCGCCTCAACCACCTGTCGAAAGGCGTCTGCCTTCAACACGCCCACCTGAATCGTCATCAAATCACGATTCGCAGTAAACAACTTGCCAGGTCGAGCATAGCTTATCGTACGCAATGAGCCTGTAGCAAAACTGGCGTTTGTGAGTTCGATTGCTCTCACATCCCCATACGGATTGCTGGTGATTTGGCACAGAATCCAATCCCCGCGGCCAGCCTCGGCCAATACCACCGCAGGCCGCAGTTTAAGCCTGAGACAAGTCGGAGAACGGAAATGGTACTAAAACGACGGCGCCAGTTGCAGGTGTGACCACGCTGCTTCCTCCTCCGGTCGCTCCCAATCCTCGGCAAGCGCTGCTTCACTCAGCAAGGCCGTTTCTGAAACGTGGCCGATCCACTCCTCTTCCAGGATGGTCACGATCGCCCGCCGTGCTGTCGGCAGACGAATTGGCGACAGCAAACGTACTTGCCCTTTTTCGTTGATCACAGCTTCAATTGCTTGAGGCATTATTCACCTCCACCACTATTCCAAACAGCCTGGATAATCTGTCAAGACCCGGTTTCAAATCGCCTGCTCGTCTTGGCTCTTCACGCAGCGCGTTAACGGTCAGGTGTCAGGTGTGACTGCGCCTCCGTCACGTGGAATGTCTCCGGCCATCCCAGGCGCAGCCATCAGCTGCACCCTCCCATTTCATCATGAACGGGTTCCGCTGGCAGAAGCGGACGTGTGATGTGGAATATACCACAGCAGGCGAGAAGCGACAACCGTCGCCCCGATTGGTGTGCAAGAATTTGCGCTCCACCCTGGTTCTCGGTCACGCGTGAATCCCATCCTCTGTCGAAAGGCGTCCGCCTTCGACACGCTCACCCGAATCGTCATCCAATCCCCGCGGCCAGCCTCGGCCAGTACCAGCGCAAGCCGCACTTTAGCCTGAGACAAGTCGGAGAACGGAAATGGTACGGCGTATTATACCTCATCTGGGGTCGGCCTGGCGCAGCGCCCAGCGCGTGACGCGCACGCCGGTGAAGCTGGCCTCGGCCACCACCGCGCCGTGGCTGTCCAACCACTGCCGATTGAACGCGCGGCGATCCCACGTCTCCGCCTCGGACTCGATCAACCACACGTGCCTGGCGCCCTCCAGCAGGCGACTCAACGCCGCGCCGGCGCTGTCGGCCGAGACGCGCTGGCGATCATTGGTAAAAGGGGCCTCGCGCCAGGCGTAGTCCCAACCGGCGTAATAGGCGTAGGTGAAACGGCCATAGGGGTGCAGAAAAACCAGAACGTCATCGGCCGCGCGCTGAGCCTGCACGAACGCGGCCGCGGCGCGGAAATCGCTTTTGATGGGCGTCACCGCCTGCCCGCCGACCCCCACCAGGTTGAGACTCAACGCCAGCAGGAGCGCGCTGGCCGCGAGCGTGCGACTGCGCTGGCCCACCAGGTAGACGCCAACCGCGCTGAGGAGATAGAACGCCGGGCCGATGTAGATCAGGTAGCGGTCATTGAAAAGGGGGA
>DAISHS010000188.1:0-8078 GCA_036822415.1 Chloroflexota bacterium
GCCAATGCCTCTCGGCTGGCCCCTACCAGATCCGCCAGCTCCTGGCTGTAGCCCAACTCCCCGGCATCCTCCCCTGCCAGCCAGTGCTCCGCCTCTTGCAACTCATACTCGTCCAGCAGGCCGCCCCGTTTCTCCGCACCCATCCACTCGGCCGCCTTCGCCTCCAGCCGGCGGCGGGTTTGCTCGGCGGCGCGGCGCTGGGCCAGCCAGCCCTGCAAGCGCGGCCAGCCCGCGATCAGCGCCTCGTGCGCGATGTCCACCCGGCGGTCCGGACTGCCGGCCTCGCCCGTGGCGGTCAGCAGCCGGCTGGCAATCAGCGTGGCCAGGGTCGCGTCGAACAGCGCCGGGTCGTCGCCGCTGGCCCGCAGCTCGGCCTCGCTCTGCTGGCGGCGGGTGTCGGCCCGCCCCTCGCCGAACTGCACCAGGCGCAGGAAGATGCGCCGGGCCAGGGGCTGCGCCGCCTCCGGCAGGTTGTCGTAGACCAGGCTGGCCCGGCGGTCAATCGCCACCTGCAGGCCGCTGCGGCCGCCGTCGGCCAGGGCCTGGTAGTCCTTGAGGCGCAGCTGCCGCTCCTTGACCCGACCCCACAGCAGCACCAGCGTCTCCTGCACCAGGGGCAGCACGCCCTTCTGGCCGCTGGCGTCGGCGATCAGACGCACGGCCAACGCCTCGTCCACGATCACGCCTACCCGGCCCGCCGGCTCCACGATGGCCGCCCACAGCGCATCGTCGCCCAGCGGCGGCAGCTCCAGCCGGTTGGCCCGGATCGGCTGCCAGAGGGCGCAGGCCATCAGCTCGGGGTAGAAGTCAGCGCGGACGGTAAGCAGGATGGAGAGATTGGGCCGGCCGATCAGCCCTTGCAGCGCCTCCAGGAACGCCTGCGCCTCGTCCGCTGCGGCGAGGGTGAAGACCTCCTCGAACTGGTCCACGAAGAGGAGCGTGGGGGATTGGGGATTGGGTAGGGGAGAGCCGGGCGTCAGGCCGAGCAGCTCGGCCAGGGCCTGCCTCGGCGCGGCCTGGCCGGCGGCAGTGCGCTGGTCGCTGGGCCGCATGGTCTTGATGTCCCACTCGCCCGCGCCGGCGCGGCGGGACTTGCGCAAGGCCGGGATGACGCCGGCGTAAATCAGCGACGACTTGCCGCTGCCCGACGGCCCGATCACCGCCAGGAAGGGGTGCTGGCGCAGCCGCGCGACCGCGTCCTCGATCTCCCGGTCGCGGCCGAAGAAGAAATCCTGCTGCACCTCGCTGAAAGGCGCCATGCCGGGATAGGGGCAGTCGGGCGTGGGCAGCACCTGGCGGATGTCGAAGAGGCGGTTGTCGGGCGAGCGGCTGAAGAGCACGGGAATGGCCCACTCCGGGCTGCCGGCCGCGCTGAGCGCGACGCGCGCCTGGGTCAGCGCTGCATCCACCGGGCGGCCCGCGGCCAGGGCAGTGTAGAAGGTGCGGGCCAGTTCGACCGCGCCGGCGTCGCTGATCTCGGCCTGCATGGCCACGGCCGCCGGCGCGCCGCCCTGCACCAGCGCCTGGGCCATGCCGGTGAAGACCGAGCCGCCGCCGGACAGCGCGCCCTCGCAGGCGTTCAGATAGGCCAGGCGCAGGTCGGGATGGTTGCGCAGCAGCTTGGCCAGATCATCCCCCCGCACCAACTGGGGCCGGCCGCGCGCGTCCTCGAACGCCAGGCAGCCGGCCTGGCTGGCCTCATCGAAGACGCCGTGGCCGATGAAGTGCAGGATGTGCACTGGCTCCCCCAGCAGCCGCTGCTGGAGCGCGTCCAGGGTGGGGCGGGCCAGTCGCTCCAGCACGACCTTGCCGTCCGTCACCAGCCCGGCCAGCGCGTCCTGGATCGCCTGCCACTCGCGCTCGATGTCCAGCGCCGGCAGGTCTTGGGGGCTGGCGAGCACGGCCAGCACGCGCAGCGGCGGCTCCACCAGCAGGGCGGAACGGGAGCGGGGCAGGGCCAGGTAGCGCACGATGGGGGAGGCCTCGCCCAGGCCCACGAACTGGCGCCGGGCCGGGTCGTAGAGGGTCTCCCAGGGCAGGAGGGCCAGGTCGGCCGCGTCCTCCTCGAAGCGCAGGCGCAGGCGCAGCCCGGCGCCCTCCCCGGCGACGCTGGCCTGGCTGGCGGCCCACAGGTTCCCCACAGGGCCGCCGAAGATGGCGGTGAAGAGCTGGCTGCCGAGGTCGGTCAGGCCGGCGGCGGGGCCGGGGTCGTCGGCCGCGCCGAGATGGCGTGCTGCGCCCCTGGTCACGCCGCGCACCAGCCCATCCAGCCGCGGCAGCGCGTCGGGCGCAAAGGGCGGGTCGAAGGGCGCGCTCTCCTCTCCCTCCGGCGCATCCACGACGATGGCCTTGTAGCGCGCGCCGGCGCGGGTGAGGAGGAGGTCGAAGTTATGGTAGGCGGTGAGGGTCATGGGTGAACCTCGTCCCTGGTGTGTACCAGCCGCGCCGCGTGATTGACCGACGTGGTCAGCTGCGGGGCGCCGTTGCTGTCGGCATCAATGCCGATGAGGATAGCGAAACAGTGGGTGAAGTCAACCATGTGTATAGTCACCGCTGAAATCCTGCCAACAGGGCAAACAGGGCAAACGATAAAAACCCTGAGTGGTGTTCATCAATCGAGCAGGCAGAGCACTGGTTTGGTCAAGCGTCGCAAAAGGATTATAATCCCAAATGAGCCAGACCCGTAATCCGATCAAGAGCTGCAAATATCTGAGGCAACTCGCTGCCATGCCTGAAATATCCCGGTTCTTGGGGATCATTATCGCTATGTATTATGAGAGCGGGACGCATCAGCGGCCTCACTTTCATGTGCGCTTTGGCGAGTATCGCGCCAGCTTCACGATGAAGCCGCCGGCCCTTCTGGCGGGGGCCATGCCCCGAAGGCAGCAACATCTGATCCTGGCGTGGGCTGAACGGTACCAGGAACAACTGCTCGAAAATTGGGAACGCGTACTGCGTGAAGACCCGCTCCTGCAGATACCAGGTTTGATGTGAGCAATACAAATGAGAAATCAATCTGGCGCAACTCGCTTGCACGACGTCACCGACTCTATCCTCATCAAGGATTATATTGTCCGCGTCCGGTTTGATGATGGCACCGAACGCGTGATTGACTTCGAACCGATCCTGATCGGCCCCATGTTTGGCCCGCTGCGTGATCCAGCGTTGTTTCGACAGCTCAAGGTGGATGCCGAGATTGGTACACTCGTGTGGCCCACTGGAGCCGATATTGACCCGAATGTCTTGTACGATTGGCCCCAGCACGTTGATGCCATCGTCCTGCGGCGGCGCCGGCAGTGGCCAGCCGACTACAGCGCCCAGCGACGGCGACAAGACCATCGCGCACAGATTGATCGCCCCTTACAGAAAGTAGCTGAGTCCAACGAGAAGCCCTACGCGGCTGAGCGGTCAGGGGAAGAGGCTAGGCCCGAAACCGGCTAAGGTTTGCCAATCCCACCCGAAGGGCGGGTCGAAGGGCGCGCTCTCCTCCCCCGCCGGCGCGTCCACGACGATGGCCTTGCAGCGCGCGCCGGCGCGGGTGCGGAGGAGGCCGAAGTTGCGGTAGGTGGTGAGGGTCATAGCGCATGACTCCAATCCGTAGCGCTGCTGTTCTTTAGGCGTCAGCAGCGGCGGATCGCGCTGGATCAGGCGGCTGAATCAGTAAATCAATAGAAGCCGGGGTGGTTTTCGAGTTCCCTGGCATCGGGTGGACGCGGCTGGTCGCGCAATGCGAGGATGCGTTGCTTTGCCAGGTTGCGCACGTTGCCGGGCAATTGTGCGATCTGGCGTTGGATTTGCGTGCTGAATCGCACGTTGTACTTCACGGCTGCGCGTCCAACGCTGCCAGCAGCTCGGCATCCGAGGTGTAAACCATCACCTCCTCAGGCTGCGCGGCCCGATACGCCTGTTCGCGCTCGACGAACGACCACAGTACCTCATCCTCGCTGTGCAACGCGGCGCGCTCGCGCACGAACTCGGCGAAGGTCAGCACCATCTCGAGTTGGGGCAATGGCAATTGGGGCAGAATCTGTTCGATCCGTTGTAACGTAACCTGGGTCTGCGTCATCTCAGTCTTCTCCTGAATTCCACCGATTTCTGTGCATATTGTACCAGCAGCGACCGGACTGGGCAAGGCCCATGGTTCCAGCCACCAGTCAGACACAGACATGGCAGGTTCTTGGCAACCGATCGGCCAATCAATCGCAAGGAAAAGCCTGCTCCTCCCACAGCCCCTCCAGCGTCGCCACGGCGAAGGGATTCTCGCCGGCTTGCGGAGCCGCGCGTCGGCGGCGGGCGTTGGGAGCGCGAAGAGTGTTTGGAGCACGAAACCTCGAAGTCAACGAAGGACACGAAGAAACGCGCCGCGACGAGAATCTTCGCGAACTTCGCGCTTCGTGGACTTCGCCCCGCTTCGCGCCTCCGTGATCCAAACATCCCCGGCGCCAGCGTCCCCGCGGCGAAGGGATTTTCGCCGGCGCGCCGGGCCGTGCGCAAGGCGATGAACGCGCTGCGCCAGATGAAAGAGCGGTTCCCTGTAGTCCAAAATCAGGCTGATCGCTCCGCCACGCTCGAAATCTCATTTGACACCACAAGCGGTGCTATATATAATACCAATGGTTCATCAGCACAAGATGGGAGGCTCTGGTGACGATATTGCAAGTTGTCATTGACACCAACGTGATCCTGGCCGGGCTTCGCTCACCGCGCGGCGCTTCCTATCAGGCGCTGAGCCTCCTGGGCCGTGGCTACTATGATCTTCATGTCTCCGTGCCGCTGGTCCTGGAATACGAAAGCGTTGTCCTGCACCATCTCGACGACCTGCCTATCAGCAGCGACGATGTGGACGATTTTCTGAACTACGTCTGCCGTGTGGCGATTGCGCACGAGATCTACTACATTTGGCGGCCGTTCTTGAGCGACCCGGATGATGACATGGTGCTCGAAGTCGCAGTCGCCAGCGGCAGCGCTGCCATCGTGACGTTCAATAAACATGACTTTCGCGGGTGTGAACGTTTCGGCCTTCTCTTGCTGACACCCGCCGAGCTGCTGCAAAAGATTGGGGTATTCAAATGAGCGCACTGAATTTACGCCTGCCTGAGTCGCTCCACGTCCAGGTGCGCGAGCTGGCGCAGCGCGACCAGGTTTCGATCAACCAGTTCGTCACCCTCGCCGTAGCCGAGAAGGTCGCCGCGTTGCGGACCCTGGCCTACATCGAGCAGCGCGGCCATCTCGGCAGCCGTGAGAAATTCGACCGCGTGCTGCGCAAGGTCGCCGAGGCCGACCGAGAACCTGATGCGGTGGATCGGCTGCCGGAAAACGCCGACCTTACGCGGGCATGAGCACCAGTCTCAACCGGACCATCCATGTGGCTGATAGCATTTGTTAGCCGAGACCAGCGCCCGCCGCGCCTCCTCCGCCAGGTTGCGCAAGTCGCGCGCCCGGTCGTCGCGGTCGTTGGCGGTGGCGAGGAAGATGACCGGTACGGCGATGGCGGTCACAGGGCTTCCTTGGGTCGGTCAAAGCGCAATCAAGCCTCCCCTGCCGGCGCATCCACGACGATGGTCTTGTCGCGGGCGCCGGCGCGGGTGCGGAGGAGGCCGAAGTTGTGGTAGGTGGTGAGGGTCATAGCGCATGACTCCAATCCGTAGCACTGCTGTTCTTTAGGCGTCAGCAGCGGCGGATCGCGCTGGATCAGGCGGCTGAATCAGTAAATCAATAGAAGCCGGGGTGGTTTTCGAGTTCCCTGGCATCGGGTGGACGCGGCTGGTCGCGCAATGCGAGGATGCGTTGCTTTGCCAGGTTGCGCACGTTGCCGGGCAATTGTGCGATCTGGCGTTGGATTTGCGTGCTGAATCGCACGTTGTACTTCACGGCTGCGCGTCCAACGCTGCCAGCAGCTCGGCATCCGAGGTGTAAACCATCACCTCCTCAGGCTGCGCGGCCCGATACGCCTGTTCGCGCTCGACGAACGACCACAGTACCTCATCCTCGCTGTGCAACGCGGCGCGCTCGCGCACGAACTCGGCGAAGGTCAGCACCATCTCGAGTTGGGGCAATGGCAATTGGGGCAGAATCTGTTCGATCCGTTGTAACGTAACCTGGGTCTGCGTCATCTCAGTCTTCTCCTGAATTCCACCGATTTCTGTGCATATTGTACCAGCAGCGACCGGACTGGGCAAGGCCCATGGTTCCAGCCACCAGTCAGACACAGACATGGCAGGTTCTTGGCAACCGATCGGCCAATCAATCGCAAGGAAAAGCCTGCTCCTCCCACAGCCCCTCCAGCGTCGCCACGGCGAAGGGATTCTCGCCGGCTTGCGGAGCCGCGCGTCGGCGGCGGGCGTTGGGAGCGCGAAGAGTGTTTGGAGCACGAAACCTCGAAGTCAACGAAGGACACGAAGAAACGCGCCGCGGCGAGAATCTTCGCGAACTTCGCGCTTCGTGGGCTTCGCCCCGCTTCGCGCCTCCGTGATCCAAACGTCCCCCCTCCAGCGCCGCCGCGTCAATCAACCGGTCAACCGTACGCAAATCCCCGGCGCTTCAGAAAGCGCCGGGGGCTTTGAGCCGCTAGACAATTCACTCAAATTATGCTAAATTGGGTGAGGAAACTCACCTGATTCAGGAGAAATTGGATGAATACCTATGCACGTGCGCTCCGACCTGCGGTCGAAGCGGCTTTGTTCAAGGGAAAAGTGATCGTCATCTACGGCGCGCGCCAGGTAGGGAAGACGACCTTGTGCAGGGCCATCCTGCGGAACTATGCTGAGACCAGCGCCTATCTCAATTGCGATGAGCCCGATATTCGCAGCGCGTTGACCGAACGCACGTCCACGGAGCTGCGCGGGTTGATCGGGGCGAAGACGTTGGTCGTCATTGATGAAGCCCAGCGCGTCCGCAACATTGGCCTGACGCTCAAACTATTGGTTGACGCCTACCCCGACATCCAGGTCATCGCCACCGGGTCTTCCTCTTTCACGCTTTCCAACGAAATTGTCGAACCTTTGACAGGACGGAAGATCGAGTTCCAGTTGCTGCCGTTATCAGCGGCCGAGCTGCTGACCCAGGAGAGCGCGCTTGAGTCACGCCGCCTGCTGGAGCGGCGCCTGCGTTACGGCGCGTACCCGGGCGTGATCACCAGCGACGATCCGGCCGCGACGATCCTGGAGATCGCCAACAGCTATCTGTACCGCGACGCGCTCGAATACCAGACGGTCAAGAACCCCGATGCGTTGCGCCGGCTGCTGCAGGCGCTGGCCTTGCAGATCGGCAGCGAGGTTTCATACACCGAGCTTGGCAGCCTGGTGGGGCTGGACAAGAACACGATTGCGCGCTACGTTGACCTGCTGGAAAAGAGTTTCGTGCTGTTTCACCTGCCGCCCCTGAGCCGCAATCTGCGCAAGGAATTGGGCAAACTGCGCAAGATCTACTTCTACGATCTGGGCGTGCGCAACGCTCTCCTCAACAACTTCAATCCGTTAGAGTTGCGGAGCGATGTCGGCGCCTTGTGGGAGAACTATTTCATCGCCGAGCGTTTCAAGGTCAACCACAACCGGCGTCGGAACCTCAACCTGTACTTCTGGCGCACCTATGATCGTCACGAGATTGACTACGTGGAGGAGGAGGGCGGCCGCCTGGTTGGGTACGAGTGCAAGTGGACGGAGAAACGCTGGCAACCTCCAGCCCTGTTCGATCAGACCTACCCCGGCAGCGAGGTGCATCTGGTGCATCGGGGCAATTATCTGGAGTTCCTGATCTGAGAGGGAGTCTGGCATGGTCGCCATAGCCGGCCCGCAGCGCCGCGCGCCGGGCGGCGGACGTTGGGAGCGCGAAGAGCGTTTGGAGCACGAAACCTCGAAGTCAACGAAGGACACGAAGGAACGCGCCGCGACGAGAATCTTCGCGTCCTTATCTCATATCTGTTCAAGCAGGCGCCAGTTCTAATGTGAGGTCAATCCCTTCGGCGACAATCGCACGGCAAAGGGGATGACGAATCTGTTGGCCTCGCCTCCAACATCACTCGCCCACAAGCCCCGTCTGCCGCAGCCAACGGTTGGTCTCACGGATCACGCTGTCCAGGT
>DAISHS010000189.1:0-8027 GCA_036822415.1 Chloroflexota bacterium
GTAGGGCTTGCCGTCGCCCTTCCTGCGGTCGCCCTTCTTGCGCGGGCGCGGCCGCCGGCGCGTGTACGGGCGACCCTTGCGGTCGCCCTTCCTGCGCGACCGCCGCCGGCTCCGCTGCGGGCGCGGCCGGATACGCGCCCGTGACCGCCTTGACGATCTCGCGGTGGTGGGGGATATTGGCCAGGAACAGATAGCGGCTGTGCGCGTCGCTGAAGCGGGCGGCCTTCTCCTGCAGCTGCCGATACCCCTCGGCCAGCAAGTCGTCCGCACGCGGGTCGTTGTTCGCCCGCAGCACCTCATAGCAGATCAGATAGATCCACTGCGGCTCCTCGGCCCCGTCGAAATTCTGACCTGTGGCGGTGTGCGCCAACACCTCATCCAGGTCGGCCAGGGCCTGGGCCGCGTTTCCTTGCCGCAGGTGGGCGCGCGCCAGTCCGGCCAGCGTCTCCAGGACTGGCATCTGCGTGCCGGTCTCGCGACGAACAGTCAGGGCGTTGCCGTAGGCGGCGATGGCGTCCTCGAGGCGGGCCAATCCCACCTGCGCGTGGCCGATGCGGATCCAGGCGTGGCCGGCGCCATAGTGCGTGCCGATCGTCTCGAAGACTTCGAGCGCCTGCTGCGCATAGGCCAACGCCTGCGCGTAATCCTCCTGCATGCGGCAGATCGTGCTGAGATTGACCCAGGCCGCGCCCAGCGACATCCGTTCGCCCACCTCGCGCGCGATCACGGCCGACTGCTCGTAGCTGTCCCGGCCGGCCGCCACGTCGCCGATGCTGATCGCCAGCACGCCCAGGTTGTTCAGGATCATCGCCTCATTGCGCCGATCGCCGACCTCGCGCATGCGCGCCAGCGCGGTGTCGTACCACTGCCTGGCTTCGGCGAAGCGATTTTCTCCGCGCAGATTGACGGCGAGATTGGAGGCCACTTTCCCTTCGCCCCGCCGATCTCCCAATTCCCGATAGATGGGCAGGGCCTGTTCCAGGAAAGAACGGCCCTGCGCAAGCGACCCCTTTTCTTGATGGCACAGACCGATCAGGCGCAGGCTTTCCGCTTGCAGCGGCCGGGAGCCGCTGGCGCGCGCGGCCGTCAATACCTGCTGCGCCTGTTCGAGGGCGGCCGCGTATTCGGCCTGGCGATAGAACACCCACGCCAACTGCACGCGGGCCGCCATTTCCCCCTCGGCGTCGCCGGCTGCCTGCGCCGCGGCGATGGCCCGCTCGGCGGCGGCGCGCGCGGCCGCATAGTCATGGGTGGCTTCGGCGTAGTAGGCGCGCTCCAGGTCAGCCTGCAGTTGACACCGCGCATCGGCCAGCGCAGCGGCCAGCTGCTCAAGCTCGTCCAGATCGCGCGCCTGCAGCTCGCGGCGCCCCAGGAGATGATACGCCCTGGCGCGTCCCAGCAGCAGGGCGAAGCGCTCCGCCTGGGCATCGGCCGGCGTCAGGGCCAGGGCGCGGCCAAAGAAGTCAATCGCCTCGACGTGGGCGAAGCGCGCCGTCGCCTGCTCGCCGGCCCGCCGCAGATAATGCCGCGCCTTCTCCGCCACGCCGGCCTGCTCGAAGTGCCAGGCCAGGCGCGCGGCGATCTCGTCCGCCCGCTCGCCATACAGCGTCTCCAGGGCGCGGCCGATATCCTCGTGCAGATAGGCGCGCTCGGTCGGATCCAGCCCGGCGTAGAGATACTGCTGGAAGAGGCGGTTCTGGAACTGGTACTGCGACAGGCGCTGCTCGCCCACCCGCTGCTGCCCCTGCGCGGTCACCAGGCGGTGGCGCTTCTCCAGCTCGCTGCTGAGCTGGCGCACGAAGTCGCGCGTGTTCAGCGCGCGGATCTGCGCCACCACCTCGGCCGTGAACGCATCCCCCTGCACGCTCGCCAGCTTCAGCGCCTCCAGCAGGTCGGTCGTCAGCCGGCTGATGCGCGACTCGATCACCCCCTCGGCCCGCGCCGGCAGGGCCGACCAGTCGAGGCCCGGCCCTTCGACCCAGCGCCCCTGCTCGTCCCGCGCCAGGTCGCCCTGCTCCTCCAGGGCGCGCAGCAGTTCCACCGCAAAGAGCGGGTTGCCGGCGGTGCGCTCGACCAGGGCGCGGCGGAACGCCGGCCCCAGCCGGTTCGGCTCGCTGTCCAACAGCGCATCTATGAACTCGGCAGCCTCGCTGCGGCCGGCCTCGTCCAGGTCAATCACCACGTCACCGTAGTAGCGTTTGATCTCGCTCATCACCCGTTCCAGCGGGTGGCGCTCGCCGCCGCGGCCCAGGGCGATCTCGGCTGGCCGGTAGAGGGCAATAATGAAGATGCGACTGCTCTCGGTGCGCCGCGCCAGGTGGAACAGCAGGTCAGTGGATGCGTTGTCGGCCCACTGTAGATCATCCAGGATCAGCAGCAGCGGCGCGTGCTTGGCGAGCGCGTTGAGGACTTTGGCGTACTGCTCGAAGATCTGGCCCTGGTCGAGTCCCTTCTGGCCCGGCACGTCGGGCCGCGCCGCGGCCGGGGCCTGCGTCAGCTTCTCGGCCAGCCCGGCCCGTTTGGAAGTCTCGACGCCGAGCTTGGCGAGCCGCACAGCCACCCCCGCGCCCGGCACCAGCAGGCCCACCAGGTCGGGGCCGAACTCGAGCAGGCAGTCGAGCGACTTGCGCAGCGCGCCCTGCACGCGCCGTGCGCCCTCCTCCGTGATGGCGCCCTGCGCCAGCCGCGCCTCCACGTCGCCGGTCAGCTGCGCCAGCACCTCGCGGAAGATCAGGTAAGGGTCGCTGGCGCCGGTCTGCGGATCGCCCAGGGCGACGGCCCCCACCAGGTCGGCCTGGCGAGCTTCGGCGCGGCGCAGGAACTCCAGCGCCAGCGTGGTCTTGCCGGCGCCGGCGTCGCCGGTGATGAAGCACACCTGCCCGCGGCCGGCCAGCGCCCGGTCGAGAAAGGCATCGAGCTGCGCCAGCTCGCGCTGGCGGCCGACGAAGAGGTGGGTTTGATCCATGGGAGCGGTTGGTTCATTCATGGCGGAAGTATTCCTCGAAAAGGCTGCGGGCGCCACTGCGTTTCGATTCATCGCCTTCGCGATGGCCGGGATGAAGGCCATGCTCAGCGTGGTCAGGAAATAGGCGACGCCCAACCCGATCAACAGCGGATCAAAGCTGACCGCTTCCGTTCAGACGCCGCCCAACAATATGCCGAGCGGCATGGCCAGCCACGCGCCCGCTGTGATCGCGCCGAAGACCCGCCCGCGCATGTCGGCGGGGATGCGCTCGAACTCGCCGCCGCCGTTGACCGCAATCAGCAGACCGAGATTCAACGCTTCCCCCAAGACTTACTTGACGTACAGCGGACGCACCACACCCCAGAAGATCGCATCGAGGAAGTTCGGTTGAAGCTGATCAAAGCCAGGGCGCCCAATCGGCGCTGCGGCGGTTTCGTGCTGCCAGGTGATTTCATACAAGAAGCGGCAAGCCGGTACCAACGTCACAGCAGGCCCCTCTCCTGCAATACCTGCTGCGCTTCTCGGAGAAACTCGTCGAGAGACACCGCCCGTTGCCCTTCAAGAGAGAAGTCATGCTCCTCAGGCGCTTCTGCCGGATGCCGATGCCACAGCCCTCCGTCGCAATCACGTCCAAAGACGCGAGAACGGTTGAATACCAGCGTGTAGCTGCTCAGTTGCTTGTGAGTGTTGGCGTAGACCTGGATGAAACACTCGGTGTCAACGTGCAGCCGCAGCTTGACCGTGAAATCGGTCTTGTCAATCGTCTCAACAGACTGGACGAAAGCCCATTGCGCCGCGGCATGCCGAACGTCGCGTTCCACCCCGTCCGCGCTCATGCCTCGCCTCGCAGAGCGGCCAACTGCCGTTCAATGGTGCGTATGCCGTCGATGGCCTGGTCCCAGTCCTGATGATCGTTCTCGACCTCGAAGGCGTAGCCGCGTGCCTTGACCGTCTCGGCGGCCTCGAATTCCTCCAGCGTCATGCCGTACTTCTCACGGAAGAGACGGTCGCTCAACTGGTAACGGGCCAGGCGGCGACGCAATTCCTGCTCAGCCAGGCGCGCCACCTGTTGTTTAGGCCCCATATCCGGCTCCAGCAGATTGAGGACGCTGATCAGTCGTTTGGACAATTCAACCTGTAACATGAAGACACCTCGCAGTGGACACAGACACCTCCATCGCTCACGCAGGGCGGCCGCTCGCCCTGCCGAGAATCGCCGCCAGGCAAGCGGGGTGATTATAGCACCGTTCGGTTTGGCGCCCAAGCGCACCGCTGCGGCTCCCCCTTTCATGATGGCGCCAGCTTGTGCATCTCAATGATAACCGCTCCGTCAGCAGCATCGCAAACACGGTATCCTGCCCCCGGCGCGGGGATATTCATGTCGCCCCCATGTCAGCAGGCGTCAGCCAGGTCGCCGCACAGCTCGCGCAACCACTTCACCATCAGCTCGAAATAGCCATCGGCGAAGGCGTCGCCGACGCGAATGGTGTGGCTGGCGTTGGGAAAAACTGTGAGCGTGAACGCTTCGTTGCCTGCATAGTGAAAGTACGCCTCGAAAAGGCCGAGTTAACTAGCAGAAAAATCAAGCGTGAAAGAAAGCCTGTCATTCTCGCGCGCCAGCGGCGGAGGCGGTGTCGGCGTCAGGGTTTCCGCGGTCATCACGCCCCCTCCACCAGCGCAATCTCCGCCGCCGTCAGTCCGTACAGCTCATACACCAGCGCGTCAATCTGCCGATCGGTCGCCTCGATGCGCCGCTGCAGCAGGGCCTTCTCGTGCGGCACGCCCTCCGCGGCCAGGCGCCGGTGCAGGTCGAGCATCTGTGTGACCAGCGTCACCATGCGGTCGTGCCGCGCCGCATCGGCGGGGTCGGCGAAGTTGATGGGGCGGATGGGGAGCTTCCGCAGATCGGCCACCAGAACTTTGGGGAAAAGAGCCTTCTGCGCCTTTGGATTCCTGCGGTGGTGATACCAAGTGATCAAATGGGAGTTGATCAACCCCAACAAGTAACCAGGCTGGAGCATGGTCTGACCAAGCTTGATAGGAATCACATCACGGCTGTAGTAAAGATCGTTTTCGTAGTAGGCAGCGATAATCCGCCGTTCCGGGCCACCTGTAATCTCCTGTACAAGTATACGTTTGCCACGAAAGTTGTCGGGGTCTCGCGGGGCAGCGAGCCACGGACCATATTTGATCCAACGCTGCCCGCTTACATTAACCACGTATCGACCAAGGTCGCGACCTACAATCTCGGGTTTCCACTCAGGACCAAGCTGTTGCGTTGAATGATACGGCTTGACTTTGACCGTATCTGGGGTTTGCCGGCCTCCTCTTGGTGCTTGTCCCTTCCCGACTTCATAGGGATTGTACCCAGAACACGGAGTGGCAAATTGCTCCAGCGGGCTTGATACGGCATCTATCTTCTGAAGAATCGCCTTATCTACTTCGGTCTCGAAAATACCAATGCGAAAGTCCTCCTGAATAAAACGCTCCTGCAAGTAAACCCGTTGTTGCCTCGGCGGCTCCCGAAAACCAAGCGAGTCGTAGATAAGGACATTGACAGTCGCGGCGGGTTCTCGGCGAATGATCGAGACTAGAGTATTGACCTGAGCATTGCGAAAAACCAGCTCAGGAAGCCAAGAAATTTCTACGATGTGGAAACCTTCCAGGATGAACTTCCGCAGCGAATGTGCAGAAGGAATAGTCAGCCATGTAACAGGAACGATGTATCCGTGGTAGCCGCTGTCTCTCACCAGCGCAAGAGACCTCTCGTAGAACAGGAAGTAGTGCTCGAAGCTTCCGTGTGACGCTTGGTAGTGCGCTTGGAAGTAAGGTTTCACGTCGTCAGCGTGAATCTGATGAAAGCCATACGGCGGATTTCCGATCACCGCGTCGAAGCCGCCCGCAGCCATCGCCTCCGGGAACTCCTGCTGCCAGTCGAAGGCGTTCACCCGCCGCTCCGTCTCTTCGTCCGGCAGGTCGAGCTTGCCGGCGTAGAAGTCCGGTCCGATCAGCGAGTTGCCGCACTTGATGTTGCTGCCCAGGTCGGGCAGGGCGCGCTCCAGGCCGAGCGACAGCTGGCTGGCCACCCCTTCGCCCTCCAGCACCTTCAGCAGCAGCGACAGCTTGGTCACCTCCACCGCCTGCGGGTCAATGTCCACGCCGTAGATGTGGGTCATCAGGATGCGCTTGCGTTCCTCGATGGTGAGGCGGTAGCCGCCGCCGCTGGCGCTGCTCACCCGTTCCAGCGCCGGCCGCTTGCCCTTCAGCCAGCGCTCGGGGTCTTCGAGATACCCGGTCAGGTACCAGTCGAGCAGGAACTGGTACGCGCCCAACAGGAACGAACCCGACCCGCACGCGATGTCCGCAATTCGTAGGGGCGACCCTTGTGGTCGCCCACTGGAGGCGCCGGCAGGTC
Source organism: Chloroflexota bacterium (assembly GCA_036822415.1). GTDB lineage: Bacteria > Chloroflexota > Anaerolineae > SSC4 > Amarolineaceae > Amarolinea. Next base: position 6,381 of record DAISHS010000189.1, read on the forward strand.
GCCCACGGGCGCCCGCGAGGGGCGCCCCTACATCGGCCGGCGTTTTATCTTGCAGCAGCGGGCCGACGGTCTGGCGCACGATATAGTTCACGATGTAGGTGGGGGTGTAGAAGACGCCGCCGGCCTTGCGCACCTCCGGCTTTTCTTCGATCTTGACCTGGCGGCCGGGCGTCAGGCGGATCACCTTGCCCAGGAAGCGTTCGTAGACATGGCCCAGGATGTCGGCGGGCAGCACCGAGAACTCGTAGGGGCTTTGCGGATAGTAGAGGTGCTCGATGATGTCTTTGAGCGCCTTGTCGTCAATCTGCAGGCCGGGGGTGAGGGTGTCAGGCGCCTCGGCGCGCGCACGCTCCGACGTGAAGTGGAACAGGCCGGAGTTGTAGCGCATGTCGGCGCGGCGGAAAAGCTCCTGCAGGCGGGCGTAGGTCTGCCCGCCGTTGAGCAGGGCGCGCAGCTGCTCGAACGTCTCCAGGTCGCGCGCCTCGCAGATGCGCAGGAAGACGATGCGGTCAATCGTCTGCTGCACGGCCCAGTTGAGATCACGGCCGCGCAGCGTCGGGTTGCGCAGCGCCAGGTTGCGCGCCAGCAGCTCGCGCCAGCGTTCGATCTCGCCCAGGAACTCATCGTCCACCTCGGCCGTGCCGCGCTTGCCGGCCTTCGCCTCGGCGAACCTGTCCAGCGCGCCCTGCCACACCGCGGCCTTGCTGAACACGGCCGCGATTTCGTCCCAGCGCGTGATGTAGTCAGGAAAACGCAGGAGCAGGATGCGGCCCGCGGACGCCTTGTCCGTGAGCGCAGGCTTCGCGCGGCAGTCGTAGACCGAGAACTCCTCGAAGTCGGTCAGGATGGAGACCGGCAGCTTGGCGCTCCAGGCGTAGCGGCGCAGCTGGTAGGCCGGCTCGACATCCTGCGTGATGTTCACGGCCGGCTTTTTGGCCTCCACGAAGAACTTGCGCTCACGGCCGATGCGGAAGGAATAGTCGGGCGCTTTGGTGGCGCTGCCCACGTGCACCTTGTCCTCGTGCACGACTTCCTTGTACTGTTCGGCGAAGCCCTGGGTGTTGTTGACATCCCAGCCGAGCGCGGCGAACAAGGGGTCAACGAATTGGTGACGGACGGCGGCCTCGCTGAAGGCGGGCGAGCGATACTGCTCTTCGTTGCGCTGGAAAAGCTCAACGAGCTGGACAATCTCGGCTGGAGCGGGCATGGGTGCCTCCGGGGGTGGTGGTTTTTTTCTCATTCAAGCCGGTGGGCTTGATTCAGCAGGGATCACGACGCGACCATTCCGGTCAACAGCCATAGTCGCTGCCGCATGTTAGCGGCCATCTGCACGAGCGAAGCCCATTCGACGAAATCCATGCGATCATCGGTCTGCCCGGCCTGAAAGCGAGCGTAGAACTCTTCCGATTTCGTGCCATAGCGTCGTTCAAGCTCAGCCAGGTCGGTCTCAAGTTCGCCAAGCTGCGCTCGTGACTGTTCAGCCTCGTGGGTCATCAGCTTTTCGAGCGTCTGATCCATCAAAGGGCTGGCCTGGCCATGTTCGTAGACCTGCGCCAGCCGGGCCAGACGCTCGGCCACGGTGGCATGGGAGATTGCCTGCATGATACAACTCCTGAGCTGGTTAGAATGGTTGCCTCTTGAATGATT
>DAISHS010000190.1:0-8010 GCA_036822415.1 Chloroflexota bacterium
TCCCCGGCGGCAGATCAGTGAACAGATAGCCGCCGTCCGCGTCGGTCACCGTGTCTGCGTAATACTCGTCGCCAGGATCCAACGTGTTGTTGCCATTGCTGTCCCGGCGCAGCTGCACCGTCACATTGGGAATGCCAGGCTCGCCCACGTTTTCGATGCCATCGTGGTTGCTGTCGTACCAGACGAAATCCCCGATCGCGCCTTGGGCAGCGATGATCACAACGCAGGCGTCGTCCTGTCCATCCGGCAAGGTCGTGGTAGTCTGGTCAATGGCGTCGTGCACCCTGGCCAGGTTGGGCGTGCCGCTGGGGCATTGTGCTTGATAGCCGAAATCGGCATTGTTGTAATCCTGGGCGTTAGCCAATGACACGGTCTGTGGTTCATTGGCGGTCGTCAACCTGTAGCCTGCAGGCAACGTGTTCTCATCTACGTCTACACAGTAGGCGCCGGCAGGAAGGCTGAGGAAATCATAGTTTCCATTGACTGCGGTAACCTGTGTGGCGAGCGGAGCGCCCGTAGCCGGACAGGCTCCACCATAAAGACGTACCGCCACGCCGTTGATACCCGGCTCAGCTGCGTTGTTGTCAGGCAAGCCGCTTGCATTCAGGTCATAGAATACACGGTCGCCGATGCTGGCCGTGCCCACCGACCGATAGCCGAAATCAGCGGTGAGGAAGCTCTGGCCAGCACTCAGATTCACGGTCAGCGGCTGGTTAGCCGTGGTTAGCGCCCAGCCTCCTACCTGCGACGGCAAGGTGCTCTCGTCCACATCTACGCAGTAGGCGCCGGCAGGGAGACTCAGGAAGTAATAACTGCCATTTCCGCTGGTAGTCGTTGTCGCCAGAGGGCTGCCCACAGCCGGACATGCGCTATTATAGAGATTGACCTTGACGCCGTTGATCCCAGGCCTGGTTCCGTCGTCTGGAAGACCCGTCCCATTTGCGTCTTGGAATACACGATCGCCAATGCTGCCGGGAGGGGCCGTGGTAATGGTGGTGCAGGCCTCACCGGTGTCGCCGCCGGTTTTGTTCTGATCGCCGTCGTGGATCATCACCTGGATGCGGTAGACATGGCCAGGCACCAGGTTGAGGCTGCTGACGTTCCAGCGCATCAAGGCGCCGAACCCTTCATTGCCTGTCCCCGCTGGAGGCGCTTCGCCCCCTGCCAGGTTCCAGTTGTTCTTGGCCGGGTCGGAGTCTGGTGTGATAGTCACCTGCGTCGGGTTCTTGGTCTTATCCACGAACCGTGCGGCGCCCTTCCAGCTGCCGAAGACATCATTCGGTGTAATGGGCACACCGCCGAACTGCCAGTCGCCGGCCTTGCTGTTCGGATCGCTGGTGATATCGGTGATGAACAGCGCCGGCCACATCGGTCGGGTGGACAGGTCGGTGCCTGCCTGGTCGCCGCTGAGGGCTGTCGTGCCAACTTGCGGGTTGACGGCGTGGTCAGCCGGGTGCGTGCTCATCGCTGTGATCGGATAGTCGGTCGTGGTTGTGCCACTGCCGGTCTTAACTTGTACACGGCGCACACCCAGGGTGAGGGCGTGCTCGTCGTTGTACCATACCTTGATTGTGTCTGCCGGCGCCACGATGCCGCCGCCGTTGGGGGCGAAGGCGCGCAGGATGTAGCTCTCGTTGAAGACGACGTTCGTCAGCGGATTGCCGCTTGAGTACGGATACCCACAGGTGTCCTGGCCGGGGGGAGTTTCACCCATCGGCGCTGCGCCTGCCGGCGGTTGCAGCGTCGGCGCCTCTGCCGAGTCAGCCGCAGGCATGGATGACACGATCGGGTTGGCTCCGACCGGAGCCGCCGGGATCCTAGAGGCCGGTTGCAGCGCACGGAAGCGCGTCACGGCGCTGAACACGGCGCCTGGCGCCAGGTCTGTACCGAACCCTTGCGCGCCTGCTTGGGTTAGATCGGCCCAATCAATCACACCATCATCGGTGTTGTCATTCGAAGCAGGGGTAGCGCCCAAGTACGCCAGCACTGCCGGATTATAGAGATCCTGCAATGGCAGGTCTGTGATGGTGGTGTTGCCTGTGTTGGTGATCCGGATGGTAAAGTCAATCTGTTGTCCAACGGAGAACGGCCCAGGATTGGTAGGCGTCTTGCTGATCTCAAACTTTCCGCCGGAATGAATGGTTACGCAGGCAATGCTCTGCTGGTTGGGCACCACCGTATCGAATTCATCAACGGCGCTCACGGTGGCCAGGTTTGGCGTGGCGTTCGAGCACTGCGCCTTATAGCCAAAGTCGGCGGTGGTGTAATTCTGTAGGTTGGCCAGATTCACGGTGAGCGGCTGGTTTGCTGTCGTCAAGGCAAGGCCGGTCGGCAGCGTGGCTGCATTTACAGCCACACAGTAGGCGCCTGCGGCCAGGCCCATGAAATTGTAGTTTCCGTCGCCTGCCGTCACCTGCGTCTTCAGAGGCGCACCCGTGGCCGGACAAACGCCGCCGTACAGATTGACCGTGACTCCATTCAGGCCCGGCTCAGTGGACTGCTGCAGGGCGTCGCCGTTCAGGTCGTACCAGACGCGATCGCCAATGCTGCCCGTCGCCGCTGTGGTAATGGTGGTGCAGGCCTCACCGGTGTCGCCGCCGGTTTTGTTCTGATCGCCGTCGTGGATCATCACCTGGATGCGGTAGACATGGCCAGGCACCAGGTTGAGGCTGCTGACGTTCCAGCGCATCAAGGCGCCGAACCCTTCATTGCCTGTCCCCGCTGGAGGCGCTTCGCCCCCTGCCAGGTTCCAGTTGTTCTTGGCCGGGTCGGAGTCTGGTGTGATAGTCACCAGTACCGGGTTCTTGGTCTTATCCACGAACCGTGCGGCGCCCTTCCAGCTACCGAAGACATCATTGGGTGTGATGGGCACACCGCCGAACTGCCAGTCGCCGGCCTTGCTGTTCGGGTCGCTGGTGATATCGGTGATGAACAGCGCCGGCCACATGGGTCGGCTGGACAGGTCAGTGCCTGCCTGGTCGCCGCTGAGGACTGTCGTGCCAACTTGCGGGTTGACGGCGTGATCAGCCGGAGAAGTGTGCATGGGCGTGACGGTATAGCTGGTGGTTGTCGTGCCGCTACCGGTCTTGACCTGCACCTGGCGCACACCCAGCGTCAGGGCATGCTCGTCGTTGTACCACACCTTAATCGTATCATTCGGACCTACCGTGCCGCCGCCGCTAGGACTGAAAGCGCGCAGGATGTAGCTCTCGTTGAAGACGACGTTCGTCAGCGGATTGCCGCTTGAGTACGGATACCCACAGGTGTCTACGGCCGCGCTCCCGCTCAGAGGTTGCACACCTAGCTTTTGCAGGAGCTGTTCTCCGGAGTTTGGCGGCTGAACATTGAACGAATTAAGGATCTGGTCGCTAACTACAGTGTTCGTAACACCGGGCGCCACTTGCTGCGGCGCCTCTGCTGCGTTCTGAGCCGATGCACCCAATTCTGTATTCGTTGTGGCCTGCAGCGCCCGGAAACGCACGCTGACAGAGAACGTTTGCCCAGGCGCCAACTGACCCAGATTGCTCGCCAGGTCGTCCCAGTTGATGATACCGTTAGTCACATTGTCAGGCACTGGGGTGGCGCCCAGGAACTGCAGGAGGTTGGGGTCGTACCAGTCCTGCAAGGGAATAACCTCGAGAATGCTGCGCCCGATGTTGGTCACGTCAATGTTAAAGACGACTTCCTGTCCCACATAAATTGGGCCTGAGGTGGTCAGCGTTTTGCTGATTTGCACATCGGGGTAGGGTGCGATGTAGCCAAAATCAGCTTCGAGGTAACTCTCGCCTTCAGCCAGGCTGATCATCGGCGTCGGGTCGTTGTAGGTTGTGCTGACATAATTGCCAGGCAACGTAGCATCCACCACATCTACAAAGTAGTCATCCGGCGCCAGGTTCTGGAAGAGATATTTGCCGCCGGCATGCGTGGTTTGGGTGCTGACAATAGTATCGGTGGCTGCATCGAAGATGCCATTGCCATTGTCGCGGTACAACTTCACCTGGACGCCGTCTATGCCGGCCTCGCCTGCCTGCTGAATACCATCGTGATTGGTGTCATACCAGACGGTGTCGCCGATCTCACCGGGGCAGATGCCTGGTTCAGCATAGATGGTGTTAGTGCCCACTTTGCTCGGTGAAGCATGAATATAGGGTACTTCGATCGAACCGAAGCCAGCAACGCCGAAAGCCGTCTTCGAGACCTTGACTTCGTAAATTACATCGTAGATCCAGTTAGGATAGGTTGGGTTCGGCGTGTAGAACGCATCGGTGGCTGGCGAATCTACCGTCAGGTTGGTGCCTAACACAGAGCAGTTACCGCCGCTGCAGTAGCCGAACTGGTTCAGCGTGTATTCGAACGACGTGCCCCACTGCTGGATATTGGCCGCGCTGCCGGTGTTCATGCCGCCGTCGCCGCCCGCCACGCCCAAGGAGCCATAGCCCGAAGGGGTGCCGCTCTTGGTCGAGATGTAGTCCAGATCGAAGTCGAGCACTTTGTTCCCGTTGGCATCAATGCCCCAAAACTCGGCATGGTCCGAGCCGGTCAGGTTGCCAAAGGTGTGGCCGCTGGGCCAGTTGACCGCATTCGCCCCATACGTGTTATCAACAAAGTCCTTGTCAATCGCCAGGACCATGTAAACGGAGTTGCCGGAGGCCTGGTAGAACGTTGCCAGCTTGCCAAACAGAGCGCCCGAGGGATCAATGTAGCAGACCTCCGTCGCATCTGGTGAAACCTTGTAGACATCATCGTAGCGACCGTCAATGACCGGCGGCGTGTTATCAAACACTGTCGTGATATCAGCCACAGTGTGGAATGTGTTTGGCTGGTTCCCAGAAGTGGCCGTGATTGTGGTTTGATCCACTGTGTTGACTGCGGCTCCGGCCGGAACCCGGATTTCGGCTACCAGGTAGTACGTTGCGCCCGGGGCAATACACACCGGGTTGGAGAGGGCCGGCTCATTGGGGTTACTCGTCTCATGGACGCCATTTTGATTGGTGTCTTCCCACAGGAGCACCGTCCACCCCTGGCTGGAAGAAGGAGTCACAGTGATGCAGTCCTGGCTGCTGCCGTTATTGGTAATCGTGTGGCCGTAGAAATTGACCGAACCGGCCACCGCATAACGGGTGAAATCAGGCTGGAAGGCCAACAACTGGCCCACGCGGGTCGTGTCGGTGGCAGAAGCCGTGGCGCCAGTGGCCTGAGTGGTCGCCGTGATCGTGGTCACATTAGTGGTTCCCAACGCGACGACGAGCGGTACATCTACCTGCATCAGGATGGCATAATCTGCATTGGGACCGATGGATGGGGTCTGGTTGATGATCGTATCTTCAGGATCAAGGATCCCGTTGCCGTTGACGTCTTCATAGAAGCGTGTTGTCCAGCTTAGTGACGAGGACGCGCTCAGGTTCACGACTGTCGTCAGGTTGCCTACGTGCACGACGTGCGCGTAGGTCTTGGTTTGTCCAGCCACCCCTTCGGCGCTGTTGTTGGGTGAGATGGTCACGCCGGCCGAGTAGCAAACGACCAGCTTGGGGCGTTGCGCGGCCGTGCCATCGTCACTGCTCTTGAAGATTTTCTCTGTCTTCGGATTCGTCGCCGGCGACTCGAGGATCACGCCGTTGTTACTGGCCGGCGTCGCCAGCCATGAACTGACCAGGCTGGTCAAAGCCCAGGAACGCCAGACGTTTTTGGTGTCGTCCACCGCGGTCGAAGCAGCGACGGCGGCGGTGTAGTCGCCGCCCAGGTTTGTCCACAGGCTGCTCGCCGCTCTATCGCGTGCTTTCCAGGTCACTTCGGCTTCTGTCCAGGAGGCCGTGACGTTGTGGGCGTTGATCGTCACGCTGCCGCCGCTGGCCCCCTTCACATACAATGAAAGGGTCGCGTTGGTGACGATCGCGGTCGTCGGGATGCTCGAAAGGTCAAACTTCAGGAGTGCGCGCGTAAGTTTGCCGTTTTCGGTTTTCACACGCAGTTCAGGATCGCCGCCGCGGCGCTCGTCCTGCTTTTCCTGTTTGATATAGGCATCCACGCCTACGCTTGGGCCGGGTTGCAGGGTGGTGCATGTCTCGCCTGCGTTCGGCGCCACAGGCCCTTCGACGCCCTGCGTCTGTGGGGTCAACTGCGTAGCCTGGGCCGCGCCAGGATTCAATCCCGCCAGGAGCGCCGAGGCGAGCATTGTAATTGTAATTACAAAACTCAGCCAGCTTGTCTTACTTCTGTTCTTCTTCATTTCCGACTCCTTTGCTTCTCTAGCATAACCAGGTGCGCAATCGAGCCTCATGGAGGTGGTGATGGTGGTTGAGGCGAGGCCTGACGGGGCGCCGTTCGATTTGATTGACGATGCTGTTTCTCGTGCTACATTGACCCATAGCCATACTCACAGCCGCCTAACCGCGATGGTGTGGTAAGCACGACGGTCAACGATCTAAAGATTACCATAGATCAGCGTTATCAACCAATTATACTCGTCTTGCGCGCGACCTGAACCAGGCTCAACCTTGCAGTTAGCTGACAGTTTCATCGGCGCTGCCGGCATCGAGGCGGGCAGGCGTCGCTGGCGGGTATATTACGAATGGAAGATTGATTACACGACTGTGCGCCCAGTGGCGCGCGGCGAGGGCATGCGCGAGCGAGATGCGGCGACGACCAAAGCCATCACAACGCCGGGTTGCATCCAGAAAACCGTGTCTGCTGCACGAGAAACGACAGGCGCCAGGTTTCTGTTTGAAACCCGGCGCCTGTGCGCAGGATCTGGGGCCAGGGACGCAACCTGTGTGCGCCCCTGGCCAGATTTGGACTAGCGGTGCAGCCAGGGCATGAAGATCTGCGTGCCCCAGAGGCGTGACGTCACGGGGCCGATCAGCTGACCGGTGGGCAGGGTCTGCAGGCGGTAATAGTAGACCGCGCCGCGCTGGGCGCTTTCATCGGTCCACTGATAGGAAGCGCCGGCGCTGCCGCTGGCCTGGCTGGCAATCGGCGTCGTGGTGATACGCTCATACAGGCCATCGGCGCTGGCGGCGCGCCAGACATCGAAGCCCTCATTGTTGCCTTCGACGAGGGTGGTCCAGGCCAGGCTAACGGCGCCGCTGCTCTGCTGATTGGCCGTGAAGCTGGTGACGAACACACCGGTCGGCGAGATGAAGGGGAAGTCCAGGGTCAGATCGCTCTGCCCGCTGAACAACACGACGCTGGTCAGGGTGGTGGGGCCGGCGGGCAAATACCCGTTCGGCTGCGGGAGAACCGTTGCCGTGTATTGACCAGGGGGCAGGCCGCTCACCAGGTAGGTGCCAGCGGGGAAGCCGCCGGCTGGGCCGGTGGTCACGGTCGCCACGACGACGTTGTTGCTGTTCTTGACCTGGACAATGACGCCGCTCAACGGCGATTCGACGCCCGGATCGTAGACGTTGTTGCCGTTGGTGTCAACCCAGGTGAAGTCGCCCACCGTCACCGGCTGCCAGTAACCGAAGTCAGCCGTCAGGTTGGTGGCGCCCAGTCCGGTCGGGTTGAAGTTCTGGATGCAGTAGGGCATCGCCTGACTGTTGTTGTCCTGGCCGGGGTTTGGTCCGGTGGACTTGGTGTAGGTCGCCAGAACGTTGTTGGTGTCGGTGACGATCACCAGGTAGTTGCCTGTGGGGAAATCGCCGACGAAGCGGTAGTTGCCGCCCAGCGAAATGCTGGCGCTGGTCAGTTTGGTGTCAACCAGGAAATCAGGTCCGTCCTTCACACAATTGTGATTGAAGTCATACCACAGTTGCACGGTGACGTTACCAATGCCTGGTTCACCGAGGATGTACTGACCGTTGGCGTCGCGATCAACCCAGATCAGGTTGCCGATGGTGCTGTTGTTCAAGATGTCGGGGCCAGGGACATAGCCGAAGTCGGCGGTGGGGTTGAACTGGCCCTGGGCCAGGGCGACGGCATAGGGCTGCGCCTGGTTGTTGTTGTCCTGACCCGGGTTAGGGCCAGTCACCGTCGGCGCATAGCCGGTCAGCACGCCCAGGGCGTCGCTGACGC
>DAISHS010000191.1:0-8007 GCA_036822415.1 Chloroflexota bacterium
AAACCAGCCGCGCCTGCGCCCGCGGCCAAAGGCCCGGCGCCTGCGCGCACGATCAGCCCTGAAGAGATTGCAGCCCGCCAGGCCAAGCTGGCCGAGCGCAAGGCCGCCTGGGCCGCCGCGGGTAAGACCGTGCTCAGCGATGAGCAGCTGCGCGCATCCATGGAAAAGGCTCGCCGTGAGGCGGCTGAGCGCAGGGCGCGCGAGGCGCAGGAAGGCGCGCACTCCTAAACTGATCGCAGAATGAAAATGGTGACTTGCTGTGCGCCAACCAGGCGACAAGCCGCGAGCGCGCTGCATTTTCACCTTGCGCTAAGTTTAGTTCGTCCACACCGTAGCGCGCTTCGTTGATCCGTTGCACGCGCTACCAGAGAAGGGTGAAAGACCAATGGCTGAAGTACGAACGATTACCAAAGCTGACCTGATCAATGCCGTCCCTGACGCGGTGACCGAACAGTTACCCAACGGGGACCTGGTCGTTGCCCGTGAGAAACTGATCGAATTTTCTACCTACCTGCGCGATCAGGCCGGGTATGATTATCTCTCGAACGTGACCGGCGTAGACTACCTGGGGTACAAAGGCCGCACCGACGCCAATCGCTTCGAGGTGGTATACCATGTCTATTCCACCAAGCAGGGCGGCGGGCCGGTGGTCATGCACGTGCGCGCGCCGGCCAATGAGCCTTCGATTCCCTCGGTGATTACGGTTTGGCCGGGCACTGACCTGCAGGAGCGGGAAATTTGGGACCTCTACGGCATTCGCTTCCCCGGCCATCCCAACCTGCGCCGCATTCTGCTCTGGGAAGGCTTCAACGGCCATCCCATGCGCAAAGACTGGAAAGAGGCCTATTTCGAGGATGACAAGAAGCCGTTCAAGAGCCGCCATCCCGATGGGCAGCACAAATGGGCGGAAACCCGCACGCCCTGGGCGCACAACGTCGGCTATCCCGAAGACTTCGACCCGCAGAAATGGTTGGAACCGACGCCTCAGTTCCGCGTGCCGGTGACGACCGGAGCGGGCGGGCAAAATGGCCACAGCGCCGATATCCAGACCGAACGCATTGTCGTCAACATGGGCCCACAACACCCCAGCACGCACGGTGTGTTCCGCATGATCGTGGCCCTGGAAGGCGAGACGATCACCGCGCTGGAGCCAGAGATGGGCTATCTGCATCGCAACCATGAGAAGATTGGCGAGCGCAACACCTTCATCCAGAACATTCCGTACACCGATCGCCTGGACTACATTTCCTCCATGTCGAACAACCTCGGCTATGTCCTGGCGGTGGAAAAGCTGCTGGGCGAGCAGTTCCAGCCCACGGAGTACGCGAATTACCTGCGCATCCTCATGGTCGAGCTGACGCGCATCATCAACCACATGTGGGCCATCGGTTTCTTGCTCAACGACCTGGGCGCCTTCTTCACGCCGGCGCTGTATGCCATTCGCGAGCGCGAGCTGATCCTGGATCTGTTCGAAGCGGTGTCCGGCTCGCGCATGATGTGCAACTACATGCGCTTCGGCGGCGTGGCGCGCGATCTGCCGCCGGGCTGGCTGGACGAGGTCAGCAAGATCATTACGCAGCGCATGGATCGCAAGATTGATGAGATGGAGCATTACCTGACTCACAACGAGATCCTGGTGGCGCGCTGCAAGGGCGTGGGCTATCTTTCGCCAGCCGACGCCGTGGCGCTCAGTACGGCCGGCCCTGTCCTGCGTGCCTCGGGTGTGCCCTATGATGTGCGCAAGGCCGATCCATACTCCATCTATGACCGCTTCGATTTCGATGTAGCCTGCTTCGATGGCTGTGATGTCTACTCCCGTTACCTGGTGCGCATCGAGGAGATGCGCCAGTCGGTGCGTATTCTCAAGCAGGTTTTGCAGCAGATGCCGAAATCCGGCGAAATCCAGGCCGGCAAAAAGCAGTACAGCATGCGTGTGCCGGAAGGCACAGCCTATGGACGCGTGGAGGGGCCAAAGGGCGAGCTGGGCTTCTACGTGGTGAGCGATGGCAGCGGCAATCCCTGGCGCTATCGCATCCGCGCTCCAAGCTATATCAGCCTCAACGCGTTGGGGCCGATGTGCGTGGGCTATAAGGTTGCTGACTCAGTGATCGTTCTCGGCAGCATTGACATTGTGTTGGGCGAGACCGATCGTTAACTGCCGGCCATCGTGGCAGACTAACCATTTTCAATTGAGTTGGGGGTGCTATGTTTGGATCGGGAATTCTAAAGGGCCTGGGTGTCACGCTGAAGCACCTGGTTGACACCTTCACCGACGACGTCAAGAAGATTCCAAGCCGCTATGCCGGTATGGGCGGCGACCGGCAGTTCATTGACCAGCCCTGGGACGAAGAGGGGCTGTTCACGATCCAGTATCCGGAAGAGAAGCGCGTGATCCCCGAACGCTTTCGCTTCATCCCCATGCTGCTTTGGGACACGGAAAAGAAGGAAGACCGCTGTACGGCCTGCGGCATCTGCGCCAAGGTCTGCCCGCCGCAGTGTATTTGGATCGTGCGCGACAAGGATGAAAAAGGCAAGCCGGTTACCCGGCCGGCTGAATTTTACATTGACGCCTCTATCTGCATGAGCTGCGCGTTCTGCGCCGAGTTTTGTCCTTTCGACGCCATCAAGATGAATCACGACTATGAGCTGGCAACGTTCGATCGTTACCCGCGCCTGGTGTATGACAAAGAGGCGCTGACCGTGCCGATCGAATACTATGCGCGCTTGTGGCCGGCCCAATATCAAGAAGAAGAACAGGTGCGCGCCGCGGAGGAAGAGGCCAAGCGCAAACAGGCCGAGGATAAGGCCAAAGCGGCCGCGGCCAAGGCCGCCGCGCCCAAGCCCGCGCCAGAAGCTGGCGCTGCCACAGCCACGCCAGCCGCGGCAACTTCACCCGCGGTCCCCGCGCCGCGGCCTAAAATGACGCCGGAAGAGATCGAGGCGCGCAAGGCCGAAGTCGCCGCGCGTCGCGCCGGCGAAGCCGGGCCAACGCCGACGCCGGTCACACCGCCAGCCGCCCCGCCGATCGAGTCGCCAATGGCCGCCGCCGCGCCGGCCCTGTCGCCCAACGTGACACGGCCGCGCATGACGCCGGAAGAGATCGAGGCGCGCAAGGCTGAAGTCGCCGCGCGCCGCGCGGGGGGCGCCGCGCCAGCGGCGCCGGCCACGCCCACGCCGCTGGCCGCCAAGCCAGATGAGCTGGAGTTGATCGAAGGCATCGGCCCCAAGATTGGCGCCACCTTCCGCGCCGCCGGTATTACTACGTTCAAGCAGCTGGCCGCGACGCCGGTGGAGCGCATGCAGGAAATCCTGGCTGCCGCTGGCTTGCGCGCGGACCCGCGCACCTGGGCGGAACAGGCTGCCCTGGCCGCGGCTGGCAAGATGGACGAATTGAAACAGCTGCAAGATCAGCTGGTCGGCGGGCGTCGCGCTTAGATCGCCAGCGAAAACGCATTGAGAACCTTTGGGGTCTAGCGGCTCCAAAGGTTCTTTTTTTGGCGATGGCAACCCGCGCCAGCCGTGGTTTGGCCTGACCTGCACGAACATTTGACTTTTACCCATTTTTTCGATACTCTTTAGCCTCTGATCGAATAACTCGTAGAACGATGCGGGGAGGTACGATAATGATCTACATCGCTTCTGTGATTGCCCTGGCCGGCCTGCTCCTGGCTTGGGCCAGCAATCGGCGCCTGGCTACGTTGGAGGCGCGCCTGTCGCGCTATAACGGCGCGCTTTACGATTTGAGCGCCAAACTGGATGAGATGCAGCAGCGCGCAGCTCAAGACAGCGCGGATATTCGCTTCGAGATGCGCAGGCGGGCCGGCGAAGTGGCCTTTACACCGCAAATGACGATCGGCGAGATTACAAGCCAGCATCCAGCCGCGTCTGTCATCCTGTCCAATTTCCACCTGGGCGGCTGTCAAAGCTGCGCTGTCAGCCCAGGCGAGGTCCTTGGCGACGTCTGCCGGACGCGCGGCCTTGACCAGGAAGCCATTCTGGGCGCGCTCAACCACCTCGGCAGCGGCGGCTCAACCGGCATGCTCGACGCGCCGGCCGAGATCAAGCGACCGAACGTGCAGCTCATCATGTAAAGGGGCTGAAGAAATGCTATGATTGCTCCGAAAGCTGAAATCATCTTTCCCCCCAAACTCATCCCGCACCTGCGCGATCTGCGCGGCGATGAGTGGCGCGTCCTGGTGGAGCGTGTGGCTGCACTGCCAGAAACTCACCCCGACAGCCTGGCTTTTTCGCTGCTCATGATTCGCCTGGACGGCTGCCTGAAGTGTTACGCGGGCAGTTATAAATTCATGCGCGGCTGCCAGCTGTGCGCCGTGCAGACCGTCACCCAGTACAAAGGCACCGACGGCCAGCTCCTCAAGGAGTATCAGCGCGCCCAGGTTGACATTGACGATTACCTGAGCGGCCGCCGGCGTGTGTTCGTGGAACCAATCACCGAAGACGATGACGACCGTTTGGCTGCGTAATGGTCTGAGGGTGAAAAGCATCTGACTTTCAACGTCTGTCAGACGTCGCAGTCTGGTCCGATCAAGGGATGACATGAACGAATCATCAGGCACAAAGCGCGTCGGCATCATCGGCGCCGGGGTGGCCGGGCTGGCCGCCGCGTATGATTTAACACGCCAGGGCTACAGCGTGACCCTTTTCGAGGGCGCGCCCGTGGCTGGCGGTCTGGCCTCCGGTTTCAAGGCTTCCACCTGGGAATGGCCGCTGGAACGCTTTTATCATCACCTCTTTACTTCCGATAGCGATATTATTCAGTTGACGCGCGAGATCGGCGCCAGCGATCTCCTCTTGTTTCGCCGCCCCACCACCTCGATGTGGTACCAGGGCAAGCCCTATGCCTTCGACTCACCGCTGCGCCTGCTGGCCTTTCCACATCTGGATTGGATCAACAAGTTTCGCATGGGATTTGTTTTTGCCTATTTGCGCTATGTGAGCAAGAATTGGCGCGCCTTTGAGCAGACGACCTCCGATGCCTGGCTGCGCCGCTGGATGGGGCCTCGCGGCTATGATATGCTCTGGCAACCGATGCTCGAAGGCAAGTTCAGCGATCATTACCAGGAAGTCAATCTGGCCTGGTTCTGGGCGCGCATTGTCAAGCGCAGCCCATCCCTCGGCTATTACAAGGGCGGTTTCCAGGCCTTTGTGGATGCGCTGGTCAAGCAGGTCACAGCCCAGGGCGCTGACGTCCAGCTCAACGCGCGCGTGACCCATGTGCGCCCAAGCGCCGACCGCACGCTGGTGCTGACACACGCTGGCGGTGAACAGACGTTCGATGCGGTCATTGCCACGGTCAGCCCCGGCCTGCTGACGCGCCTGGCGCCTGATCTGCCGGCTGCTTACCTGGCGCAATTGGGGCAGCTCAAAAGCATGGGCGCTGTCGTCGTGACCCTGGCGCTCAAGCACAGCCTGATGAAGGATGTCTACTGGCTCAATATCCCCAAAGCCGAAGGATTTCCTTTCCTGGCGCTGGTTGAACACACCAACTACATGGAAACGGCCCACTACGGCGGCGATCATATCATCTACCTGGGCGATTACCTCGATCCCAGTCACCGCTACTTTAGCCTGAGCGACCAGGAACTGTTGGACACCTTCTTGCCGGCCCTCAGGCGCATCAACCCGGACTTTCGGCCCGACTGGGTGCGCGAGTCCTGGGTCCATAAGGCCACCTATGCGCAGCCGGTGCCGCCCGTCAACTACTCCGCGCTGATTCCACCGCTGCAAACGCCCATTCCTGGCCTCTTTTTCGCCAGTATGAGCCAGGTTTACCCCTGGGATCGCGGCACCAACTACGCGGTGGAGATTGGCCGCCAGGTGGCGAAGAAAGTTATGGCGAATAGTTGAGGGCTGTAAAAAATTTAGTCTGAGGACGGAACATGTTGGGAAAGAATAATCAAGTAACGGAAAAGGATATTTTGCGGGCATTGAGCACGGTCATGGAACCAGAGCTGCATCGAGACCTGGTAACGTTGAACATGATCAAAGACATCAAAATTGCGGGCAAAGAGGTCGGATTTACGATTGTGCTGACGACGCCGGCTTGCCCGTTGCGCTCGCAGATTGAAAATGATGCCAAGACCGCCGTGGCCGCGCTGTCGGGCGTGGAGCAGGTGCAGGTACGCTTCGACGCCAACGTCACGGCCGATCGCCGCATTGCCGGCAAGCTCGATATTCCGGTCAAGAACATTCTGGCGGTGGGCAGCGGCAAGGGCGGCGTGGGCAAGACCACCGTCGCGGTCAACCTGGCGGTGGCCCTGGCGCAGATGGGCGCGCGCGTTGGCATCCTGGATGCAGACATCTACGGCCCCAACGTACCGATGATGATGGGCGTCAAGGCCATGCCCAGTCCACGCAACAACAAGCTGGTGCCGCCGGTGGCCTACGGCGTCGAGGTGATGTCCATGGGCTTCATGGTGCCGGCCGGCGAGGCCTTGATCTGGCGCGGGCCGATGCTGCACAGCGCCATCCGCCAGCTTTTCACCGATGTCAATTGGGGCAACCTGGACTACATCGTTGTGGACTTGCCGCCCGGCACGGGCGATGCGCAGCTGACCCTGGCGCAGTCGGTGCCGCTGGTCGGCGGGGTGATCGTCAGCACGCCGCAGCAGGTGGCGCTGGCGGATGCCACGCGTGGCCTGGCGGCCTTCCGTAAGCTGGAAGTGCCGGTCCTCGGCATCGTGGAAAACATGGCCGGAGACATTTTTGGCCGCGGCGGCGGCGAAACGGCCGCCCGTCAGCTGGGCGTTCCGTTCTTGGGGCGCATCATGCTTGATGCGGCCATCCGCAGCGGCGGTGATGTCGGACAGCCAATCGTCGCGGTGGATCCTGGCTCGCCGCAGAGCCAATCCTTCCGCGACCTGGCGCAGGCCATTGCCGCGCGCATCAGCGTCATGTCCATGGCGCCCGACCCGGAACTGCGCATCATCTAAGCCGGGATTGCCCGCGCGTGGGGGCGTGCAGCGCCCTGACGCCGGCGCTCTCGGCGTCTGCAGCGGCTCTTTCTTGCTTTGATCGGAGGAGAATGAGTACGATGGCTGGCCGGCTGCGCAAGGCTTTTGCCCGTTGGACAGGCCAGGCGGCGGTCGCGTCGCAAACGACGCGGCCGCCCCATGCGGCGCCCTCCGCTCTGCCCGCGGCCTTGACGCCGCCGTTTGACATTCCCGTGCTCCTCGTCCACTATTTTCCGACGCATCAGGGCCGCCTCGATCGTCGCCTCACCGGCGATGTGGACGCGCCGCTCGACCAACTGCGCCGACACACCGCGCAAACGACGGCGCACGTGGTGCAGGCGCTGGAGCAGGGCAGCAGATACCACGGTTATCGCGACCGAGAGGCGCCAGCCAGCCTGCATTACCGGGTGCTGGGCGCGCTGGAGTTCCTGGAGCCGCTGCCTACCTGGCCCAAGCCCGCGCATCGGGCGCCCATGACCGATTACCACGCGATCATGCAGCGCATTGATGTTCGCACCTGGGTCGAAGACCGCGGCGTCAAAGAGATTTGGATCTGGGGCTATCACGGCGGCGTGGTTGATTTGTGGGAATCGAACATGGCCGGACCGTTTGGCGACATCAGCAATAGCGACCGCGACCCGCACGACCTGCCCACGCTGCGCAAAACCTACACCGTCTATCACTACAACTACCAGCGCGGCGTCTCCGAGGCGGTGGAAGATCACATGCACCAAATCGAAGCTGTCCTGGGGCAGCGGGACCATTCCCTCTTTTGGGACCGTTTCGTTGGAAGAACAGGCGAAGGGCGCTGCGGCTGGACGCACTTTCCGCCCAACGGCACGCGCGATTACGACTGGGCCAACCCCACTTACGTTGACACCGACATCGAGGATTGGACGCCTGACGGCAGCGGGCCGCGCAAACGCTTGAACTGCAGCCGTTGGCAGGGCGACAGCCTGAGCTGGTTCATTTTTTGGATGCAAAACCTCCCCGGCGCCAATCATGGGCTGAGCTTTCGAGGGCGGCCGCTGAG
>DAISHS010000192.1:0-8007 GCA_036822415.1 Chloroflexota bacterium
CCTGGATGTTCAAGCTGTAGCTGAGCACTGTGCGCAGATAACCAGGGTTGAAGGTGCGCCAGCGCAGGCGAAAATCGGGCGCCAGACGCCGCGTCATCAGCGCGTTCAGGCTGCCGGCCGCCAATGCCAGCACGAGGCTGAGGATGGCGATGCCGATCAAGCCGCCGCCCAGCAGCAAGACGACCACGATGCCGAGGTAGAGGCCAATGCCATTGCCCAGGGAGGTCAGGTTGGTTAGATCCATGCGCTGCATGCCTTGCAGCGTGGAGTTGAACGCGCCCATGGCCAGGTTGACGGCGAAGGTAATGGCCGTGATGCCGATGACGGTCGCGATTTCCTGCATGAGCGCAGGCGAGACGTGCGGCACGAAACTGGCCAGGGCGTGGCGGCTGAGCAGGACGGCGGCGGCCAAAATCGTACCAACCATGAGGTAGAAGAAGAAAACCGTGTTCAGCGCCATGTCCAGGCGCTGCCACTCTTGGCGCGCAGCGTATTCTGCCACATACTTGGTCAGCGCCAGGCCCATGCCGAAATCGGCCAGCTGCGTGTAAGAGGTAAACAGGGCCACAATGGCCCACACGCCAAAGCGCTCATCCCCAAGTTTGCCCAGCATGAAGGGCACCACGAGCAGCGGCAACGGCAGCAACACCAAAAAGCGCAGCACGCTGAAAAGCGAGTTGCGCACCATGCGGGTTACATGTGGGTTGGCGGTTGCGGACACAGCTAAGAAACGCTCCGATTCTGCTTACTGATGCTGGCGATACCAGGCAATGGTGCGACGCAATCCTTCTTTGAACGAGGTGCCGGCGTGAAAACCGAACTGCTGCTCTGCGCGCGTCGTATCCAATTTGCGCCGCGGCTGGCCATTGGGCTTGGTGGTGTCCCAAACCACGTCGCCGGTAAATCCCACTAATTCAGCAATCAAATGCACCAGCTCGCGGATGCTGATTTCCATCGCCGAACCGATGTTGACCGGCGCACTGTCGTTGTAACGTTCGGCGGCAAGCAAAATACCGCGCGCGGCGTCATCCACGTAAAGGAACTCACGCGTCGGTGACCCATCGCCCCAGACGATGATGTGATCGTCACCCCGTTCCTGCGCCTCGACACACTTGCGAATGAGCGCAGGAATGACGTGTGACGTTTCCAGGTCGAAGTTGTCGCCAGGGCCATACAGATTGACCGGCAGCAAAAAGATGGAGTTGAAGCCATACTGATCGCGATAGGCCTGCGACTGCACAAGCAGCATCTTCTTGGCCAGGCCGTAAGGCGCGTTGGTCTCTTCAGGGTAGCCTGACCAGAGGTCATCCTCATGGAAAGGCACCGGGGTAAACTTGGGATAGGCGCAGACGGTCCCAATGGCAACCAGTTTTTCGACGCCGGCGCGCCAGGTTTCGTGCATCAGCTGCGCGCCCATCATCAGGTTATCGTAGAAAAATTCAGCCGGATGCTCCCGGTTCGCGCCGATGCCGCCGACGCGCGCCGCCAGGTGAATGACGATGTCGGGGCGCCCGTCACGCAAGGCTTGCTGCACCTTTTCCAGGTGACGTAAATCGTAATCATGGCTGCGCGGCACGAACACTGACGCCGCGTTCAGTTCATGCAGTTGGCGGACGATCACCGATCCCAGGAATCCAGACCCGCCGGTTACCAGCACGCGGCGATTGGACCAAAAACTCATAACGTCTGTTTTCTCCAATCAAGGGTTAGAAGTAAGTGATGAAATCCAGACACGATCAATCAAGGCGTTGCGATCGCCATCGCCGCCCTTGTCAATCACATCTTTCAGGTAAATATCATTGCTGAAAACGAGCGTCAGTTGTTCAACGCCGGCGCGCTCAGCCGTAATCTGCAAGGTGCGGGTTCCCCAGCTGCCATCGTCGGCAGCGAAGGAAATCTGGCCGCGCGCTGTATTATTGATCTGTACATCCAGAATGACAGGGCCGGGGCGATCATGCTGGCCCTCGACCGCCAGGCGATAGAGGCCGGGCTTGGGGAACAGCACGTTGAGGGTGACGATGTTGCCCTGACCGGCGCGCATGACAGCCTCACGACCGCCCTCTTGAATGAGTTGGGCGCCCTTGTCCAGGCCGCCTTGCTCTGGCGTCCAGGCGACATCTGGATTGGGGAAGATGACACTGCCATACAGTCGCAACATCTGGAGGTAGAGGTCACGATTGCTGGAATTGCGCAGGCGCAGCGTGACCGTGCCGGCCTTGTGTTTGATGCCAACGAAGTGCGATGTGGTTTGCAAATCAAAGCTCACGGTTTCGATGGGCGTCCCATCAATCTCCAACGTCAGGGCGTTGGAGATGCGCGGACTGCGACCGCCCAGCTCGAGGGCATAGTTACCATCGGCCAGGAAGACCAGCGGGAACGATAATTCAGCGCCTGGGGTGAAGATGAAAGCGAAATCGTCGTCGACGCGCGCCAGGCTCGGTTGATTGGCTGCGGTGGCCTTGAGCAAGTCGTCGAAGTTCAAGTCAATGAGCGCATCCTGGGGGCTGATGGCGGCAGGGATTTTCGTCAGGCTCACCTTTTCCACGAGCGCGTTGCGGTCCCCGTCCTGGCCTGCATCAATCAGCTTTTGATCGTACAGGTCGGCGACGAACTCTAGCGCCAGGCGATGATAGCCCGGCACGCCAACGGGCAAGAGGAGCGATTGTTCACCCCAGCTGCCATCGTTGGCGGCAAAACTCAACGTGCCGACAGGGTCGCCGTCCAGCAAGACGGCAAAGTCAACGGGGCCAGGTTGATCATTTTGCGCGCGCACCGTCACCTGGTAAGCGCCGGCCGTGGCAAACGTCAGGTCCATGTTGACGACAGGGCCGGCCGCCGGCCGCATGATGGCGTCCACCCCATTGATCTCCTGGACCTCTGTGCCCGGCGCCATCATGTTGGTCTCCTTAGCCACCTCGAAGGTCGCCTCGTTGCCCACCGCGATGACGGGCGCCGAGAGGGGCGAGATGGTAAAGAAGTCAATGGCCGCGTTGCGATCGCCATCCTCTTTGTTGGCGACCAGGGCAGTATCATACAGGTCGTTGATGAAATTTAGGCGCAGCCGGTGGTAGCCCACGGCGCCGACTGGCATACGCACTGAGCGCAGGGTCCAGGTGTAGTCATTGCGGGCATAGTCGAGGGTTTGCTCCAGGGGTTTGCCGTCCAGTTCGGGCTGAATTTGAACCGGGCCTGGACGATCATTCAAACCATCTACATTCAGGGTGTAATTACCGGTGTTGCTGAACCAAAGACTGGCTTGAATAACCGTGCCCAGGCCAGCAGCCAGCACGGCCGGACGATTGCTCATTTGTTGCAGGCGCGCGTTCTCGCCCACGACAAAGAAGTTGGCGTCTACACGCAAATCGGTCGTATCCGGCTGCACGTAGACGACGCGAAGGTTCATTTCTTGGAGGCACAACTGCCGCTCTTGCGTCGTCGGTGGCGGCGTCAACAAAATTTCGTGTTCACCTCGGCTCAGCCGCGTCAACAGATAATGGTATTGTGTCTCGTTGTCTATCAGGTTGATTTGCCCTACGAAGCGGTCATCCACGGTTATTTGCAAGGGGCGCGTGATGTTTTTGCTGGTGGTGACCAAACCCAGCGCATAATCGGTGGCGTTTTCCACGGTCACCGTAAAGGTGACCGGTTGTGCGTTGAGCCAGCGCCCATCCCCACCCGCTGTGGTCACGCATGAAGTCAGCACTGCGGTCGCGTCAATGGGCGCCGCGCTGAACGGCTCGCTCTCGCCCAGGCTGATTTGAGTGCTGTCCCGGTAGACCCAGTTCTGGCGCTGCTCCAGGGTAAGGTAGTCGAGGTCAGCATAGGCGCCTTCCAGGTAGGCATTGGCGGTGACGCCAAGCGTCAGCGTGTGCTTGCCAGGGCGATCGAAGCTAACTGGTACGGCAACCGGCTGCCAACCCTGGTTCACCGGTGTGTTGAGCACGCCGACAGCCTGACGATCGAGCACGACCGACCATTTGGGCGCGCCGACGCGTGCATTCATGCGGCCAACCAACGTCAGCAAATAGTCTCCCGGTTCGCTTGCCCACACGGTGACCTCAGCGATTGAACCGAAGCCTTGCGCGCGCACGAAGACCCCGCCGCTGGCATCTACCTGATCGAAGATAAAGCCGTTTTCGGTGAGAAAGTTCTCAGCTTCGATGCGCTGGCCGCTCTCTTTGGGCAGCGCCACGGCATAGGCCAGGGTCAAGGTTCCGCTCAGCGGTACGGTGGGCGGCTGGGGCGCGACGACATCAACTTTGGCGATATAGGTGCCGGTGAAAGGCACCTGGACGTAATTCGGCATTTGCACGCCAGCAGGATCAAGACCTCCCTGGTCCTGGCCATTGACGTAGACGTTGAAGCGCTGAGAAACCGAGGCATCGCGCGTCGTGATTCCAACGACCAGGTCGCGGCCGGTTAGGGCGGCGCGTTCCGTATGCAGTTTCGTGCGTCCGGCCGGCCAGGCAAAGGAAACCTGGCTGTTGAGTATCGGCATCGTTTCCAACAAGAAGACCTGTGCGCCGTCCACGTTTTGTGGTCTGAGCGCAGGGAAGAACGCGCCAATTTCATCGAAGCCGCCATGGCCGGCTTGATCCACAATCCACACGCGCTTATGCTTGTCGAACACCGATTGCAATTGCGTGGCCGACAAGCTCGAAAACGTTTGCACGAAGGTGCCGAATGTTTGCGGCTTGACCATGTGCCGGAAGTAGTAGACGAAGGGCCCCCAGTCACGCTCGCGCATCGTTGCAAAAATGACGGCATCATCGACGCGCAGGTCCGCTTGAATGTAGCTGATGACCCCGCGCCAGTTCAGCCGGTCCTGCTGCCCGTAATAACCTAAGACAGGGCGCGTGTTGAGTAAGAGGAGCAAGAGCGCCAGTCCTCCCACCAGGGCCGTCGCCGGAACGGGGCTGCGCCAGCTGAACGATCGCGGCCAGGTCCACAGGCGTTCAGCCACGGCAAAAATTCCCAGGGCAACCAGCGCCAAATAGGCTGGCTGGACGAAGATGAGGTATTTCTCAGCGAAGAAATGCTCAGAGCGAATCAACGAAACCAGGAGCAAGGGCAGCCAGAGCCACAGCAGCAAAAAAAGCGCCTGACGCCACTGGCGGCGTCTCAGCAGATCAGCCAGACCCAGCAATGCCATCCCCATGTAGACCCAGGAGGCCCATCCCTGGCCGCTGCCAAACAAGGCAAACAGGCTGCTGAGCGAGGTGAAGGACAGAGAAAAGCCGAGCAGGCTGGCGTTCGATGTCAGGTTCGTCGAGTCAGCGGTAGAAAAAACAGTCGCCACGGCGCTGCCTGCCGAGCCGCTGGTAGCGGCGCGCAGGACAGGTAAGGTGACTTCGAGCGTCAGCAGCCCCAGGACCACCACGCTCACGAGAAAGATGGCGTAGGCGAGTGGAATTTGGCGTACAAGGCCGATGATAGACTGCTGCCAGCCTAAAAGGCGGCTGCGCGTCGTCTTGCGGCTGCCGCTGGCGCGGCGACGCCACGAACTGAGGCGCGGCAAACGCACCGCGCGCACCAGCCGCGCGCCGAGGATCGAACTGGCATAGAGAACCATCGGCGCCACGAAGAAGAGGGCAAAGAGATGGTTCCAGACGTCGAAGGCAGACACAAAAACGAAGGCGATCAAGTCGCCGACACGATTCTCATCGAGGCCGCGCAGCATCAAGTAGGCCGCCAACATGGAAAGGAACGACATCAAGCCATAGTAGCGCGCCTCTTGCGAATACTGAATGTGAAAGGCAGAGAGGGCAAGGAGCAAGGCAAGCAGCAGTCCCACGCCCGGCCCGCGCAATCGCCGGCCCAGGACAAAGGCCACGGCTACGGCCAACACGCCGGCCAGGAATGATGGCAGGCGAATCAGGATGTCCTGGTTGCCGATCAGCCCGGTCAGCGACGCCAGCAGCGGCAAGGGCATCTGAAAACCCCAGCCAGAGACGTATTGCCCCCCTGCGGCCGCTGCGGCCTGACGAATGAACGAAAAGGGCGCTGTCGTGCGTAAGACAGAGGCCGGGCCGAGGAGGGCCAGGTCGCCGGTCAAAGCTTCATCGCCCCAGAAAGGCCGTGTGTTCAGATCGTATGAGCGCAGGCCCGCTGCCAATAAAATGATAAGCAGCACGGCGACCTGGATCGCTCTTTTGGTGAAACGCGTGTTAGGATTTGTGCCTGAAACCATCTACCAACCCACGAATTTTGGCGCGCACGGCCGCACTGCGTCCACGCATGCCCTCGCGCATCAATAACCACGGAATACCTACCGCCAGGGAGGTCAAATAAAGCGCCCACTGCCCGCTGTGGGCGTAGCGGCGCATAAAACGCACCGCATTGACGCCAGACAGGTACTTTTCGCGGGGATTGTAGAACCCGCCCGTGCTGGCGCCGCCTTTGTGCCACATCTGGGCTGAGGGAACGTAACGCACCTTCCAGCCAGCCAGCCTGGCCCGCATCGCCCAGTCGGCATCCTCGTAATAGGCGAAGTAACTTGGATCCAGAAGGCCGACAGTCTCCAGGAGTTGGCGACGTGCTAGTATACCACATCCGGGCAGATAGTCCACATCAGTCGCGCGGTCGTACTGCTGACGATCGGCCTGCCCAAAGCCGCGCATGACGGTCACGTTGCCCCAGAAGGTGACAAGGCCGCCAGCCGACCACAGGACGTTGGGCGGCGCGGCCTGGTAGATTTTAGGTCCGGCCAGGCCGATTGCGGCGTCAGCGCTGGCCGCCGCCACCAGCTCGCTGGTCATGGCGGGGTCGAACCAGGTATCGTTGTTCAACAAGAGCACATAATCCGCGCGGTGCGCCAGCGCCCATTCCAGCCCTACGTTGTTGCCGACGCAAAAACCGAGATTGGCGCCCGTCTCGATGATGTTGACGTCTGGAAAAGCCGCGCGAATGGCCGCTACAGAGTCGTCGCCCGAGCCATTGTCTACCACCAGCGTAAGCAACGCGGGATAGGTCTGTTGTTGGAGGCTTTGCAGGCAGGCCAGGGTGTCAGCGCGGCCATTCCAATTGAGAATGAGCGCTACGACAGTCGGATGAATGGCCGCAGGATTGGTTTTCATGCGAGTCCTTGTCTGCCCTGCGGTCGTTGCCAGCTGGCCAGCAGCGCCCGGTAGACCGCCACGGTGCGTTGGGCAATGCTCGTCCAGGAAAGATGGCTCTCTGCCCAGCGCCGTGCATCCATGCCCATCGCCTGTCGCCGCGGCGTATCGAGGAGCAGGGCGCTGACGGCAGCCGCCAGCGCGTCAGCGTCACGCGGCGGGATCAACAGCCCGGTGACGCCATCCACCACGGCTTCAGGCAGGCTGCCGACGCGCGTGGCGATCACGGGCCGGCCAAACGCGTAAGCCGCGGCAATCACGCCGGAGGCGCTGCCGTCGGTGTAAGGTAACACAACCAGGGCGGCGCGCCGAAAGTACGCCGCGGCCTCCGCGTCGGTCACGAAGCGATTGACCCAGGTCACCGGCGCGGCCTGCGCGCCGGGCAAGCGCTGATACGGCGTTGCATCTCCCTCGCCTCCGACCACCAGGAAGCGCACGCCTGGCACGCGCGCCTTGATCAGCGGCATGGCGGCGGCCAGGACTTCCAGGCCCTTGTAAGCCTTGATGCGGCCAAAAAACAAGACGGTCTCTGGTTCTTCCTGCTCAGCGCCGCCGGCCTCCTGCGCCAGAAAATCGAACGGGCCAATCGGCAGGGCGCTGATGCGGCCGGCCGGCACATGGTGTTGACGCTGCACGGCCGCGGCCAGCGCCTGACCGTGTACGAACAGGTGATGCGCGTAGCGCGGGCCGGCCCATACGTTCCAGCGTTTGCGCCAACCGCCCTCGCCAGCCTTGATACTGACTTCATGCTGAGTCACCACCAGCGGCCAGCGGCGGCGCAGCCAGGGCAACGTTGCCAATTCCCACGGGTGAGTGCTCAAATTGGCATGCACGATCGCGGGCGCGGTCGCCTGGATGGTGCGCAGGTAGGCCGGCGCGGCCAGCAGCTGCG
>DAISHS010000193.1:0-5182 GCA_036822415.1 Chloroflexota bacterium
GGCCCCCTGCTGGACTTCCTGGACGCGACCGACCGCGAGCACCATGACGGTCAGCTCGCGGTCGTCGTTCTACCCGAATTTGTCCTGGCCCAGCGCTGGCAGGGCCTTTTGCACAACCAGACCTCGCGTCTGCTCAAGGCTGCCCTGCTCTACCGCCGCCGTCGGCAAGGCTTTCAGCGCGTCATCATTGACGTGCCGTATCATCTGCGCGAATAAGCGGAGAGCGCAGCTCCGCAGCGCTCACGCGCGCGCCGGCGCGGCGGTTCAAGGGTTACACCACGTCCTTCCGACTCTGGAAGAAGACGATCAGCCCCATCAGCACCACCATGACGATGATCATCGCCAGCCAGCGCGTGGCAACGGTGCCTTTGAACGCGCGGCCGTAGTTGTCGAAGATGTTCTTGAGCATGCCTTCCGCGCCTTTGACCGCGCGCTGGCGCTCGCGCTCCCAGGCGGCCTTCTGATCGCCCCAGCTTTCCATGGCGGCGGCGTACTCATCGCCCTGGCGCTGCCGAGCGTCCTGATACTCATTGCCCTGAGCCTCGCGCTGATCCTGGTAGGCATCGCCCTGCTGCTGGCGCCGATCCTGGTATTTGCGCCCCTGCTCACGGCTGTCATCCATGTAGGCATCCAGCTTGCTGGGGTCCTTCGGCTGCGGCAGCGGCGTCGGCGAGGGATAGGGCGTCGGTGACGGATAGGGCGTTGGCGAGGGATAGGGCGTCGGCGAGGCCGGTTTCAGCGGCTCAGGGGCGGCGAGCTGCGCCTTGGCCTTGTCATCGTAAAAATCGGCGCTCTGGATACCGGGGAACGAGCCGCACGTTGCAAAAATGGTCGCGCCCATGCAGGTGCAGCCCAGGGCCAGCTTCTCCTCATCGTTTTGATTCAGCACCGTGTTCCAGCCGAGCTGATTGTCTGCATCGTACTTGGGGCGATCATCCCAACAGGGATCATCCACCAGCGGCTTGCCAAACTCGGTGATATTGACCAGCGCCTCGAACGCCCAACGCGTGGAGGCAATGACGCTGATCTGCTCCCCGCCGGGGATCAAATCGAGCGGCAGCAGCGCGCCGGCAAAGAGGAACTGCGGCACCAGCACCACGATGACGAGCAGCAGTGCGACGTTCAGGTTGGGCGCGGCCGCCGAAATCGCCAGGCCAAACAGATAGCCCGACAGCGTGCCGATGAAGAGGGTGATGTAGACCGCAACGTACGCGCCCCCGCCGGGCAGGTCAGGACGGACAAAGATGACCTCGAAGAGCAGGAAAACGAGCGCCTGATAAAGCGCCAGGATCAATCCGATCCAGACTTTGGATAGGATGTAGGGGCTGATCTGCAGGCCCACGGTGCGCTCGCGTTTGTAAATGTCGGTCTCTTTGACGATCTGCAGCACGGAGCTGAGCGCGCCGACCAGGATCGTAATCAGGCCCATCATGAAGAGCATCGTGATGATCTTGCCTGGGTCGCCCTTGACCGGATCGAACAGGGTGCGTCCCCACATGAAGTCCATGAGGCCGATGCCAGGCGCCAGCAGGAGCATCAACGCCAGGCTGAGCCGGTCACGCATCAGGATGTTGAGGTTGCGCGAGGAAAGAATCATCAGCTGGCTCAGCGCGCTGACCCGTTTGGTCGCGCCGCTGCTGATGCGGCGGGCGATCGTGTTCGGGCCGACGCTGGACGCCGCGCCCTGGCGATGACGCAAGCGCTCCACGACGTAGCTCTGGTACGCGCTCGACTTCTGATAGCGCTCGGCCCAATCGGTTGGCTTGCCGCGCTTTTCATCCTCCAGCACGATGTAGATGCTGTCGAACTCCATATCTTTCTCGCGCCGTTCCTGATCGGTGCGATAGCGGTCGAAGTAGAGCAGCGCCTCTTCGGGCGGACCGTAGAACGCGACATAACCGCCGCGCACGACAAAGATCACCTTATCGCACATCATCACGTTCTTGGTGGCATGGGTGATGAGGACGATCGTGCGTCCCTGGTCCGCCAGGTGGCGCAGCAGCTTCATCATGTTATATTCGGTGCCGGGGTCCAGGCCGGAGGTCGGCTCGTCCAGGTAGAACAGCCGCGGCTTGGTGAGCAGTTCCACGCCGATGGAGACGCGCTTGAGCTGGCCGCCCGAGAGTTTGTGAATCGGCAGGTCCTTACGTTCGGTCAGATCGAGATCATCGAGCACCTCAAGGATGCGCTGATGGCGCTCAGCCGCGGTGGTGTCGGGCGGCATCCGCAGCTGCGCTACATAATCGAGCGCCGCGTAGACCGACAGCTCGGCGTGGACGATGTCCTTCTGCGGCACGTAACCCAGCTCGTTGCGGAAAAGGTCGAAGTTCTTGTACAGATCAATGTCGTTGACGAAAACCGCGCCGTGGGTCGCGGGATTGAAGCCGGTCAGCGCGTTCATCAGGGTGGACTTGCCTGCGCCGGAAAGGCCGACCAGGGCCACGAATTCTTGCGGCGCAATAGCGAGCGAAATATCTTGCAGCAGGTTCTTCTCTTTGGAAACCCACTTCTGCAAATGAAACACATCCAGGCGCATGCCCGCGTCTTCGCGCTTGAGGATGTTGCCCTGCTTGAGGTCCAGGCGGAAGGGGCCAATCTGAATTTCATCGTCCTCTTTGAGCCAACTCTCACGGTCAATGCGCTTGTTGCCGACAAAAACGCCGTTCGAGCTTTTCAGGTCATGAATACGATAGCGCCCAACGCCCATGCGCTCGATCATGGCATGATAACGGCTGACCTGTGGATGATCGAGAACGATCTGATTGTCCTTGGCCCGACCGATGCGCACCGGCTGATCGTCGGAGGGCAAGGCCACGATCTGCGCCGGCGGCGGGGCGGTTTCAGACTTGGCCGCGCCGCCGACAAAGCCGATGGCGCTGCGGTACTGCATGGCAACCTGGTCAGTGACGTAAACTACATCACCATCCACCAGCGCCTTCTGCGCAACCTTCTGCCCGTTGAAGATCAGGCCGTTGGAGCTGCCGGCGTCGCTGATGGTGAAGGTCGGCCCAACCTGCTGCAAGCGCGCATGATGCCCGGAGATGACGCCGGCGTTGAGGACGATGTCATTGTCCCCGGCGCGTCCCAGGGTGAGCTGCGGCTTATCCAGGGCGAATTTCTGCACCTGGCCGCCGAGATAAACGGCCAGGCCGGGCGTTGGTCGCGCCGAGATGCGAATCTTATCTCCCAACCAGGGCGGAATCGGCGCTTCGGCCGCACGCGTGCTCAATTGAAAACCGGCAACCTGGAGCACGTCGCCAAGGCGCAAGGGGTAAATTTGACGGGCAGCCAGCGGCTGGCCGTTCAGCTGGGTACCGACGGCCGAACCGAGGTCCTGCACCTGGAAGCCCTGCGCAGTGTAGCTCAGGCGCACATGGCGCCGCGAGACCTGCCCATCGTCCAGCAGGACCACGTCATTCTCGCTGCTGCGCCCGATGTCCAGGGAGGGCTTGCCAATCGGGTGCTCATCGCTCCCACCGCCCACCCGTACAGTCAAAATGCCATAGATGGCTGGTGTATCTGGCATGATGGATACCTCAATAATAAACGTTGAATTCTGAACGCTGAAGCAGCATTCCTTTTTTCTTCCCTCTTTTTTCTTCCCTCTCTCTTTTAATCCGGTCTCTCCATTCCCGCCAATAGCAGCCGCAGGATGCCGCCGACGATCAGCCCGGCCAGGCCCGCGCCCACGAAATAGATGCCGGGCAGAACGGTCAAATGAATGGCATCCCGCGCATAACGCGTAAAGATGTCGAGCAGGCTGACGCCGAGGATGGTTTGCGCGCCGGCCTGATAGTAGCTGTAGGCATTGAAGCCCAGGATGACGGCCGTCAACCCGCCCATGAGCGCCTGCGCCAAGCCGACGGCCAGGCCCCAACGCCGTGACAGCAGGTCAACCACAAGCAGCAGCAGGCTGAGCGCGCCCAGGCCCAGGAGCAGATAACCATAGCCGCTCTCAGGCCCGCCAATGCTGCGTGTCAGGACATTGCCCAGCAGCGGCACGGTCACCGCCACGCGCACCCAGGCGGCCTGCGCGCCCACCATCAGCGCCCCCGCCCCGGCGAGCGCCAGCAGGCGGCTGAGCCAGATGAGGGACGTCAGCAGGGGCGACGGCCGCGCCGCGTCAGGCTCTGCCTGCGCGGCCGGCGCCGCGGGCCAGGGCGCCGGCGCTTCATCAACCAGGCGCAGGCGCGTGCTGCCGATGAGGACCACCTCGCCCGTGCCCAGGGCACGCGCCACATTCGGCGCCAGCCGCACGCCGCCGACAAAAGTGCCGTTGGCGCTGCCCACGTCCACGATCTGCCAGTGGTCGCCCGCGCGGCGCAGTTCAGCATGATGCCGTGAGGCCTGGCTATCGGCCAGGATCAAATCACAGTCTGTGCTGCGGCCCAGCGTCAGCACGCCACGCGCCAGCGGCAGGCGGCGCTCGCCGCCCTCTCCTGGTTGAATGACAAGGATCATGATGGGCCTACCTCAAGGGCGGGAAAGTCGGCAGCGATGGCAAACCGGTGGGCAAGGCCGGTATCCCGGTCGGCAGGCCGGTGGGGATGACCGGCAGGCCGGTGGGGATGGGCGGTAGGCTGGGTATCCCGGTGGGCAGGGTGACGCTGGGGATGGCCGGCAGTTGAATGGTCGGCAGGCTCGGGCCGGTCGTATCATCGGCCGGCCGCCGCAGCCGCCCGCCGATGAAGAGCACGGCCGCCGCCGCCAGGGCGATCAAAACGACGCCGATGACGATGGCCGCCAGCGGCGATGAGCGCCGCGTTGCCGGACGCGCCCGCGCCGCGGGCGCCAGCGCCGGCCGCGCC
Source organism: Chloroflexota bacterium (assembly GCA_036822415.1). Taxonomy (GTDB): domain Bacteria; phylum Chloroflexota; class Anaerolineae; order SSC4; family Amarolineaceae; genus Amarolinea. Next base: position 4,809 of record DAISHS010000193.1, read on the forward strand.
GGCTCAGGCGCGCTGAAAACAAACACGGTCTCGCCGATGGCAATCAAATCGCCGGCATTGAGCGCCTGCTCGCCGCTTACGCGTTGACGGTTGAGCAGCGTGCCGTTGGCCGAATCGAGGTCAATCAAATACCAGCGGCCGGCGCGCGCCTCCAGGCGGATGTGATGACGGGAAGCGAGCGGTTCGGGCACCACCAGGTCATTGTCCGGGCTGCGCCCCAGGGTAAACGGGGAGTGGGAGATGGCAAGCGTCTGACCGGCCAGCGGCCCCTGTTCCGCGCGCAATTGCGCACTCAACCCAGGCCCAGCCGCCGGCGGAACCATAAGATGCGGTAACATCTGAAGCCTCCCGCTACGAAGTGCAAAGTGCAAAAT
>DAISHS010000193.1:5282-7996 GCA_036822415.1 Chloroflexota bacterium
TTGACCACAAAGCCCATGCCGACTTTGTGTTTGCCGGGGGTCAGGGTGGCGCCTTCCACCAGGATCGTCAGGCTTTTGCCCATTTCCAGGGTGAACGGCATGGCGTCTGCGACATCGCTGAAGGCGATTTCCAGTCCATCGGGTGGACGAAAGAAGGTCTGCTCCAGCGGAAAGGCGACGCCGTCCAGCGTCACTGGCCGCATCTCGCGGCTGTAACCAGAGCCAAGTTTGTTGGCAATCTCGAAGGCAAAGCCGTTAGCGGTTGCGTGCAGACTGCCTTTGACATACAGTTGTCTGAGGATAAACGACGGAACTTTCATGGCCTAAACTCCTATCAACTCCCCATGCGCATCATCTTGAAGAAGGCGCGCTCCGTCTCCACCACGTCCGCGGGCAGGACGTTGAGCGAGCCGAGGCGGCCCTGGTCTGTCAATGCGCCGAGGAGGCTGGCCCACAGGAAAGCCTGGCACAATTTTTCCAGGTATTCGCAGGCATAGAGGGCGGCGCGCAGGTCCCGCCCCACGGTGATGGCGCCATGATTGGCAAGCAGGCAGGCGTGGCGATCGCCCAGGGCGGCCACGGCCGCCGCCGCCAGTTCATCGCTGCCCGACATGGCGTGCGCCGCCACTTCGATCTGGCCGCCCAGGAAGATCATCTGGTCTTCGAGAATGGGCGGGATCGGCCGGCCGCTGACGGCCGCCGCGCTGACGTAACGCGGATGGACGTGAATCACAGCCTGCACATCGGGTCGCGCCTGGTAAACGCCGACATGCAGCATCAACTCGGAAGAAGGAATGCCCTCCCCGGCCACCACGTCGCCCTCGAACGTCGTCGCCAAAATGTCGGCCGGCGTCAGGTCTTCGGTGTAACGGCGGTTTGGTGTGATCGCCAGCAGCTCAGCTCCCAGGCGCTGACTGACGTTGCCCGAACTGCCCACGGTTAGGCGCTTGTCCAACAACTGCTGCGCGATCTGTAAAACCTGGCGTCGCTCTTCTACCCATTCGGTCACATTGCGCCTCCTGGTCTTTGGCGGGCAGAGCATCGTAAAACCCGTCACTTCTATTTTACCACACTTTGCGCCCGCTGGGACTAGCCAATCACGCGGCCCAGGGTATCCAATTGCTCCCTGGCCTGCTGCCAGCGTTCGTACAGGTCGAGGTACTCGGCCACAGCCACGCGCTGGGGGGTGATGTGGCTATCGTCGCGGGTCATAGCCGCTGCGGCTGTCGCCAGATCGGGATAGAAACCGGCGCCCACGGCCGCGCTGATGGCCGCGCCGCGGCTGCTGGCGTCAGGCAGGGCGCTGACGCGCAGCGGCCGGCCCAGCACATCGGCCAGCATCTGCAGCCAGGTGCGGCTGCGCGTCAGCCCGCCGCCGACCGCCACCCCCGACGCGGGCTTCTGGCTGACAGCCACGATCGAATCCACATTGGCCCGGGCCGCAAAGGCGATATTTTCGAGCGTGGCCCGCGCCAGATGCGCCCGCTGCACCCCGATGAAATCCGCGCCGAGGGGGATGAGCAGCCCGCCCCAGGCCAGTCCCATCTCTGCCGCGTTCATCGGCTGCGGGCCTAAGAAGGCCAGCGCGCCTCCGGCGCCCGGCGCCACGGCCGCGGCCAACGCTTCCAACGCGGCGAAATCGTGCCGGCCGTACATTACCTCAGATAGCCAGGCCCACGCGCGCCCGGCCGGCCCGGCGTTGCCTTCCAACACCCAGCGCGCCGGCAACACATGGCTGCCCACCCACAGCCGCCCTTGCCCGCTGAGCGGCGTCGCCGCCACCTGCTGCACCGGCATACTCCAGCCGGCCAAAAGGCCCACCTGGCCAGGCGCTGTGACATCCATGCCGAGCAGCCCCATCTGCGTATCCGCGCCGCCCATGACCACCGGCGTCCCCGGCCGCAGGCCCATCTGCGCGGCCGCTGCGGCCGTGACCCCCCCGACCACCGTTCCGGTCGCGTTGATCGCTGGAAAAAGCGCCGGCGGCAAGGCCAGGCCTGTCAACAGCTCGGCCGACCACGCGCCCTGCTCAATATCGAACAGCTGCGTGTCGGCCGCGGCGCTTGGTTCTGTGCAACGAACCCCGCTGAGGCAAAAAACCAGCCAGTCGCTGATCGTGAGCAAGGTGGCGAAGCGCCGAAACAGGTCAGGCTGCTCTTCCTGGAACCAGATCAGACGCGCAGGGGCAAAAATCAGGGCCGGGCGATGTCCGCTGATGGCGTACAACCGTTCACCCCAGGTTTCCTCCAGCGCCGCGGCCTGGTAAACCGCGCGCAGGTCCTGGATCGGCCCGGCATAGAGCGGCGCGCCGGCCGTGTCCAGGATGACCATACCGCCGCGCTGCGCGGTCACGCTGACCGCGGCCACGGCCGCAGCCGCGACGTTGGCCTGCGCCAGCGCCTGGCGCGTCAACCCCGCCAGGGTGTCCCAGAAGCGGTCGGCGGCGAAAGCCCGCCCCCAGGGCGCGGCCTCTGGCGGCGCATCATAGGCCCAGGACGCCGCGGCCACCGCCATCTGTCGCCCGCTCAGGTCGAAGAGGGCTGCGCGACCGCCGCTGGTGCCGGCATCGAGGGTGAGAAGGAGGTCTGTTGTCATAACGATCTCGTTAGTGCAAAGTGCAAAATGCAAAGTGCAAAATGCAGAGTGCAAAGTGCAAAGCGGAGTGAGCATCCTCAGATGCGAACAAGTGCAAAATGCAGAGTGCAAAGTGCAAA
>DAISHS010000194.1:0-7972 GCA_036822415.1 Chloroflexota bacterium
CCGTACTTGAAATGACGGTTGATGCGAATTAGCAGGGATGGATCAGTTATATCTGCCGCTTGAGGAGAAAACTCCATCACGAAATCAGTCAGTGTGCGCCTTGGGTAATCTGTGCTAAAGCGACCTTTTACAACATTAGTGAGATTATTTATACCAAAGAGTTCAATCAGGGCAGCTTCTACCCTACTGGACTCAAGATCATCACGGAGCTGATGAGCGACAATATCAATGCGCGGCTCAAAGCCGGCAGCAATGATGTTGTTAATTCGAGCAACCTTGCCTGATTCGCTTTTGTCCCACAGGTGATCTGTCGCCCGTGATCCTACGCCTTTGCCAATATAAAACACCGAATTATCGCGTGGATCAATGTATGCGTACACATAAAAACCAAGCGCATTGGCTATATCCGAAGTGATAATCGTGGCCACAATCCCTCCATTGATGGTTAACGGTCGGGTTCAGGCGCGTTGCGGAGCGCAGCTAAGCAACGTCGCCTGCAACCCGGTGTTAGCCCCGCGTTGAGCACTACGAGACCAACGCGAACCGAATTGCCTGCTCCATCGTCATGGACTTGCCTTCCGCCCAAAGTGCGTTGAACTCCGCTGCAGGGAGCATGGAGCGCAGTTGACTCATGAATTGCGCTTCCTCCGCTTCTTCTTCATCCGTTCGTTTGTGACCCGTCACCTCACGGATCGCTTCTGCCGCACCGAATAAATTCATTGCGCGTTGTGGTTCTTCCTCCACAACGGCGATCATCGCAAAACATTCCAATTGATGTGCCACGGCTGGTCGGTTGCCGTAATCTTGGTACGCCTTAATGGTCTTAAGATAGGTTTTCTTGGCTTCGGCGAAATTACCCAGGGCACGTTGCGTGTGCGCCATCTCGGATGTCATCCCCATAACCATACCTTTGTGACCCATTTGACTGAAGATCCTGAGTCCTTCAGCAAAGTGACGTTGGGCACGGTCAAAGCGACCCTGCGCACGTGCGCCGATCCCCAACCCCATATTGGTAAAACCCGATTGTAAAGAGATGGGCGCATCTTTCATATGAGCCTGAAGTAAAGCCACATATTTTTCAGCCTCCTGATAATTGCCGTGGATGGATTCCCAGCGCGCCAGGTTGCCATACGCCATCGCCATCCCAGCGCTATCATTGATTTCTCTAAAGATTTCAAGACCCTCGTGTATGACGGCAAAGGTATCCTCGGCTTTGATCATGGCAGAGGCGCTCGCGTACATTTCCAGAGCCATGCCCAGCATATGTTTATCCCCGAGTTCGCGGGCAATGGCAATGGCTTCCTGCAAGTTGTTGCGCGACAGTATGATTTCATTTGTGCCTTGCAGAAGCATCCCCAGGCTAAAACACGCATGGGCATAGATCTCTTTTCGCAGGCGGTTCGCGTCGCCTTCAACGGGCGGCAAGGCGCGAAACTTCTCCATTCCCGCTTTGAGTATGGTGATGCCCTCCAACTGACCTCCGGTCATGCTCATGCACATTGCGATGTTCGTTGCCAGATCCAATGCGTCCTGCGCATCATTCTGCAAACCCCATTCAAATGCCGCGCGCAGGTTTTCCATTTCCACTTGCATGGCTCGCAATCTTTGAATTTTAGATTCGCTTGATACAAGACTGACATCCCATAAGCCGCTCGCAATATCTCTATAGTAGATGAAGTGCCGATCACGCGCCGCCGCAGCCTGTTTCGCTTCGAAGAGCTTTTCTCTGGCGTACTGGCGGATCGTCTCCAACAGGAAATACCGCATCTCGCCTTCACGTTCTTCCGTGCCGACCAACGATTTGTTGACGAGCTGCTCCAACAATTCCAACGTGTTCGGTTCGTCAGCGACGAACTCGAGCGCCTCCAGCGTCCAGCCGCCGACAAAGACCGACGCGAATTGAAAGAGCCGTTTTTCTTCATCGGAGAGTAAGTCGTAACTCCAATCGATCAGCGCGCGCAGAGTCTGTTGGCGTGGCACTGCGGTGCGCGAGCCGCCAACGAGCAAACGGAACATATCGTCGAGCCGCGTGGCGATCTGCTCGGCAGAGAGCAGCTTCGTCCGCGCGGCGGCGAGTTCGATCGCCAAAGGAATGCCGTCGAGACGGTGGCAGATTTGGGCGATGGCTAATGCGTTTGAAGCGGTGAGAGAAAACTTCGAGTTGGCGACGCGGGCGCGCTCCACGAAAAGTTGAGTCGATTCGGACTCTCCAAGAGAAGGCGTGTGATACGCCACTTCGCCCGTAATGCCCAACGCTTCACGGCTGCTCGCAAGGATGTTGAGTCCCGCGCAGTGATGGAGCAGATGGTCGGCAAGCCGCGCACAGGCGGCGATGAGATGTTCACAATTGTCGAGAATGAGCAGGAGTTTTTTGTCGCGCAGATAATCATCCACGAGCATTGCCAGCGGATTGAATGGCAACTCCTGCAAGCCAAATACCTGCGCCAGCGCGGGGATGATCTGCGCCTCGTCGCCGAGCGGCGCAAGTTCCACCAGCCACACACCATGCTGGAAGCTCGTCAACAATTGTGCGCCGACCTCCTGCGAGAGGCGAGTCTTCCCCGTGCCGCCTGAGCCGGTGAGGGTGACGAGCCGCGCTGACTCAAGCGCAGACTTTATCTCAGCGATTTCCTTCCCGCGTCCAATGAAAGATGTAAGTTGGGTGGGAAGATTGTTTGGAAATGCGTCGAGCGACTTGATGGGCGGAAAATTTGACTGCAAATCAGGATGGTTGACTTGATAAATGTGCTCCGGCCTCGCCAAGTCTTTGAGTCGATGTTTGCCAAGGGTCTGCAATGTGATGACATTGGCAGACACTGTGTCGCGGATGAGTTCGGCTGTAGCGGCTGAGATTAAGACTTGTCCGCCATACGCCAAAGACATGATCCGGGCCGCGCGGTTGACACTTTGACCATAGTAGTCGCCGTCGCGTAGTTCCGCTTCGCCTGTGTGCAGTCCCATCCGCACGCGTAACGAGACCTTCGAGTTCTTCAAGAACTCGGGGGTCTGAATGGCAGATTGCGCCGCGATCGACGCGTTGACCGCGTCGATCGCCTTCTCAAACACCGCATGCACTCCATCACCTGTGGTCTTGATGACGTGCCCGCGATTCGATTCAACCGTCTCTCTGAGGATCGAATCATGGCTTGCCAACGCAAGTTTCATCGCTTCGGAACGTTGTTCCCAAAGTTGGGTCGAGCCTTCGATGTCGGTGAAGAGGAAAGTGACCGTGCCGGCCGGAAGATTTGATGTCATGGTTGAGCCTGAAAACAGGGGCTAACGAAATAACGAAATATGGGTTATGCGGCGGCCAATAGGGCAACAGAGTCTGATCCGGGACAGTCGAGCCGCGGCATAACGCCCCGTGCAAGAGTATTATACCCTATCTGCGGTCTAGCGCCCCAAATGCGCGATCCGCGAGCCGTCCGCTTCGTCAAGCCCAGCACGTCATGCAGTCAGGGTGCCCTTCGTGGACGGCACGCCCTGCCGCCGAGGATCAATCTGCGTCGCGGCGTCGAGGGCGCGGCCGAACGCCTTGAACAACCCCTCCACCTGGTGATGATCGTTGCGGCCGTAGAGCACACGCGCGTGCAGATTCAGGCGGCCGTGCGTCGCTACCGATTCAAAGAAATGATAGATCAGGTCCGTGCCCAGCTGGCCGACGCGCGGCGTGTGCCAGGTCGCCTCGACCACGCAGTAGGGCCGGCCCCCCAGGTCAATCGCCACGAACCCCAGCGCCTCGTCCATGGGCACGTAGCTGTGCGCGGTGCGCACCAAGCCCTGCCGATCCCCCAGCGCCTGATCCAGCGCCTTGCCCAGGCAAATGCCGACATCCTCCACCGTGTGATGCTCATCCACGTGCAGATCGCCGGCCGCGCTGACGGTCAGATCAAACAAGCCGTGCGCCGCGAAGAGCGCCAGCATATGATCGAGAAACCCAATCCCCGTTTGCCCGGCAAAGCGACCGCGCCCGTCCACCTCCAACTGCAGCGCCACATCGGTCTCATTCGTCCTGCGCTTAACTTCCCCTACCCGCATGTTACCCCCTCTCCGCTCTGAACTATGAACTATGAACTATGAACTATGAACTATGAACTCTGAACTATGAACTATGAACTATGAACTATGAACTATGAACTATGCACTTTGCACTTTGCACTTTGCACTTTGCACTTTGCACTTTGTACTTTCCACTTTCCACTATGCACTTTGCACTTTGCACTTTCCACTTCTTCCAGCTACACTACGCCCATGGCATTACCATCGCTCTTGATTTTCGACATGGACGGCGTCCTCGTTGATGTCCGTTCTTCGTACCGTGTCGCCGTGGCCCAGGTCGTGCAGTGTTACCTGCGCGACGGCCTGGGCTTCAACCTGTCGCAGACGCTCGTCACGCCCGCGCACGTCACCGCCGGCAAGCTGATGGGCGGCTTCAACAACGACTGGGACCTGACGGCCGGCCTGATCGGCTATTTTCTGGCCCAGCTGCCCGTCCTGCCCGCGCCAACCGCGCCGCTGCCGGACCTGGACGCGATTCTGGCCTTCCTGGCCCAAACCCCCCAGCCGGAGGATGCCGAGCGCCGCTTGCAGGCGGCGGCTGACCGGTTTGGCGCGCTGATCGAACCGGTGCGGCAGGCGGGCGGCGCATTGAACGGCCTGCGCCAGGTCATCGGCGCCCGCAACGAGGGCCTGGTTTTCTACCACGGCGACCTGGCGACCACGAACCTGGTCCTGCGCCTGTTCCAGGAAATCTACCTCGGACCGGCGCTGCTGGCCGCATTGTATCAGGTGCAGCCGCGTTTTCAGCACGCCGCCGGCCTGATTGACGGCGAGACCCTGCTGATCAACCCCGCGACACTGACCACCCTGGCGCAAGGGCGCCGCCTGGCGATTGCGACCGGCCGTCTGCGCGCCGAAGCGACCTACACCCTGGAACGCCTCGGCCTGGCCTCCTGCTTTGAATTCTGCGTCACGCATGACGACGTGGTCGTCGCTGAGGCTGCGGCGGGCCTGGGCGTGCGCCTGGGCAAGCCGTCGCCCTGGCCCCTGCTCACCGCCAGCGCCCGGCTCGATCCTGGCGGCGCGCTGGCCGCGGCGTACATCGGCGATACGCCCGATGACATCCTGGCCGCGCAGCGCGCCCGGGCTGAGCGCCCTTTCCTGGCGATCGGCGTCAGCGCGGTCGGCGGCGCTTCCCTCCACGGCCATCTGCGCGCGGCCGGCGCGGACATCGTCCTGCACGCGACGGATGATCTGCTGACCCTGGCCTGATGCCCGACCGCGGGCTGGGCCTATTCACACCGCGGCCAGCGCGGCCAGCAGGGCATCGGTGTCGGCCGGCCGCCCCGCGCTGACGCGGATGCAGTTTTCCAAACCGGGCTTGGCGTAGTAGCGCACCAGCACCCCGGCCTGCGCCAACGCCAGCTTGAGCGCTTTGGCGTCGCGGCCATGCACCTGGCAGAGCACAAAATTGGCCTGGCTCGGATAGGGTTGCAGGAACGGGAAGCGCGCCAGCTCAACCTGCAAGCGCTCCCGCTCCGCGCGCAGCGCCGCGATGATCGGTTCCAGCTCGGCGCGGTGCGCCAGCGCAGCCAGCCCGGCCACGCTGGCCGCCACGCTGATATTATACGGCTGCTTGAACTTCCACAGGTGGCGCAGAATCCAGGCCGGGAAAATGCCGTAGCCCAGGCGCAGCCCCGCAATGCCGGCCCATTTGCTGAAGGTGCGCAGCACCACCAGGTTGTCGTATTCGGCCACCCACGACGCCACCGAGCGTTCCAGGCCGGCAAATTCGATGTACGCCTCGTCCATAACCACGATCAGCGGCAGGCGCAGCAGGCGGCGCAGATCGGCCGGATCGAGCAGACTGCCATCGGGATTGTTGGGGCTGGTCAGAAAGAGCAGCCTGGCGTCCTGCGCCCGCGCGGCCTGCTCGATGCCGGCCACGTCCAGGCCAAAATCGGGCCGCCGCGACGCGTTGAGCACGCGGCCGCCGCTCAGCTCCGCGTCGAAGCTGTACATCCCGAAGGTCGGTGGGCAGTTGATGATGGCGTCGCCTGGCCGCAGGAAAATGCGGCACAGATAATCGAGCAGCTCATCGGCGCCATGTCCGGCGAGAATCAGCTCGGCTGGCATCTGCACATAGTCGGACAGCGCCGCGCGCAGGTGGCGTTGTTCGGGGTCCGGGTAGATGTGGTAGAAGGGAAACGCGGCTAAGGCCTCCCGCACGGCGGCCGCCGGGCCATAAGGATTCTCGTTGGCGTCCAGCTTAACGATGTCTTGCGGCCGCCGCCCCAGTTGCTCGCTCAAGACCTCGAATGGTACAATGGGCGTGTACGCTTCCAGCCCGAGCACATCGGGCCGCAGCAGGCGCTCGTAGGCGCTCGTCAGAGGGCGTGTGTCAGGGTTCGTCGTCGTAGGATTTTCCATGATTCGCTTTGCCTGGTTAGCTTTGTTTCTCGATACCGCCGCGGTTGAAAAAGCGCTGGACAGCCTGGCCACGCGCTCGCTGCACATCGCCGTTTTCAGTTGCGCGCAGGAACCACTGCACGCGGCCGCGTCGCGGGGCCGTCAAACTGCCCTGGTGCAAGCGCCGTTTCATCTCATGCGCCGCAGCGAGGCCCTGGCGCAGGCCTTGTTCTACGGCGGCGGCGGCGCCGTAACGGCCAACTGGCTGCTGGCGCTGCTGGCGCCGCCTGCCCTGACCGCCTGGCTGCAGACGTTGAGCCAGCCGCTGGTCTATCTGCTGGTCAGCGGACTGCCGGCGCTGGCGCTTGGTCTGGTCGTCGGCCTTTTGATCGGTCGGCGTCGCGGCCTCGACATCGGCGAAGCGCAGCGCCTGCAGGCCCGGCTGCTCGAAGGCTACACCCTGGTCAGTGTGCGCGGCTGGCGCATGCAGGCAAGCGCGGCGCGCCAGGCCCTGCTTGCCGCCGGCGCCGGCTATGTCGCCCCGCTGCATGGCAGCCTGGTCCTGCACCGGGGACGCGCCACACCCACCCACGACGAGTTTATCGTCGAGCGCACGGCCAATGCCGCCGCGGCTGAGGATCAATCCAGCGCCGACTCAGAGCGCTCACGCGTCTGACGCAGCCCCCGGCAGGCGCAGCTCCATCGTCGTGCGCGAGGCGTGGGGGAGGAAGCCGTTGCGCGCGTAGACCGCGCGTGCCCGTTGGTTGTGGTGCTCCACCTCGAGCTGCAAGGCCACGCAGCCCTGCCGCCGCGCCCAATCGGCAATGAAAGCGAGCGCCGCGCTGCCCCACCCACGGCCGCGCTGCGCGGCGCGCAGATAAAGCTCATCAATCAAGACGAAGCGGCCGCCCAATTCCACCGTAAAGCCCCAGGTCAGGACGGTGTAGCCCACGACGGTCTCGCCATCTTGAATCAGCCAGATGACGCCCCAATCTCCCGGCTCTGCCAGCAGCGCTTCGAGCGCGCGCTGACGATCGGCCAGGGGGAAGGAGGTCAGGCCGTCCTCCTCAAAAAGCTCCTGGTTCAGGGCCAAGACCAGCGCGGCGTCCCGTGGCCGCGCGGGAATGAAAGAGGGATCGTCCATGCTCAGCCTCCTGACAGGCGCTGGCTGGCGGCGGCCGCATGCGCGCTCAGCCCTTCGGCGGTAGCCAGGACGGCCGCGGCCGCGCTCAGCCGTTGACCGGCGGGCAGCGATAGCCCCACCAGGCTGATGCGCTTGATAAAATCGGCCACGCTCAGCGGCGAAGCAAAGCGCGCCGAGCCTTCGGTCGGCATGATGTGGCTGGGGCCGGCCACATAATCGCCTAGCACCTCGAACGACCCTTCGCCCAAGAAAATGCCGCCCGCGTGCCGCACCTGGCCTACCAGCGCCCACGGATCGGCCACCAGCAGGCAGAGATGTTCCGGCGCATAGGCGTTGGCCAGGGCGACGGCCTGCGTCAGGCTGGCGGTGATGACGATGCCGCCGCGGCCGCTGAGCGACTGCGCGATGATGTCGGCCCGG
>DAISHS010000195.1:0-1283 GCA_036822415.1 Chloroflexota bacterium
TCGTTGGTCTCACCGATGGAACGCCGCCGGGCGTTGTGGATTACCTGGTGCGCAATCCCGGCCAGGATTTGGTTGCGGAGGCGGCATGACCACCCATCATGAGCGCGGCTGGCTTTTTCTGCACCCCGACTATGATGTCGCGGGCGACTTTGCGGGACTGCGCCTCTCCGCTCGCGGCGGCATTGCCCTGGTTGAAGGAGCCGCTACAGTGCGCCAGGCCATTTTGCTGCTGCTTTCGACGATGCCAGGCGAACGCGTGATGCGGCCCGACTACGGCTGTGAGCTGCACCGACTGCTGTTTGCCCCCAACGACGATACGACCGCCGGGCTGGCGATTTTTTACGTCCGCCGTGCGCTGGAGCGCTGGGAGCCGCGCATCGAAATCGAGCGGCTGGACGCCAATCGCCAGGCGGCGCGCCCCGAATTGCTCGATATTGTCCTGGAATACCGATTGCGCGCGACCCGGCAGAGCGATCAGGTCGCCTTTACCGTCAACCTGGAACCTGAGGAGGTGTGATGCCACTGTCTGCACCCAACCTGGATGACCGCACGTTCAGCCAGTTAATGGAAGAAGCGCGCCTCCAAATTCAGCGCAGCAGCCCGGCGTGGACTGACCTGTCGCCTGGCGACCCTGGCATTGTCCTGCTGGAGCTGTTTGCATTTTTGACCGAAAACCTGCTCTATCGGCTGAACCGCCTGCCGGATAAAGCCTATGTGGCGTTTCTCAATCTTTTGGGAGTGCGCCTCTATCCACCGGCCGCCGCGGGCGTCACGCTGCGCTTCAGCCGGCGCGGCGATAGCGATCGTGAGCTGGATATTCCGCGCGGCACGCGCGTGACCACGAATCGAACCGACGCGACGGCGCAGGCGCCGGTGTTTACCACCGCGCGCGCGGTGACGCTGGGGCGCGGCGTCAGCACCCTGGATGTGCCTGCCTATCAGTGCGACCTGGTAGAAGGTGAACTGGCTGGGGTCGGCACCGGATTGCCGGGGCTTGTGGTCACGGCGCGGCGCCCGCCGATCGTTGCGCCCACGGGAGACGATCTCGATCTGATCGTTGGTGTGGAAACGCCGCGCGACGAGCTGGAAGAACGCGCGCCCGCGGTGCAGTACGAAGACAAAGCGTTTCGCGTGTGGCGCAGCGTGGACAGCTTCACCAACCTGGGCGCCGATCGTTACGCGTACCGGGTTGACCGGCTCAGTGGGGAAATTTTGTTTGCGCCCGCGGCCCGCATCGTGCTGCCCGCCGGCGGCCTGGCGGACACGCCGCGCGCGCTGGCTGA
>DAISHS010000195.1:1383-7912 GCA_036822415.1 Chloroflexota bacterium
CCCGGCACGGTGGAAGTGCTCCTGGTGCCCTTCTTGCCTGAAGCGCAGCGCGTGGCCGGCCAGGTGACCGCGGCCGCGCTGCTGGCGCAGCAAACGGAAGAGGTGCGCGCACAAATCGAGAGCGATCTGAACAGCCGCCGGCCGCTGGGAACCGCGTGTGTGGTCACCTGGACGCGCTATAAGCCGGTCAGCGTGGCCGCCCGCATCGTCGTGCGCCGCCAGGAGGATCGTGCACGCGTCAAGCAGCGGGTGTTGGAGCGGCTGCACAGCACGATCAACCCGCTGCCGACCGTGGTCAGCCCGCTGCCGACCGTGGTCAGCCCTGGCGGCTGGCGCTTTGGGCAAGCGCTGCGTGCATCCCACGTCTACGATATGGCGTTGGCCGAACCGGGGGTGTTGTGGGTGGACCGCGTACGGTTGCGTGTGGAGGATGTGCCGCAAAAAAATGTGACAGCCGTGGCCGCGGATTATTTTCAGGCCGACACCTGGTATGCGGCAGGTGGGCCTGCCCTGTTCCGCTCGCTGAATCAGGGCGACGGTTGGGAGCCGGTCGCTCATTTTGCCGAAGAACGGTTGCAGGTGATCCGCGCGCATCCTGAACGGGCCGGCGTGCTGGCGGCCATCACAACCGTGGCTGCGGGCCGGGCCACCATTTATCTCTCCGCTGACTGCGGTGAATCCTGGGAGCCAGCGCCAACCAGCACGGCGTTCGAGATCAACGACGCGGCTTGGACATTGCGAGACGGCGCGCCGCTGCTCTTGCTGGCTACCGATGTTGGGCTGTATGAACTGCCCTACCAGCCTGGCGCCAGTCCGGTGCAGGTACTGGTTGACCCGCAGAGCCAGAATCTGGGGTTTTACGCCGTGGCGGCCTCGCGCGACGTGCGCGGCCAGGTGACGGTTGCGGTGGCGGCGCAGGGCGCCCGCGGCGTCTTTCTTTCCAGCGCGGGTGGACAGCGCAACACCTTCCGCTTGATTGGCCTGCGCGGCGAAGACGTTCGCGTGCTGGCGGTGCAGTACGACGGCCCGCGCGCCTTCCTGTGGGCGGGCGCGGCTGCGGCTGGGCCGGATGATCCAGGCAAAGGGTGTTTTCGCTGGGAACTGCTCGGCACGCAGGACCCGCCAGACAGCTGGCGGCCTTTCAGCGCCGGCTGGAACGGCGGCAGCTGTCGCGCCCTGGCTTTCCTGGGCACACGCGCCATGGCGGCCTCTTTTCGCAGCGGCGTTCTGCGCTTGAATACAGGCGATCGTGATCCGCGCTGGGAGGCGCCGGACGTACGTTGTGGGCTGCCATTGCGCGACGCAGGGCGCTTCTTGCCCATGAATAGCGTGGCTGCGGGCGCGGCGGAGACGATGGCAGGCACGGATGATGGTCTATTTCGCAGCGCGGACGGCGGTGTGACCTATGAACGCGCGGCGCGCACTGAGTTTTCCGACCAGGACCGGGTCACGCTTCCGCCCACCTGGCTCTTCTGTTCGGGCGAGCATCAGATTGACGTGGTGAGCGAAGATGAAGCGGAACGAGCTTGAGGGCCTGCTGCCTGACGTCTTCAGGCGCACCGCGCGACCCGGCAGTGTCCTGGCTGCGCTTCTCGACGTCATGGAGGTGCAGCACGGGCCGCCCGAAGAGATTCTCGCGACCCTGGACAGCTTTTTTGACCCGTACAGGACGCCGGATGACTTTGTTCCCTACCTGGCGCAGTGGGTTGATCTGCTGCGTTTCCTGGATGAGACAGGGGAAGGAACAGACGCTGATTTACCCACGTTTGCCGGCGGCAGCGGCCGCCTGCGCGAGCTGATCGCCGCGGCGGCGCACCTTTCGCGCTGGCGCGGCACGGCGCACGGCCTGATTTTGTTCCTTGAGACCGCCACAGGCGCCGCGGGCTTTGGCATCGAGGAGGATGTTCCCGGCAGCGACGGACGAGCGCAGCCTTTTCACCTGCGCGTCGTGGCGCCAGCGGCGGCACACGCCCATGAGAACTTGATTCGACAGATCGTTCAAATGGAAAAGCCAGCCTACACCACCTTCGATCTGGTTTTCAATGCATCCTGATCCAGCGACATCCCTGACGGATACGAAGGGAACTGATGCCGGATGCGACCAGATTTATGTAATCAATGGTAACAAAAATGGTTGTTGACCGCAAGCGTTGCGGGTGACAGTGCGACGCCGGCCTGGCAGCCCGAAGGAGAAAACAGCATGTCCAGTCCTTTTGCAGTTACGTCGGCCACCAACAGCGTGCTGTTGGATGGCAATCGGAAAAGTGAGACGACCTTCACGGTGTCCAACGCCAGCGGCCGGCCTCTGCGCGGGCGCGCCATCATCGTGCCGGTGGCGCCGACCCAGGCGGCCTGGCTCAGCGTGGTGGGCCAGGCCGAACGCGCCTTTGCCATTGCCGGCGCCGACCAATACACGGTGCAGGTTGCGGCGCCAGCGGCGGCGGCGCCGGGGAGCTATGCTTTTCATCTCGACATGGTCGGCGAGGTGCCGGATGAGGAATATAGCACCGGGCCTACGGTCACCTTTACCGTGATGGCGCCGCCGCCGCCCAAGAAGTTCCCCTGGTGGATTGTGGCGGTGATCGCTGGGGTCGTGATCGTTGCCATCGTTGGCTTCTTGATGGTGCGCAGCAATCAGGCCAATCAGGCTGCCAGCGCCACCGCGACCGTGGCCGCGGCCATGACGCGCTCGGCGCAGGATGCCACCGCAACGGCGCAGGCGCAGGCCACTGCGGCGGCGCAGGCGCAGGCCACCGCGGCGCAGGCCACCGTCAACGCCCAGGCCACCGCCGGTGTGCAGGCGACGGGAACGGCCGTCGTGCAGGCCACCCAGACCGCCGTCGCAGCCGCGATGGGTAAATACGTGGGCGCCTGGGATGCGCAGGAAACCGATGCTGTCTATCTGACCAAGCTGCAGATCACGCGCGAGGAAGCCAATCTCAAGCTGACTACGACGGGCAAGGCCTTTGTGGTTTCGAACAACGGCGCGATGGCGAGCCAGACCTGTAACACGATTCCTGCTGGCTCTGAATGTACCTGGGGCACGGCGACTGTGCCTTACCAGGGCGACCCGCTGGTCTTTGAGTTCGAGACCCAGCCGGGCCTGAAGCACCGCGTGACGTTGTCGGTGACGCCTGACGGGGCTACGCTGACGGCGCTCTACCAGACTTTCTTCAACAATTCGTTGAAGGGCACCATAACGACAGCCTTTAGGCGCCATCGCGGCCGGTTGGACCCCATTCTCGTTGCGCCGATCTTGATTGACCCAAACCGTCTTCAGCCGCGTGTCTTTTTTACGCCAGCGCCCTGACGGCGTGGTCGGCAGCCGACGGCAAGTGCATGTGCAGCGGCTTGACGGACATTTGAAAGGATAGACGCGTGAACCCGAAGGTTGTGATTGTATTACTTGTCATTGTCGTCATTCTCTTTGCGTTGGCGGTTGGCGTGGGAGCGAGGCAGCCGGAGGGGGCGATCTCGGCGGGCGGGCCGGACTGGCTGCAGAGTCTCGGCGGGTGGTTGGGCGCGCGCCAGGCGCTGCCTGACGAAGACGTTAGCGGCGCCGTTGGTTTGTGTCCCGATGTCCTGCACACGTCGTTTGGGCTGCCCGCCGGAATGTCGTGCACCTGGTTCATCAAAGATTCGTCCACGCCTGTCCGCACGCTATCCTTGAAATTGGCGGCTGGTGATGCCCGTGTGGTGTTCGACCCTTATGGCGAGGGGGAAATGACCCTCAAGCAGGACCTGGCGGGCGACCGGCGGACGATGAGCGTGCCGGTGACCAAAGCGGGAGGACAGCTGGGGCTTACGTGTTTGGCAGGTAGTTGTCAATTCGAAGTGAAGTAGGCCAGGCAAGGCCGAAGCCTGCCTGGTTACGCGCGATCAACGCGCAGCGCCCGGATGACTGCGATCAATGAACCGATCAGCATGGTGACCGCCCAGATGAGGGCAAGGATGCCGACGATGATCGCGGCGACCGCGTCTGTGATGCTGACCAGGATGATCGGCGCGAGGGCGTGCAAAAAACCAACGATGAGCGACGCCAGCAGGGAGGTTAAAATCAACAGCACCAGCCCCCTGTTTTGCAGAAACCGCTGCTGCGCCAGCAGCAGGCAGATCACCGCGCTCATTTTCAGCGCCAACGTCAGACCCAGAACGATGCTGGCTCCTGGCCGATTGAAGAACCCATAGACCGCCAGGTAGGCGATGGTGCCAAAGGGCGCTGCCAAAAACAGGGCTACCATGAGCAGCAGCAGCGCCAGGGCCGCGAAGATGGCCACGATGGTGAGAAGCAGAACGATCAGAGAGACAATCAGGGTGACGATGCCCTGCACGCGAGCCTGAACTCGTTGTGAGATCAGCAGGCTAATCCCCATCAATCCCACCGTGAACACCAATAAGCCATCCACGAACGCCAGGAAGCGAATTCCTAATCCCGGCGGCTTGGGCCGTGAGAGAATGTCTTGAATTTCGTTGGGGTCTAACTGCTGAAAAGCCTCGCGCAGGTCTTTGTCTCCAGCTACCAGGGCGGCCAGCGAGGTCGCGCCGCCAACGGGCGCGCGCAGCAGTTCAACGGCGCCCAATTCGAACAGCAGCGTCAACACCAGCAAAACCAGCGCGGCGACAAAAAAGGGTTTGCGCAAGGTATCCATGCGGCCTCCTCACAACGACGCCGTTAGCGTGCGGGCGTCAGGCTGGCGCGCAGCCAGCCGACAAGGTCCGCGCGCGGCACGCTGACCTGCTGACTGCCGCTCAAGTCACGCACGGTGACGACGCCCGCCGCCAGTTCATCATCGCCCAGAATGAGCGCGAAACGAGCGTGCGCGCGATCAGCCTGTTTGAGCTGAGCCTTGAGGCTGTCACGGTAGGGCAGCAGCGCGCCGATGCCGGCCTGGCGCAGGCTCTGCAAAAGGTGAATGGCCTCTAATTTTGCCGCTGAGCCGCGGTAAGCCAGCATGACGGATGGCATGGGCAGCGCGGGCACGCTGACCCCCTGCGCCTTCATAGCCAGGATGATGCGCTCGATGCCAGAGCCAAAACCAACGCCGGGCACGGCCGGGCCGCCCAACTCCTCGATCAACCCATCGTAACGCCCACCGCCGCAGACGGCGGCCTGCGCGCCAATGTCCTGCGCCCAGACCTCGAACACCGTTTTGACGTAATAATCCAGCCCGCGCACCAGGCGCGGGTTGATCGTATACGGCCGCCCAAGCAGGTCCAAATACTGACGCAGCAGGGCGAAATGGTCGCGGCAGCTGCTGCATAGATAGTCATGGATGATCGGCGCGTGCGCCAGACGCGCCTCCATCGCCGGATCTTTGGAATCGAGCAGCCGCAGCGGATTGCGCGCCAGGCGTGTACGGTCAGTTTCGCCCAGTTCAGCGGACAAGGGGGTGAAGTAATCGCGCAGCGCCTGCACAAAAGCGGGCCGGCAGGCGCGGCAGCCGGTGCTGTTGATCATGAACGAGAGGCCCTTGAAGCCCAGGGCATCGTACAGGTCCCACGCGAGGCTCATCACCTCCACGTCAATGGCCGGATCTTCTTCGCCCAGCGCTTCGACATTGAACTGGTGATGGATACGATAGCGGCCGGCCTGCGGTTTTTCCTGGCGGAAGATCGGCCCGACCGCGTAGAGGCGTAGGGGGGAGGGATAGGTGTGCATGCCATTTTCCACGTAAGCGCGCATGATGCCCGCCGTGAACTCCGGCCGCAGGGTCAACTCGTCGCCGCCCTTGTCCTGGAAAGAGTACATCTCTTTTTGCACGACCAGGTCGGAGCCTTCGCCCACGCCGCGCGTGAAAAGGGCCGTAGATTCGAAGATCGGAACGCCGATTGGCGCAAAACCGTACAGCGCGCTGATCCGTTCGATGTTCTGTTCGATGTAACGCCAGAAGGGCCATTCTGCGGGCAGAATGTCGTTGACGCCGGTAGGTGCCGTGTAGGGCATGGATGATCCTCATGACAGTCAGATTGGACGCACGGATTGGCGTTATTCTACCATTCTGCCGCGCGGACGTCTAACTGGGGTTGGGCGCGACAAGGAGAGCAACGTTGGCGGCGAAATGTTGGGATTGATTGACGCCCCTGTGAATCGGTTTTATAATATAAACGAACGAAACGCTCATCAAACGAAAATCTGGAGCAATCTATGTCACCGAGGCGCAGTCAGGGGAGGGGAAAAGAAATGGCAAGCGGGCTTAATTTGCTAATTTCTGGCATCATCGGGTTTATCGTGGGATTTGTTCTGGAATTGGCGTTGGAAATCTGGTATTTCCGGCGTTGGCGTAAGGATGTGCGCGACGAGCGCATCGAACAATTGCAAGCGACGCTGCGAGCGAAGGAGAGCCGCATCAACGATTTGGATGGTCGTTTAGAGCGGGCGCAGGTGCGGATGAACGCTTTGCAAGGCGAAGTGGCGCAGCGCACCCAGGAAATGGAACAAATGCAGGCCGAGCGTTTAGCGCGCCTGGCGGCCGTGGTCAGCGACACCGAAGCGCCCGCAGTCGAACTGCCTGAAGTCGGCCTGCCGACG
>DAISHS010000196.1:0-7909 GCA_036822415.1 Chloroflexota bacterium
GGCCGCGGCGGTAAGCGGCGTCGCCGGCTGCCAGGCCAGGCGCTGCGCCGCCTGCCGTTCCAGCGTTTCGCTGCGCCGGGCTGGCCACACCGTCAGGCTGAGGCGAGGCTCAAGCTGCACATGGGTTTGGCGGAAGACCGGCTGCCAGACCAGGGCGGCTGGCCGCGCCAACACCAGATCGGGCGCGGCGACGCCAATCCCCTGCCAGCCATAGCGGCCGCGAATGGCCGCGGCCAGGCTCGCCGTTTCAGCCCCAAGACCGGGGCCTGCCGTCGTAGCCAGGCGTAACCTGACTGGCTGTGGAATGGTGGGCGGACGCATTGAAAATGGATTAGCCATGCTCATCCTTCGTTCATCGCGCGATTGATGCCAGAGATTTCGGCAACCCAGCGCTGCCGCTCGGCGTGCTCCATCTCCATGATCTCGACATGCGACCAGTGGAAATGGTAGGCGACAAAGGCTACCTCCCGATAGAGCTGGGCCAGGGGGTAGCCGGCAATCCCCCCGGGAGCGCCGACTCCAGGGATACCTCATGCTGGCAGTTTGGGCACAGAACCACGCGGCGCTCTTCGGCCAGCTGGTTGATTTCGTTGTACAGCTTTTGCAGGTAGGCCAGGTCGGTTGCAAAAAGATTCTCGATCACATGCGGATTGATCGGATTGACTGCGCCTAGCCGTGTGATCACGCGTGACAGCAGGATAATCACCAGGTACGCCGGATTCTTGGCGACGCGCGGATCCTTGAGCGGCAAAATTTCGTCGCCTGCCGTGGCCCGGCGCATGATGCCGTCCCGGTGCAGGGCGCCATCCTCGTCGAGGTAGCCGCAGGGCAATGTGAACTCGTACTCCGTGCGAAACATATGGAACCTCCTAGCGAACGCGCGTCAAGCCCTCGTGGGCGAGTTCCAGCATCTCGATGGCTACATCGTTACCTTCCGCGTTCAAATCGGGCGCATCGTATTTGCTGGGCCACGCGCTGAAGAAGTTCCAGCGCGCGGCTTCCTCCCCGCGGCGGTCGAGCAGCACGATCGAGCCATTCTTGCGCTGCAAATCACCGTCAATCGCCTGGCGGTGCCATTGGTAAAGCTGCAGGTCATCGGTGATGCCCCAACGCAGCTGGATGTTGCTGAACTTGGTCATGCCCGGCAGCTTGCGCACCGTTGTGTTCTGGCCGCCCTCGCGGTGCTCGATGATGTCAATCGTCGAGTCGAAGCCGCTCACCTGCTGGAACGCTCCCCGCGTGATGCCGTCAATCTCGACCAGGAAGTTGTAATTGCCGTAGGGATCTTTGACCTGTCCGGTAGCCATGGTTCTTACTCCTTGTTGTCGCTCACTCGCTGACTTCCGCTCCGCCTTCCCAGAAGCCGATGCGGACGATGATGAACTCGGCGGGGTAAACCGGCCGCAGGCCGATCTCAATGATCAGGCGTCCGAGGGCGCGCTCGCCGGGCGGATTGTTGGACTCGTCAATGCGCACGTAGAAGGCGTCGTCTGGTTTGGCGCCAAACAGCGCGCCATCGCGCCAGATCCGGGTCAGGAAGTCGGTGATGGTGCGGCGCAGTTTGGCCCACAGCGCGGTATTGTTCGGCTCGAACACGGCCCAGCGGATGCCTTCTTCGATTGATTCTTCGATGAAGAGCAGCAGGCGGCGAATGTTCACGTACTGCCAGGCCGTCTGGTTGGACGTCGTGCGTGCGCCCCACACCACCGGCCGCGCCTGGCCGGGGAAGACGCGCAGCACGTTGACGCCGTCAATGTTGAGCGGCCCCTGCGTATCATCGTTGATCAGGGTGACCACGCCCAGGGCGCCGTTCAGCGTAAAGTTGGCTGGCGCCTTGTTCACGCCGCGTTCATTGTCGGCCCGCGCGTAGACGCCGGCGATATGACCGGACGGCGGCACGGCCAGCGTACCGCCGGCCGGGTGCGACACGAGCACCCAGGGATAGTACAAAGCCCCAAAGCCGCGCTCTGAGCGCAGCGCGGCCACCCACTCGCGTATGCTGCCTGGGCCGGTGGGAGGCAGGCCCTGGGGCGCATCGAAAATGGCAAAGCGGTCGCGCAGCGTCTCGCAGTGCGCCAACAAGGCCATCTGCACATCCTGGCGGCTGGCGGCGTCGGGAACGGCGATGAAGTTGACTTCATCCACGGTGCGCAGCGCATCGAGCGCAGCCTGGAAATCGGCCGGCGTCAGCTCCTGCGGCGCATCGGCCTTGCCTCCCACCAGCTTCTGGACCGTTGTTTCGGCCGGGCGGCGATCCTTCAAATCGGCGTTGGAAGGCACCGCCGGCTCGCTGACTGTCACCAGGCTGAACGGCTGCTGCGCCAGGAGGACGCCCACGTAGCGCGGGTGACTGCGCGCGAGTGAAAGGTTCGCACGGGTTTCGGTTACGGCGCCCTGCGTCACGGCCAGGGTAAACTCCTGCGATTTGGCGACGATGGCCGTGGCGGATGCCCGGTCGTAGGCGTTGGCCAGGCCGCTCTGCAGCTCGGCGCGGTAGGTCGTCAAGTCCGGGGTAATGCGTTCAACCAGCACCTGTTTCACGACCAACGTTTCCGGGCCAGTGGCGCCTTGCTCCAGGGTCATGACGCTGCCGGGCGCAAGTCCGGCGGCCGCGGCCTCGAAACGCACGCTGAGATCGCCCTTCTTCAGATCGGCCAGGCGCACGCTGCCCCCCGCATAGGTCTTGGCCAGCGCTTTTTCCAGCAGCAGGAGATCGCCGCGCACCTCGCGCACGACGGCGTCTTCCTTGTTGGCCCCTTCCTCGATGTGCACGCTGTCGCCCACGCGGAAGCGGGCCGCGGCTTCGGCGCCTGTCATCGCCGGCGGGCCGACGACCCCCGCCACGCGAATGCGATCGGCGTTGGCCTGCGCGACCGCGGCCTGCACGCGCAGGACATTGATCGCGGGCGCCAGGGAGGAATTGGTCACCGTAACCGTGATGTCGGGCGCGGGCGCGCCCAACGCGTTGGCCGTGACCACCAGCGAGGTCTGCGCGCCTGTGGCGCGGCTGTCGGGCAGGGCCAGGCCGGCCTGACGGCCGGCGCTGACCCGCGCGATGTAAGCGCGGCGGCCGCCGTTGTCGAAGAAGGCGCGCACCGCGTACCACAGGTAAAAGCCATCCAGGGGCTGCGCGTCGAAGTTTTGGCGGAATTCATCGAAGCTCGTGATGAAGACCGGCTGATTGACCGGTCCGCCGCGCGCCACACCTATCAACCCCGCGGTGCTCGTCCCTACGCCCTGGATGGGGCTGGCCGCAGGCTGTTCTTCGATATAGACGCCAGGATAATCGTAAGTTGGCATCTGGGCATACTCCTTTCCGTTTCAAAGACCATGGCCGCCAGGCGGCCGCACATCAAACGAGCTGGACATCATAACTACCGGTTGGGCTGGGCACTGCGATGGCCAGGCGCCCTTCGTGGTGGCCGGCGGCCCGTACGCGCAGCCAGCACTGCCCGCGCCGCACATGGCTGAAGCTGAAACGCCCGTTGGCGTCTGTCTCGGTGACCTGCAGCAGGGTCGCGCCATCTGCGGCTTCCAGGCCGACCCAGGCGGCCGCCAGCGGTTGATTGGCGATCGTGCGCACGACGCCGGCAATCTGGACGCGTGCATCGGCCGCGGCCGGCATGTCGGCCTGCGCGTAAGCCGCCTCGCGCGTCGTCACCAGATGGCCGGCCGGCTGCATCGGCAGGACAACCGGCAGGGTCACCACCAGGTAGACGGCCGGTTTCCAGGGGTGCGTCTGCCCCATCGTGCCCCAAAACTCGGCATACTTGGGGAACGCCTCGATGGGCAGAATGACAGTTGGCAGGTCGGCGTCTCGCCAGCCATCCGGCCAGGCCAAGAGATCGGCCGAGCCGGCTGGCAGCCACTGGCTCGGATTCAACGGCGCCGCCTTCATCAGCGCGCCGGTGACGCCGTACAGGAGGCTGTGCTCATCCAGGGCCGGCTCCAGCAGAGGGGTCACTGCCGCCGGGCTCCAGCCCGTGATCAGATAGTGGCAGTCGACGCGCGGCGGCGCCGGCGTATCGAAGGCGATGCCCTCTTCGGCGCTGCGCGTGCGTTCGTTGGAACGCAGCTTGCGATTCTCGCGCAGGTCGAACAGGTAGACGTTCAGCGCGTTGCGGGCGCCCAGCCCGTTGACGTACGTGCGCCAATCCTGGTCCGGCGGCTGGAAACGCACCTGCGCCTCGGCCGTAACGCCGGGCACGCGATTCACAATGACGCGACGCAGCAATAAATCCAAAAGATCAAGCATGGCTCAGCTCATTCTGGCACGGCCAGGCGGATGACGGCGTCGGCCGGCAACTTGATGTCCTGCAATACCGACGGCGCGATTCCGGCCTGGCCGCCTGGACTAATCACGATGGCATAGCGATTGCCCGCGCGCAAGAAATGGTTGGCGGCGTTGCGCCTGACGTAGCCGCCCTCCCCGATGTCCAGCCACTTGGCATCGAGCACCCCCGCGTCAACGAGGCTTTGCGCCTGCTGCGGATTGGCTTTCACCCACGTCAGCCAGTCCATCTTGTCGCCCGTGGGCGAGATCTGTTTGGTGCCTTCGAGGCTGGGGCGCCCCTTGACCGAAGTCAGATCGCGACCGTAATTCTTGATTTCAACCGACACCGGGTTGCCGTTACGAAAGCCCCACAGGTCTTTGCCTGCACGCGGCGGCATGCCTGAGCCGGCCGGTAACTGACCGGGAATCACGCGGTCGAGCTTGCCAATCTGCGGGATTCCCCCTGTGCGCACCAGCGACTCCGCATAGTCCTCGGCCGACTGGTGAATCGGCGTGACCTTACCGCCGGCGCGTTTGGCGGCAAACTTCAGCGCCGCGGCCTGGCTTTTGGGATCAATGGCAGTCGGTGAGGGGCCGCCGGCCGACCGGCCGGCTGAGCCGGTGGACTGCCCACGCCCAGGCAGGCTACTCACATCGGCACTGACTCCCGTCGAGCCGCGCCGCGGCGGATTGAAATCGCCGCTGCTGCCCCGGCTCGCCTGCGGACGCAGGCCCGCCGGATTGTCGCCCGAAACCGCCCCGCCCTGCCCAAAACCTTCGGCCTTGGCCAGGGGTACGTTTCCTTCTCCCACGTTGACCGCGGCCTGCGGCCGCTTCAGCGGGATGACATTGTTGGGCAGGACGTCATTGGCAGCGTTCCCGCCAGCGTTTCTAACCAACGGCAGGTTCTCCGCGGTGACGCCTGACGATGGTTTGGCGCTCGATAGCGCAGTGTCAAGCGCTTCCTGCCCCACCTTGCTCTGCATCCTGGTGGCAGATTTGGCGATGCTTTCGGAGCCGATCTCGGTCGCCTCGCGCGTGAGGCCTTTGGCGGCCGAGCGAATCACCAGCTTGCCGCCGGCCATCAGACCCTTGGCTACCAGCGGTCCCACATCGGCGGCGAAGAAGGCCACATCAATCGGATCAATGGTCGGCGTTTCCAGCGGCGCCTCGAGGCCGCGGTTCGTGACAATGTTGCCGTCACGATCCAGCTCCGAAACGGTCATCCCCGTGCGCAGCCGGTAACCGGTGAGTTCACCGGTCTTGCTGTCGCGCACCGGGGACACATCGTCAGGGTTCAACTTGCCCAGGTTCACGGTGACTTCTTTGGTCCTGAGGATGTTGTCCTTTGAGACATAGGCGTTGCGCATGAGGTTGTCGTCTTCGTACAGCGGCAAATTCTCGATGGTCGCCTCGGAAGGCCGCCGGCCAACCCAATTCACCGGGCCTAACGTCCGCGCCGGAACGGTCACTTGATGGGGAAACGGCTGCCTAGCCTGCAGCTTCTTCTCGAAGTCGGTGGGCGGCGGGTCCGTTTTCCAGAGGTTGATATTGCTCTCTGTCGTCATCCCCGGCCGTGGCTGCGGCGGGGGCAGCTGCGCAGGGTCTTCGGCGGCTGCCTGATCCTTCTGCTGCTGCGCCTGCTTCTTTTGCTGCAAGCGCACGTCTAAGGGCCGTTGCCCCAGCCACACCGTTGGCAGCGGCGACGGCTGCGCAGCTTTTGGCGACTGGATGCCCAACGCGGTCTCGGCCTGCTGCAGCACTGGCTCGGCGGCCTGCACCACCTTGTCAATTTGCTGCTCGTTGATGCCGTGCGCGTCCACCATCTGCTGCGCGGCCGCGTTCACCTGTTCGATGCGCTCCCTGATCGCCGGCGGCGCCACGTCCAGGGCGCGCTGGTAAACTCGGTTCAGGCGCTGGTAGAACGGCGTCTCCTCATCCGCGGCGCGCGCCATGCCCACGCCGCTGGCGCCGGCCACCGCTACCGGGCCACTACCCTGCGCGGCCTGATCGGCGGCGGTCGCGGCCGCCTGCTCCAGGGAGCTGTCGGCATCGAGGGAGGGCGGCGCGCCGCCGCGACTCTGCTGCACGACGTGCGCCAGCTCGTGCGCCAGCAGCTGCCGGCCTGCGGACGTCTCCGGCGCAAAACGGCCTTCGCCGAACACCACGTCGTTGCCCACGGTGTAAGCCCTGGCGCTGACCGCCGCGGCCGCCTGCGCCGCCTGCGCATCCGTGTGCACGCGCACATCGCCAAACTCGTGCCCGAAGCGCTGCTCCATCTCCCTGCGTGTCGCGGCGCCCAATGGCTGGCCGGCGCCCGCCTGCGCCAGCGCAGCAGCATCCGGTTCTGCCTGCCCGCGCCGCAGCGCGCTGACCGCGGCGTTGCCGGCGGCGGCCTGCAGCGTCAGCACGTCGGCATGGAGGCCCGCCGCCGCCCTGGCGCCATCCGTTTCCGGAGCCTGCCCTTCCTTTTTTATGTCGGCCTGATCGAAGGCCCGAGCCGCTTGCGCCGCCATCTTGTTTGCTATTCCTTATCTTCCAAGCGCCGAACGTCAGGTTCCGGGCGCCATCTTGTTTGCGATTCCCTATCTTCCAAGCGCCGAATGTCAGGTTCCGGGCGCCAGGCGACATGCTCGATGCTGTAGGTTGAACGACTCACACCCGTTCCACCCGTCACGCCACATTCATCGTTCATCGTTCATCATTCATCGTTCATCATTCCCAGCTCCGCATCGCTCAACGCCTTCCCCAATTTCTGGTACTCACGCCGCGTGGCGTGGCGCAGATGGCCCATGGTGACGACGCCGCCATCGGCCGCGGCCAGGTAGGCGGCATTGAGCGCGATGTTCTGGATGTTGCCGCCGGCCAGCTTGAACTGCCGCGCCAGGAAGTCGAGATCCACATCCGCGGCCACGGGCGTCTCTGACGGCCAGATCGTCTGCCAGATGCGGCGCCGGCTCGGTTCATCGGGCGCGGGGAAGTGCACAACCATGCTCAGGCGTCGCGTAAACGCCTCATCGAGATGCTGGCGCAGGTTCGTGGCCAGGATGGCAAGCCCTTCATAGGCCTCCATGCGTTGCAGGAGATAGCTGATCTCCAGGTTGGCGTAGCGGTCGTGCGAATCGCGCACTTCCGAGCGCTTGCCGAAAAGCGCATCAGCCTCGTCGAAGAAGAGCACGGCGTTGGCATACTCAGCCGCGCGGAAGATGCGATCCAGGTTCTTTTCGGTCTCGCCAATGTACTTACTGACCACGCTCGACAGGTCAATCTGATAGAGGTCCAGCCCCAGGTCGCGCGCCATGATCTCCGCGGCCAGGGTCTTGCCGGTGCCGGACGGCCCGGCAAACAGCGCCGTGGTGCCCTTGCCCCGCGACAGCACCTGGGCAAAGCCCCACGTGTCGAGCACGCGTGCGCGCGCCGCGGCCCGCTGCACCAGCTCGTGCAGTTGGGCGGTGACATCGTCCGGCAGCACCAGCAGGGGCCAGGTGGTCAGCGGCTCGATCTTGCGCGCCAGGGCGGCCAGCTCGTGGCCCGACTGCGCACGCGCCGCGGCGAACAGGTCTTCCGCCAGCAGCCCCGCTTCGGGCGCACCCGCGGCGGCGCGCCCGGCGGCGCGGTTGCAGGCGGCGGCCAGGG
>DAISHS010000197.1:0-7906 GCA_036822415.1 Chloroflexota bacterium
TGGCGGTTGAACGCCGCGCCAAGCTGGCCGATGTGCAGGCGCGCCACGGCATCCGCGTTGATCTGGATCTGATCAACGTCCTGGTCACGGTGCAGCCCAAGGTGACGCTGCCCGTGACCATTGCCAACCGCCGTGTGACCGTGACGCGCCTGGCGGTCTGGGATCCGCTGCTGCATCGCATCGAGCCGCTAGTGTGCGATCGCTGCGGCGAACCGGGCGCAGACCTGCACCTGTGCACGGGGGGCCATCTGGCGCACAGCCATTGCCTGGCCCCGCAATGCATCGAGTGCAACCGCGTCTACTGCCAGCTGTGCGCCGACCAGGTCTTGACCTGCGCCGTGTGCCATCAGCCTGTTTGCCGCGTCAACAGCCGCGTTTGCTCCGATTGCGGTCGCATCACCTGCGGCGAGCACCAGAAACTATGCCACGGCGCCGATGGGCAGCCGGTGACGCTGTCCAAAGAGCCGGCGGCCGCCGCGGCCCCGTCCGCGGCGTTAAAGCCTGAACTCGCGCGCAAGCTCGAGCCGACGCGCCGCGCGCCGCCTGCCAAACCGCCCGCGCCGCCGCCTGCGCTTGTCAGCCCGGCGCCCGCTGCACCCACGGTGAAAGCGGTCAAGCTGTATGTGCAGATCGAAACCGCTGTCCCGCGTGTCGTCTGCTTTGTGATGCGCTCGACCCGGCGCGTCTTGGCCACGCGCGCGATCGAGCTAACGCCTGCCGGCATCCAGGTTTCCTGCCAGTGTGAGAAACATCCCTGCCCGGCCGATGGCTGGCTGCATCGGCCCATGCCTGCCAGCATGATTCAGGACCAGGTTCAGAAGCTGATCGCCGCCTTACGCGAGGAATACTTCCTGCCTGGTAAGCGCGTGGACTACCATTCCCTGCATGATGGACAGGTGACCGAGCTGCCGGGTTTCAACTTGCCCGCCTGCTGGCGAGATGAGGGCGCGTTGACCGCCGCGCGCCAGCAGTTCGACGCCCGCCCCAGCTTGCGCTGAGCGCCGCATGGAGATCGTCACCCCAACGTCCTGGCCTGATTCTTCGAGATTTATCCCCATTCGTGTATAATGTGAGTTAGTTCATCCGCCTCCAGGCGAGGATTTCATCGAACATTCAACCACAGCGGCGTTTCCACGCGCCGGGGAGGTAGCATCTATGCCCAGCGATCCTTGTCAGTCTGATTTCATCTACGGCTTGCACGAAGCCGGCGGCGAAGCGGTGATGGAGCAAGCCGGCGCCAAAGGGTGGGTCCTTTTCACGGAAGCCATCGGCGCAGATCCCAATGATCGGGGCGGACGCGACTACAGCAGTTACTGCAACCGCGGGTTCGGCATCATGGTGCGCATCAACAACGGCTATGAGCCGGCCGGCACGCTTCCTCGCTCGGAACGCTACAACGATTTTGCCCGGCGCTGCGCCAATTTTGTTCAGAACTCGCGCGGCTGCAATGTCTGGATCATCGGCAACGAGATGAATCACCCGGTGGAACGGGCCGGCGGCGCCGGCGGCGAAGCCATTACGCCGGAGATGTACGCCCGCTGCTACCGCCTGTGCCGGGATGCCATTCACCAGGTGCAGCCGCAGGCCCAGGTGATCGTCGGCGGCGTGGCGCCCTGGAATCCCTCGACGCCCTACCCGGGCAACCCCAACGGCGACTGGGTGCTCTATTTTGCCGACATTCTCAAGCTCCTGGGGCCAACCAACTGTGACGGCTTCAGCCTGCACGCCTATACCCACGGCGATGATCCCAACCTGGTTGTCAGCGAGGCGTTGATGGACAAGCCGTTCCAAAATCGCCGCTACAATTTCCGCGTTTACCAGGACTTCCTCAACGCCGTCCCCGTGTCCATGCGCAGCCTGCCCTGCTACATCACCGAAACCGACCAGGGCGACATTCCGTGGACCAATCGCAACACCACCTGGGTGCAGCGCGCCTACGGTGAGATTGACTGGTGGAACCGCCAGCCTGGCAACCAGGTGATCCGCGCGCTGATTCTTTACCGTTGGCCGCAGGTCGCCGGTGACCGTTGGGGCATCGAAGGCAAGCAGGGCGTCGTCGAAGACCTGCGCGAGTCCATCAAATGGCGCTACACCTGGCCGGACAAGCTGCAAAGACGACCGGAGATCATGGCGCGCTTTGTCGAATACGCCGTGCCCGCGACGCTGACGGCTGGCGCTGTGGTCACGGTGTCGCTGCGGGTGCGCAACGAAGGCAGCAAGACCTGGCTGAAGGCCGGCGCCAATCCGGTGCGCCTGGGTTATCATTGGCTGGACAGCAGCGGCACCGAGGTTGCGTTTACCAACGGCGATTTGCGCACCGAGCTGCCCAACGACGTGCCCCCCAACGGCGAGGTGCTCTTTTCCGCGGCCAGGCTGGCCGTGCCCACGCAGGCCGCAAAATACACGCTGCGCTGGGACCTGGTGGAAGAGGGCGTCGCCTGGTTTCGTCAGCGCGGCAGTACGCCGCTGACCGTGGCGGTGGAGGTCAAGGCCGGCCAATCCGAGCCGAGGCCGTCGGCCGAGCAGTTCTTCCCCGAAACCAAGAAGACGGTGCGCGGCCCCTTCCTGGAGTGGTTCCGCCGCTACGGCCTGGACGTGGCCGGCTATCCCATCACCGACGAGTATCAGGACACGCAGAGCGGCCTGCCCACGCAGTATTTCCAGCGCGTGGCGCTGGAGCTGGCGCAGAATAATGTACGCCTGCGCCTGGTCGGCGTCCAGGTCATGGAGGCCCAGCAGCAGATCGTCCAGCTGCAAGCGCGCATCAAGCAGCTGGAAGACCAGATCAAGCAAGGGGGCGGCGGGCGGATTCCGCAGCCGGACATCCAGGACATCACAGCCACGCTGCCGCGCGATGCCAGCGCCCTGGTGCAGCGGCCGCTGAGCGACATTCAGACCATCGTCATCAACCACACGGCGGTGCGCCCGGAGATTGGCGCCGACCGCGTGGCCGCCGCGCATCGCAAACGCTGGCCGGCCATCGTCCATCAGTATTTCATCACCGGCGATGGCGTCATTCAACAGACCAACCCGCTGACCGAGGTGGTGTCGCGCACCGATCCGTGGATTTACAATGGCGTCAACATCGCCATCGCGGGCGATTTTACCGACGTCGTGCCTAACGAGGCGCAGCTGACGGCCGCCGCTGCACTGATTGCCTGGCTCTTGCAGCAGTTCAAGCTGCCGCTGGACGCGGTCAAGGGCGTCAGTGAATTCATCGTCACCGGCTCGCCTGGCCGCCAGTGGCTCAGCGGTCAGAACTACAAGCAAACGCTGCTCAGCAAGATTCAGGCGGTCAAGCCCGTGGGCGGCGGCGGGGCGCAGCCGCCAGGCTCGAGCGCGGAGTTGGATGCGCTGCGCAGTCAGGTCAAGGACCTGACCAGCCAACTGCAAGCGCGGCAGACGCAGCTTGATACCCTGGGCGCGCAGGTGACCGACCTGGCGGCGCAGATCAAGGCCCGGCAAGATCAGGTGGATGCCCTGGCGCGCCAGGTGCAGGAAAAAGATGGCCTGGTTGATGAACTGAACGGGCAGATCATCGGTCTGCAGATGGAAACGGACGATCTGCGCGCGCAGCTGGCCGCGGCGCTGGCGGCCGGCGGCGCTGGCGGCGGCGGCGGTCCGCGCGGCCCAGGCCTGACGCCGATGCCGCCCATCAAGGATATCATCGCGCAGCTCCCGCGCGGCGGGGCCGGCTACAAAGCGCGTGATCTGAGTCAGATCAAGTACGTGGTCATCAATCACACCGCGGTTGATGCTTCGGTGCCGATCGAGCGCATTGCGCAGGCCCATCTGCGCCGCTGGCCTGGCATCACCTACCATTATTACATTCTGGCCGACGGCGCGATTTGGCAGACCAGCCAGCTGACCGAGAGTGTGGACGACCAGCAGGCGTGGCTTTTCAACGGCGTGCAGGTCTGCTTTGCCGGCAACTTCAGCGCCAGCGTCCCCACCGATGCGCAGCTGGACGCCGGCGCGGCGCTGATTGCCTGGCTCCTGCAGCAGTTCAAGCTGCCGCTGGATGCGGTCAAAGGCGTCAGCGAGTTTGTCGCCACCGGCTCGCCCGGCGTGCAGTGGCTGCAGGGCGCGGCCTACAAGAACGGCCTGCTTGCCAGGATCAAGACCGTGCAGGCCAGCGTTCCGCCTGACAACGGCGGCGCGGGGGATGCGGACACCGCCGCCCTGCGCGCAGAGATTGCGCGCCTCAAGCAAGACCTGGCCGCGGCGCAAACGTCCCTGGCCAATGCGCAGGCGACGCTCAGCGCCACCCAGGCGCAGCTGGCCGCCGCGCAGCAGAACGCCGCCCGCCTGCAAACGTCGCTGACCCAGGCGCAAGCCCAGGCGCAGACGTTGCAGGGGCAGGTCACGACGCTGCAAGGGCAGATTGCCCCCTTGCAGCAGGACAAGGCCGCGCTGCAGCAGCAGGTTGGGCAACTACAACAAGACAAGACCGCCCTGCAAGGCCAGATTGCCCCCTTGCAGCAGGACAAAGCCGCGCTGCAGCAGCAGGTTGGAACTTTGCAACGCGACAAGGCCACCCTGCAAGGCCAGATTGCCCCCTTGCAGCAGCAGGTGGCCGCGCTGCAGCAGCAGATTGCGCAACTACAACAAGACAAGACCGCCCTGCAGAGCCAGATTGCGCAACTACAACAAGACAAGACCGCCCTGCAGAGCCAGATTGCCCCCTTGCAGCAGCAGGTGGCCGCCTTACAAAAGCAGATTCAGGACCTGCTGCGCGGGGGCGGGGGCGCGCCTCCGCCGCCTGCCATCGAGAAGCCAGAGTTCACCTACCTGGCGAACAAGCTGCCGCTCAGCGCCATCCCCGGCAATGTCTACAGCAAGCGCCAGGCGTCGGCCATTACGCACATCGTGGTGCATCACACCGCGGCCCCGGCCGAGGTCGGCCCCGATCGCTTAGCCGCCTATCATGTCAACAGCCGGGGCTGGCCGGGCATTGGCTACCATTTCTTTGTCGGCGCGGATGGCGCGCTCTATCAGACCAACGATTTGGAAACCGTTTCCTATCAGACCGGCGGCCAAAACAACTACAGCATGGGCGTCGTTTTTGCCGGCAATTTCACCGACGTACCGCCGACGCCGCTTCAGATCGAGCGCGGCGCGCATCTGATTGCCTGGCTGGCCCAAGAATTGAAGGTGCCCAACAGTCAGATCATGGGGCACAAGGAAATGCCCGAGCAGCAGACCGCCTGCCCGGGCAATCAGTGGACGGGCGGCCAACAGTGGAAGAAGCTGCTTTTGCAGCGCATCCAGAGCCTGCAGAGCGGCGAAAGCGCCGCGCCGGCCAAATTCATTCACCATTATCTGCTGCTGTGGTGGCGCAGCGCCACGCTTTGGGCGCAGCCAGATTACCAGGGCGCGGAGAAGTATATCGCGCGCTTCCAACCGACCGTGGGCTTTTCGCCCGATGAGGCCAAACTGGCTGACTATGTCACCATCATCGGCGGCCCTGGCGGCACCCCTGGCGATGTGGACGACAAACTGCGCAGCGCGGGCGTCAAGGTGGAGCGCATCGCGGGCGCGGACTTTGCCGATACCAAGCGCCAGCTCGATGGCCTGGCCGACAGCGGACGACGCTTCAGGAGCTTCGATGTCGTGGGGTAGCGAAGGGCAGAGGGCAGAGGACAGAGGACAGAGGGCAGAGGGCAGAGGACAGAGGACAGAGGGCAGAGGGCAGAGGGCAGAGGGCAGAGGTCAGAGGGCAGAGGACAGAGGGCAGAGGTCAGAGGACAGAGGGCAGAGGACAGAGGTCAGAGGTCAGAGGTCAGAGGGCAGAGGACAGAGATTGGGGGAATGATTGGGCGCTGAGGTTTTGATATCCGACATTCAACATTCTGAATTCAGCGTTCAACATGCTGAATTCAGAATTCAGCAAGCGCCCGTGTTCGAAGGGCCGCTGGATTTGCTGCTGCATTTGATCGAACGCGACGAGCTTGACATCACCGCCGTGTCATTGGCGCAGGTGACCGGTCAATACCTGGAATACCTGGGGCAGCTGCAGGGGGCTGTGGATGAGACCCAGGGGGACGCCCTGGCCGATTTTCTGGTGGTGGCCGCCAAGCTCCTGTGGATCAAGTCCAGGGCGCTGCTGCCCAGGCCGCCCGCGCCCGAGCCGGATGAGGAAGACCCGGCTGAAGCGCTGGCGCAGCAGTTACGTGAGTACCGCCGCTTCAAGTTGGCGGCGCAAGCTCTCCGTCAACAGGAGGAAGCTCACGCGCCGATGTATGTGCGCGGCGCGTTGCCCCCGCTGATCGTGCGGCCGCCAGGGCCGGGGGAGGGGAATCTGTCTGCCCTGCTCAAGGCCGTGCAGCGGGCGCTCATCAGCCTGCCGCCGACTCAGCCGGCCGGGGCCGTGGTGACGCCGCTGCCGTTCACCGTGCACGACAAAATCGTCCTCATCACCGCCCGTGTCCACGCGCTGACGCCAGCCGCGCGCGGCGTCCATTTCAGGGATCTGCTGGAGGCAGCCAACTCCGCCGTCGAAATCGTCATCACGCTGCTGGCCGTCCTGGAGATGATGAAGCAACGCAAAGTGCGCACCGAGCAGGCCGGCCTGTTCGGCGAAATTTTGATCCGCCCCTGGGCGCCGACCGACGAGCCAGCGTCCGTAAATTAGTCGAGGCCTGGTCATTTTCGCGACCGCAAACGCGGCGTAGCCGTTAGCCATCATTCCGCAAGCGCCCAGCGCAGGAGGCTCGCCCGTGATCGTTGACATCCATGAAGCCATGTCCCGCCTTGCTGCCAGCCGCCCCATCTTTCATTCGGAAGCGGACTTCCAGCACGCCCTCGCCTGGGATCTCCATGCACGTCTCCCCGACATGGCGGTGCGGCTGGAACTGCCTGTCCACGTTCCCGGCAAAATTCTCCATCTGGACCTGTGGCTCGCCGGCCCTACGGGTTCCGTCGCCATCGAATTGAAGTACAAGACACGCGGCCTGGCCCTCAGCGCCGGCGGCGAGCCTTTTTTCCTCAAGGACCAGAGCGCCCAGGACCTCGGGCGCTACGACTTTCTGAAGGATGTCCAGAGAATCGAGCAAATCATCTCTTCACATCCCGGCGTGCAGGGCTGGGCAATCCTCCTCACCAATGACTCTTCGTACTGGAAAACACCCAACGGCAAGGCCACGACCGACTCCGCGTTTCGGATCCACGACGGACATTCCATTGCGGGGACTCTGCGCTGGGCGTCCCATGCCGCGCCCGGTACCACCCGGGGCCGCGAAGCCCCGATTGCTCTTTCAAGAACGTACCTCTCGCACTGGAACGACTATGCAACCGTCAGCGCCGGTCCCTACGGATCGTTCCGTTATCTGGCGTTCTCACTCACCTAGGCGTGGCCGCCGAACATCTCGATGGCGCGGGCCTGGCCAGGTGTTGAATCGCTGCGCTGCCAGCCTTTGGCTGGCTCTTGCGAATGTGATCCGTCAGCATATGACCCATTCCCTCCCAACCAAAGTTGTGGTATGATACCAGCATGGGCTTGCAGGCGCCGCGCCTGCCCCACTCGCCCGCGCGGAGCCGCCGACCGGCTCCGGCGACACCCTTGACCGGCCCGTGCGGAGGTACCATGCCACCATTCACCCATTCCGCAGCCGTGCGCGAGCTGCTGCACGTCGCCTTCAGCAACGAGGAGTTGACCACCCTCTGCTCCGACCACTTCCGCCCAGTCTACGCCGACTTCGGCCCCGACATGAGCACGAGCCGCAAGATCCAGCTGCTGCTGGAATACTGCGAGCGCCGCGGCCTGGTCGATGATCTGCTCGCCGCGGTGCAACGGGCAAACCCGACGCGCTACGCTGAATACGCGCAGCGCGTGCAGCGCAGCAGCCAGGTGCTCGACGCCCTGCTCCCGCTCGTCGCCCCGCTGGTGTCGGGCCACTCCGACGTC
>DAISHS010000198.1:0-7885 GCA_036822415.1 Chloroflexota bacterium
GGCTGTACACGTCCGGGCTGTAGACATCCGGGCTGTACACGTCCGGGCTGTAGACATCCGGGCTGTACACGTCCGGGCTGTAGACGTCCGGGCTGTACATGTCGGGGCTGTAGACATCGGGGCTGTACACGTCCGGGCTGTAGACATCGGGGCTGAAGGCGTCCGGCGCGAACTCGGCGCCCAACTGCGCCAGGTCGGTCAGCGACTGCGGCGGGTTCAGCGTTTGGTAAACCTGGGCGATATCCTTGAAAAGGGTCAAATCATAGTTGGCCGGCAGGTTGGTCAGCTTAATCGTCAGTTTGCTCTGCGGCATCACCCTGATCTTATACCAGCGTGATTGCCCTAACCGGCTGAGATACTGGTCGATCGCGCCATACAAGGTCGAAGCGCTGGGAGAGGTGGGCGCGGTCAAGGGAAGCGGGTAAGCCAACGGCCAGGTGACATTGTTAGGGCCGACAGCCTGGCAAGGGCCAAATTCAGAGGTGTTGCCGTGGCTGTCAGTCGCGGTGGCCGTGATGAAATGATTCAGCGGCAAATTGAACGGCACGGTGATCGAGAAGGGAACGCTGCCGCTCAGGCCGGTGCTAACGCTGAGGGCGGCAAGCGGCGTCTCCCCTTCGCCATACGTGCTGGCGTCGCACGCGCTGTTATCGAAAAATTCGAGGTTGAACGTCTGTTTGGCGCTGGAGTCGAGACGGCCCCGAATCAGGGTGGAAACGCCATCTGGCACGGCGCTGAGCACCAGGGGGTAATTCTGATCGCCGTTGGCGCCTTTATTATCATAGTCGCCAATGTCATTCGGCGTCGGCCCGTTGCCGTCGAGATCAATGCCCAGGCCCGCGTTCAGCTCGATCTGGTTGCCCAGAAAAGTGTCCCGGTAGCTATTGATCACGGTGATGCCATCAGCGCCGTTGAAGGCGATCCGGTTGCCCTCTCCCGGAGACGCGCCGCCAATCAAGTTGTCGCTGGCATTGTCGAGGTAGACGCCGCTGCCGCCGTTTCCCACCGGGGCATGACCCTCGGCGTCGCTGCCAATTTTGTTGCCCTGAACCCAGTTGCTTCTGCTCCAGTTCGATAGATAGATGCCATGCTCTCCATTCCCGGAGATGACATTTTGCGCGCCAGACGTCGCGCCGCCGATGACGTTGAAATAGGCGCTGTCATATGAGCTGAGGATCGTGACGCCATTGGCATGATTGCCCAGGGCTGCACTGCCATAGACATTGGTACCGATGAAGTTGCCCCACACCAGGTTGGCGCTGCCGCCCTGCTGACGGGACGCAGGGGTAGGCGCGTGATACTTCGAATCCCCATCAACGCTGCTAATGACTGTGATGCCGTCGCCCAGGTTGCCCGACAGCAGGTTGCGGCTCTCTGGCGTTTGGCCGCCGATGAGGTTGTTGTTCGACCAAACCAAGACACCGCTGGCGCCATTGCCCAGCGCTTCCTGACCGCTGGCATCCGTACCAATGAAGTTGCAGGTCAGCGTGTTTTCCGTTACGCCGCTCAGCGCAACCCCTTCCCCAGAGAAGCGATTGATGACCAGACCGTTCAGCGTGCTGCCGCCCAGCAGGGTCAAGCCGCCTGTTTTCGCCGTGGCGCTGCCGTCCACCTCGATCAGCAGGGTCGGCGGCCAGGACGCACAGCTGGCGCCGGGCTGCGTCAGGCCGTTGATGATGACAGGATCGCTCACATCTGGAAGTCCGAAGGCCGGCGTAATCGTATGGACGCCGGCGCCAGGGATCGCAAAATGGATCTCATCGGGCAGGCCATCGTTGGGGTGATCGTTGGCCGCCTGAATTGCCTCGCGCAGCGTGCACTGCACCACCCCGCAAACCCCCTCGCCCTCATCAGCCGCGCTGTTGACGACAAAAACAAAGCCTTCCTGGGGCGTGTCCTGGCGCTCCACCGCGCCCACGTCGCAGCCAAGACCGGCAAAGCGCGCCAGGCCGCGCTGATCAAGTTCAGGGCAACTGACGTTCGCCCCCATGTCTACGGCTGGGCTGCCCAGGTTGGGCGCATGCGTCAAGGTCGGCCCGCCATTGGCCTGCAAGGGAGTCAACTGGGGATCGAGGGGAAGCGTATTGTCGCCAACCTGGTTGCCATTCACCCCATTCACCAGAACGTCTGTACAACCGGCGTTGTTGCCGATCAGATTGTACGACACGGCGCCCCATGACCCGCCGTTGTCTCCGCAGTCGGGTTGCAGAACGCCCGTAGATAGATCGAGATTGCCAGCAATGATCGTGTTGGTCAGCGCAAACAGGCTGCCAAGATTGAAAATGCCGCCGCCATTGCCCACATCCCCCTCAGTGGCGTCCGCTTGATTCGCCGCAATCGTGGCATTGGTCAGGTTATTAAGCGCGCCCGCAGAGGCGAAGATACCGCCGCCGTTGCCGTTGCTGCGATTGCCGCTGAGGGTGCTATTGATGACCTGCAAGTCGCCGGTATTGGCAATGCCGCCGCCATCGAAAGAAGCCACGTTGCCGCTGAAGGTGCTGGCATCCACCACCGCAACGCTCCCCGCGATATTACTCAGGCCCCCGCCATTGGAGCCGGCTTGATTACCTTGCACGGTGGAATCAACGATCTCGATACGGCCCAGGGTGTTATAAATTCCGCCGCCGTCTCCATAATAGGTGGTATTGGAAAGAAGGCTGCTGGCCGTCATGTACACCTGGCTGCTGCCGATGAACAGCCCACCGGCGCTGCACTGCGCGCCATTGTCCTGAATCGTCACATCCTGCAAATCAAGCTGGCCGCTGAACGTCGCGATGCCGCCCCCTACACCGAAAAAACCGCCGCCGGCGCTCGACGCTTTTTCGCCGCAGGCGACAAAATTGTTGCGCACTATCACATCTTGCAGGATCAAGTGACCGTCGTTGTGTCTGATGCCGCCGCCGTTGGCCGAATAGAGCCAGCCATACTGAATCTGGAGGCCCGTGATCGTCACGTCGCCCGTAGACCAGATATCGAACACGCGATCTAAATCGTCTGCATCAACGATCACCGCACTGGAGCCCGCGCCGCTGATCACCACACTATCGGTGATGTCCAAATCGCCCGTGGCGGCCGCATCCTCATTCGTGCCAAAGAGGCCAAAATTGTAGACGCCGGCCGGCAGCACGATCGTATCCGGCCCGGGCCAGGCATTACTTTCTTGAATGGCCGCGCGCAGGCTGCAATTACCTGAACCGAGGGAAGATTCGCAGACGCCATCCCCTGGAGTCGCATCCACAAAATCATCGGTTGAATTGACCATGACTGTCAGGGCAGACGGCCCCGTGTGGCGAACGGATTCGCTCGATTTAGCTGACGGCTGCATCGTTTCGGCCGCGATCACGGTTGCCGCGGAGGCCACGTTGCTCCACAGGAACAGCGTCGCCGCCAGGCCAACGGCCAGCAGCCAGGTCAGATAGAGCGGTTTTTTGTCGAACTCAAACCACGAATTCATAAGTTTCTCTCCAAGCTATGGTCAATAGATATTTGCGGGAAAAACGTTGAATTGCTCAGGTTAGTTAGCCAGGCAAAATGGGTAGGCAATGTAGGTAACTAAGACAAGGAACAACCATAAGCGTCCGGGCATCATCGCGCAAAAAGCGATTTTACTCAGTAGTCTGCATCGTCTTTCATCGTTATGCGGTATAACTCAGCCAGAAGTGTTAATGATACCACCAACCGTCAATTTTACGAAGCCTGCTGAGAAAAGAAAAGGCCGCCAAGTCACACCTGGCGGCCTTGAGGTTGCGTTCCCCCGTGCTTACTTGACTTCGACCACAGCGCCTTCGGCTTCGATAACCTGCTTGGCGTTCGCGGCAACTTCCTTCGTTACAGCAGCCAACACCGTCGCCGGCGCGGACTCGACCAAATCCTTCGCTTCCTTCAGGCCCAGGTTCGTCACCTGGCGAACAGCCTTGATCACATTGATCTTCTTGGCGCCAACGTCCTTGAGGACGACGTCGAACTCGGTCTGCTCTTCAACCGGCGCGGGAGCTTCAGCAGCTGGCGCAGCGGCGCCGGCAACAGCCGCGCCCATGGCCATCGGCGCGGCGGCGCTAACGCCCCAGCGCTCCTGGAGAATTTTGGACAGTTCAGCGGCTTCCTTGAGGGTCAGAGCATCGAGCTCTTCGACCAACTTCTGCAATTTCTCAGACATGATATGATGGATCTCCTCTTACGTTTCAAAGAAAGGTTGTTATTTGTTGAATAGTGCGCGGACGCCTCATGGCTACCGCATCAGGCAGCGTTCTCTTCTGCCTTTTCTGAACGTGCGTGCAAAACCGTAATGATCTCACGCAGCGGCGCCTGCAGGACGCCAACCAGGTTGGTTGCCGGGCCTTGAACCGCGCCGAGCAGCTGCGCCAGCAACTGTTCACGGGTTGGCAGGTCAACCAGACGCTTGACCTCATCAGCCCCAAACACATCATCTGGCAGAAGCGCGCCGACAAGCTCCAGCTTCTTCTGCTCCTTGAGTGCATCCAGCAGCATCTTGGTGGATGTTTGGACTGAACCGGTGAAGTAGCAAACGCCCAACGTGCCGGCAAACATACCTTCTGGCACCGGGAACTTGCTGTTCTTCAACGCGATTTTGAACAGTGTATGCTTTGTCACCTGGAACATGGCATCGGCCTCGCGCAGCTTTTTGCGCAGCGCGGTGATTTCAGCCACAGTCAGGCCGTTGTTGCGGAGCACAACCACAGCCTGACTCTTTTGCAGGCGCTCAGAATACTGATCAATAAACTTCTGTTTTTCTTTTCGAGTCAGCGGCAATCGAGTCACCCCCTCTCACAGTATAAATGATCGTTACGCCCCGCAAAGCGACGCATATCGCTGCGGGCCTATGGTAGCAATAAAAAAGCCTTCGTGCCGAAGACACGAAGGCGCACAGATCAAAACGCTCTGTTGAACACAGAGTGAGTCATCGTGGCAGCTTCGCCTCAGCAGGGTTTACGTGACGCCTGGCAAGCAAGCGTCCAACAACCTGCGGTCATCGGCTCATGCGGCGGCTATTCTATTTTATTATCTCGGTAAAAAAGCTGCCTCGGGGGCACGGGAGGTCCCCAGAGATAGCTTTCAACCGTTGGATAAGCAGATTAAGCGGTCGGCTTCAAAGCAGAAGCCAGGTTGGCATCCATCCGAATACCAGGGCCCATCGTGGTGGTCAAGGTGGCGCGGCGGACATAAGTGCCCTTGGCCGCAGCAGGCTTGGCGCGAATAATGGCGTCCATAATGGCCGATAAGTTTTCGGTCAGCTGCTCGTGAGTAAAGCTCGCCTTGCCCACTGGCATGTGAATGTTGGACGTCTTGTCGACGCGAAATTCCACACGGCCCTGCCGCGCTTCTTTGATCACGCGCGGAAGGTCTTCGGGCTGCACGATCGAGCCGGTCTTAGGGCTGGGCATCAAGCCACGGGGGCCGAGCACCTTACCCAGACGACCCACCTTACCCATGACCTGCGGCGTCGCCAAGACCAGGTCAAAGTCGAGCCAGCCTTCCTGGATCTTCTTGATCATGTCATCGGAGCCAACGAAATCGGCGCCGGCTTCGGTCGCCAGGCGGGCGCCGTCGCCCTCGGCAAAGGCGAGAATGCGCACCTGCTTGCCCGTGCCGGCAGGCATGACCACGACGCCGCGTACTTGCTGATCGGCGTGGCGCGGATCAACGCCCATGCGCAGGTGAATTTCGACGGTGGAATCGAACTTGGTGAAAGCCGTTTCTTTGGCTAGGTTGATGGCATCCTGCGGCGTGTAGTACTGATTGCGGTCTACTTTGGCCGCCGCGGCAATGTATTTCTTTCCGTGCTTAGACATTCTAAAACTCCTGTGGTGCAATCGAAGAAGGTTTCTTCTCCCACGTGCGCAAACGAATTATTCGACGACCGTAATACCCATGCTGGCCGCGGTGCCTTCAACCATTTTCATGGCGGCCGCGAGATCATTGGCGTTCAGGTCTTTCATTTTGGTTTCTGCAATCTCGCGCAGCTGGGCGCGCGTGATCTTACCGCTAGGCTTGGTGTTCGGAGTCGCTGAGCCTTTGGCGACATTGGCCGCCTTCTTCAAGAGATCAGCCGCCGGCGGCGTCTTCGTGACAAACGTGAACGAATTATCCTGGAAAACCGTAATTTCGACCGGGATAATCATGCCCGTCTGAGCCGCGGTACGCGCGTTGTACTCCTTGCAGAAGGCCATCAGGTTGACGCCGTGCTGACCAAGCGCCGGGCCAACCGGCGGGGCCGGGTTTGCCTTGCCGGCGTTTAGCTGGAGCTTGACAATTGCTTTGACTTTCTTCGCCATTAGACTTCCTTTCTAAAACCTGTTTCTAACCTATTTCTAAAACCTATTTTCCAAAACCTCATCTCTCAAAACAAAGGTGCGGCGCCCACCGCACCAGGCCGCACCTTGTTCGTGTATGACGTTTATGTCTCTAAATTTCAGTACTTGCTCAGTTTAGACTTTTTCCAGCTGCAAAAAGTCAACTTCAACCGGCGTTTCGCGGCCGAAGAACGAGACCATGACGCGGGCCTTGCCCTTTTCAGGCGAAATCTCGTCCACGGAGCCGGTAAAATCAGCAAATGGGCCGCCCACCAGACGCACTTTTTGCCCAACCTTGAAGCTAATTTTGATCTTGGGCGCCACGTCTTCGATGCGGCGCATGATCTTGTCCACTTCTTCCTGGCTGAGAGGCGTTGGCTTGTTCCCCATGCCGACGAAGCCGGTGACTCCAGGGGTGTTGCGCACGACGTACCACGAGTCTTCATCCATAATCATGTCAACCAGGATGTAACCGGGAAACACCCGGCGCTCGATGGTGCGGCGCTTGCCGTCCTTCAATTCGACTTCTTCTTCAGTCGGAACAATCACCTGGTAGATGCGGTCGCCGCCCACATCATGCATCGAAGCCGCGCGGTGCTCAAGGTTTTTTTTGACCTTGTTTTCATAACCAGAATAGCTGTGAATGACATACCAGTGGCGTTCAGCCCCCGGCTCTGCATCCACAGCCTCAGCGGCTACCTCTACCTCACCGTCATCCGTGATGACCAATGGGCGAGTAGTCGGCTCATCATCCAGGTTTAATTCGTCCAACATTACATTGTTCATACATCAGTGCCAGATCCGAATCAGCCGCCAACCAACAGACGGAAGAACTGGGCAAACAAGAAGTCTACGGCCCCCAGTATCAATGCCATCGAGAAGGTAACGACAAGCACGACGACCGTTAAATTGGTGGCCTCTTCACGCGTGGGCCAGGTTACTTTGCGCAGCTCGGCCCGCGTATCTTTGAAATACTTGACAATCGGATTTTCTTTGGTGTTGACGGTCACAGATTTATTCACGAGCCTTCTCACATCGGTGCAATATCAATGGGCCTCTTACACATCAAGACACCAGTCTCCATCAAAACTAACCAGAACGGAGGTGGTGTCTCGTGTATCCAGTAAGAGTGACACAATCAGGCAGGCCAGGCAGGATTTGAACCCGCAACCCTCGCTTTTGGAGAGCGATGCTCTACCTATTGAGCTACTGGCCTAGGCAAACGATCCAGCAAAGAGGCGAGAGGGCAAGGCTCAGGCATTGGGCCTCGCCTCTCTCGCTTCAGTCAACCCTATTAGCGCGTTTCGCGATGAGGCGTGTGCTTGTGACAGCGGGAGCAGTACTTCGCCAGCTCCATGCGCCCCTGGTCGTTGCGCCGATTCTTTTCCGAAACGTAATTACGCTCTTTGCACTCGGTGCACGCCAGCGTAATGACCGTGCGCACTGCTTTTTTGGCCATGATGTTTTATCCCATCTATCAGTGCAATGCCAATCGGCATCCACCGCTCAAGTCACTTAGTTCATCATCTTGGTGATGACGCCGGCGCCCACGGTGCGTCCACCCTCACGGATGG
>DAISHS010000199.1:0-7880 GCA_036822415.1 Chloroflexota bacterium
CGGGATGGGCGGGGCGAGCGCACAGGCGCTTGCGTTGCACAGTTATCTGATGGTGCTACTGACCGCTTTCATCGGCGTCGCCGCCACCTTCGTATGGTGGCAGCGCGCCGATCAAGCGCGCTAAACGCACGCCCTATATCATATTCTGACCCTGGTAGGAAACGAGGATGCAGGAGTGAGCAAACCATGAATCAGGTAAGATCAAGAGCCCTCTTTGAACTCCTTGCTGCGGCAGCGATCGGCGCGGCGGGCATCATTCATTTTATCGTTGCGCCAGAGCATTGGGAACATGCGCCGGCGCATGGGCTGTTTTTCATTGTGGTGGGAGTGATCGAGCTGGTGTGGGCGGTTGCCATCGTTTGGCGCCCAACGCTGCGGCTGATGCAGACCGGCGCGCTGCTGGCCGGCGCTTTGATCATTCTGTGGCTCATCACACGGGCTTTGCCCGCGCCCTTTGGCCACGGACCGGAAGAGATTGACGCGGGCGGCCTGGTGTGCAAGCTCTCGGAGCTGGTCGGCCTGGTGTCTGCCGTCATCGTCATCTTCCGTCATGTCATCACGGATCGCGGCGCCC
Organism: Chloroflexota bacterium; assembly: GCA_036822415.1. Lineage (GTDB taxonomy): Bacteria > Chloroflexota > Anaerolineae > SSC4 > Amarolineaceae > Amarolinea. Next base: position 575 of record DAISHS010000199.1, read on the forward strand.
TGGCGGCCAGGCGCTCGTTGAGCGTTCTGATGGTCGTCATGATCCTTCTCGGCAGCACGGGCTACATCGTCGGCCGCGCCATCGAGCCGCTGGCGCCGCAGCTTGGCGCTTCGACCGAGGAGCATCACGACCACGAAGCGCCATAACCGCCTGAGGCGATGAGTTCGCCGCGGCGATCGCGCGGATGGCAAAGAGTCGTTCAACGGCGTAAGTCTTATCCTTGAGGAGAAATGACATGCCCAGCAATATCGTAGTGCCCGCCCTGGGGGAATCGGTCGTCGAGGCGACGGTGGCGGAATGGCTGAAAAAGGAAGGCGATGCGGTCGCCGTGGGTGAGGCGTTGGTGCGCCTGGAAACCGACAAGGTGGACCTGGAGGTGGGCGCGGAGCAAGCCGGCGTGCTGGCGCAGATCAGTCAGCCACAGGGCAGCGATGTCAAGGTCGGTCAGGTGCTTGGCCTGCTCGATGTGGCGGGCGCAGTCGCCTCTGCGCCGCCCGCAGCCCGCAGCGCCGCAGCCGCGCCGCGTGCGGATGAGCACGCGACGCCGGTGGCGCGCCGCGTGGCGCAGGAGGCGGGCGTAGACGTCAGCCGGGTGCCTGGCAGCGGCCCCGGCGGCCGCGTGACCAAGCGCGATGTGCAGGGCTTTGCCGCGCAGCCCCCGGCTGAACCGCCGGCGCCGGCGCCACCGCCCCCGCAGCCTGCCCCGGCAGCGCCGGCGGCCAGCAACGCCGCCCCCGTCTTCAAGGCCGAGGATGGGCGGCGCGTCGACCGCGTGCGCATGAGCCGGCGCCGTCAAACCATCGCCCGGCGCCTGGTCGAGGCGCAGCAGTCAGCCGCCATGCTGACCACCTTCAACGAGGTGGATATGAGCGCAGTGATGGATATCCGCAGCCGGCGCAAAGACTCATTCAAGGAGCAGCATGGCATCGGCCTCGGCTTCATGTCCTTCTTCACCAAAGCGGTCATCGGCGCGCTGAAGGCCTTTCCGCTGCTCAACGCGGAAATTGACGGTGATGAGATTGTCACCAAGCACTACTATGACATTGGCGTGGCGATTGGGGCGGCCGAGGGCCTGGTGGTGCCGGTGCTGCGCGATGCCGATCGCCTGACCTTTGCCCAGATCGAGCAGGCCATCAAGGATTTTGCCCAAAAGGTGGATAAGAATACCCTGACCCTGGATGACCTGCGCGGCGGTACGTTCACCATCACCAACGGCGGCGTTTTTGGGTCGCTGCTGAGCACGCCCATTCTCAACCCGCCGCAGGTGGGCATCCTGGGCATGCACAAGATCGAGCCGCGGCCGGTCGTGCTCAACGGGCAGATCGTCATCCGGCCCATGATGTACCTGGCGCTCAGCTACGATCACCGCATCGTGGATGGCCGCGAGGCGGTGCAATTCCTGGTCAAGGTCAAACAGCTGATCGAAGACCCGGAGGCTCTGCTGTTGGAAGCCTGACGCCCGCCGCGGCGAGTGGCGTTCGCGCGGCGGCTGCCGTCTATAGTGCGTTGCCCCCCAGCAAAAACTCAACTGTTAAGGAAACTTATGACAACCGCTATCTCATCTACCCCCCCACCCCTGGCGCCGGGCCTGCCCTTCGTGGGGAGCATCCTCGCGCTGGCGCAGGATGCCCAGGATTTTTTCTACACCCAGTATCGCCAGCTGGGCAACGTCTTTCGCGTGCGCGCCCTGGGACGCGAGTTCAAGGTGCTGGCCGGGCCTGAGATCAACATCGCCATGGCGGCGCAGGCCGACGCCTTCACCGCCTGGGATATCTGGGAACCGGTGGTGCGCGATTTTGGCGGCCGCAAAACCCTGACGATGCTGGATGGCCCGGAGCATGCCCGCATGCGGCGCCTCTTGCGCCAAAGCTTTTCGCGCGAGGCCGTGGCGACCAACATCCCGCTGGTGACCAATGTGGCGCTGGAATCTCTCCACCGCCACGCGCTGGGCGCACGGATTCCAGGCGTCTACTTCATGCAGCGCCTGACCGCCGACGTCTTGGGGCTGCTGAGCAATGGGCGCATGCCGGCGGATCATTTCGACGACATCGTGCTGTGGTGGAATACCCTGATGGAAGTTTACATCTCGCGTGCAAAGCCGGCCAACAAGATCAACAAGCCGGAATACCAGCGTGCGCGAGCACGCGTCAAGGAATTTGCGCGCACGGTGTTCAGCGAGCGACAGGCCAACCGCCCGGCCGCGGATGAAGACAACTTCCTGGACAATCTGGCCGATGCCAGCCAGCAAGACCCCGAATTCCTCAGCAACGATGAAGCGCTTTTCCTGACCCTGGCGGGCTACTTTGCTGGCCTCGACACGGTCGCCAACGTTTCTTCCTTCATGCTGTATGAGCTGCTGAAACACCCTGACATCCTGGCGCGCGTCCGCGCCGAAGCCGACCAGGCCTTTGGCAATGGCACGCCAAGCGCCGAGAGCCTGCGCGCCATGCCCACCCTGCATGCCACCGCGCTGGAAACGCTGCGCCTCTATCCTGTGGCCGGTGTGCTGCCGCGCATCGCCGCCCGTGACTTCGAGTTTGGCGGTTATGTAATCCCCCAAGGCGAGCATTTCATGGTGGCGAACGCCGCGCCTCACTTCGCCCCCCAGTTTTACACCGATCCCTACCGCTTCGACATTACACGCTTTAGCGAACCGCGTATGGAGCACAAGAAACGCGGCGTCTTTGCCCCCTTTGGCGCTGGCCCCCACACCTGCCTGGGCGCGGGTCTGGCCGAGGTGCAGATCATGCTGGTCATCGCCACGTTGCTGCACCATGCCGAGCTGGCCCTGGATCCGGCAAACTACCGGCTGAAGAAGGCCTACCTGCCTTCGATGACCCCCAAAGGCTTCGGCTTCAGCATCAGCGCCTGGCGGCCGTGATATTGCCATCGCCTGCCCTGAAGAACAACTGAGGTCGTCACGACGACTGAGCAGAAATGCCCATCCCGCGAACAAGCGAATGTCTGCGTGCAACAATGCACGCAGACATTTTCAAGTCCATTCTCTGTGTTCTCTGTGGCTAATTTCTGGTCAGGTTGCGTCGGGAATCGCATAGGTCACGGTGGCGTGCGCCACGGGGTCGGGGTCATCCGCCGAATAGATGAAAACCTCGCCCACGGCCAGGCGGCGTCCGCGCTTGAGCAGACGCGCCTCGCCGATGATGTCGCGCCCGGCGCGCGGCCGGCGCAAGAAGTTGATGTTCAGGCTGACGGTCACTGCCAGCGGCGCCAGGCCGATGTCGCCCAGCAGCGCCATATACATGGCGGTGTCGGCCACGGTCATCAGCGTAGGGCCGGAGACTGTGCCGCCGGGGCGCAGATGGCGCGCGGCAATGGGCTGGCGGATGCGCGCCTGGCCCTGGCCTACCGCTTCGATCTGAATCGTGGTCTGGGGAAATTCACCGACCAGAAAGTTTTGCAGCGCTTCGGCGCTAATGACCTGAGAATGCTTGGCGGGCGTCATTCTTTTCTTTCCCAAAACCATACAGCCGTGCGCGCGTTACCCCGGCGGGGTGATTACGGTGGCCGCCGTGACCCGATCGCCGCGTAATTCCATCACGTTGACCCCCTGCGCCACGCTGCTGCGCGGCGGCACTTCGGCCGCGTCGAAGCGGATCAGCTTGGCAAACGCGCTGATGCACAGCACTTCATCGGCCTCATTGACTGAGAGGGCGGCCACCAGAGCGTTGGTCTTGATCGCGATCTTGCCCTGTCCGCCGGCCGATTTACTGGCGGCGAAGCTGTCCATCGAGCGACGCACGCCCTGCCCGTCCGCGCTGACCAGGAGCACGCTGCCATCCGCGGGCAGCGGCGCCACCCCCATCAGGCGTTCTTGCGGCGTCAGCCTGATGCCGCGCGTGCCCCGGTGGGATACCAGCTTCTCTTCGAAGCGGATACCCAGCCCGGTGTTGCTTGCCAGGAAAAGGTCGCCATCGCCGCGGCTCAGACACATCACGCTGGGCGGGCCGCCCTCCTTGGGATCATACAGAATGGTGCCGTCGGCCAGGTTAGGGCCGACATAGTTGCGGCGCATGCGGCGAACGACGCCGCTGGCGGAGCCTAACAACACCCAGGGAAGATCGCTCTCGTTGGCGTCGTTGACAGCCAACACCGCGCTGATCTTTTCGCCCGCGGTCAGGCGCAGGCGTTCGGTCAGGCTTTCGCCGCGGTCACGCACCTCCGCCAGGCGTAGGCTGCTCACAAGCACACGGAAGGCGCGACAGCGGGTCGTCACCAGCACCAGCGTCTCCGCTTCCAGCGCAACGAGCAAAAAGGCCGGCGCGTCGTCATCCTTGAGCTTGATGTCGTAAACGCCCATGCCGCCCCGGCGCTGCTTGCCATAGGCGTTGAGCGGCGTGCGCTTGAGCACGCCCTGGCCGCTGATGCTGATCAGCATGGTGCCTGCCGCATACTGAATGGCCGGCAGATTGAGCGGCTCTGCTTCGGCCAGCTCGGCCGCGGGCGCGCGGGGGGCGCTGACGCGGGGCGCGGCCGGGGAAAGTGGGCGGCGCACGCCCTTCACCTGCTCCAGTTCAGTGCGCAGGCTGCGGTTTTCGGCCTGCAGCATCTCGATGTACGCGCGCAGCGTTGGCGACAGCGTGCTCAGATCGGGTAAGGGGTCGCTATGAATATCGTCGGACATGGACGCTCCTCGCCTGGCAGGTTTATGACGCCGTGATCTTCATCTCTGGCGTGACGATTTCGATCCAGGTGTTCCCAGGCCGCAGGGGGATGACCTGGCCGTTGCTGTCCAGGAAGGTGAAAAGCGCGTTGCGGTCAGCACGCACCCACTTGCCAGCATAGGCCTTGCCATCACGGTAGAGGGTGAGCGCGCCTTCGCCCCAAACCTGAATCTCGATCGAGCGATTGATGCCCACATCAACCGTGCCGTGCTCCAAAATGGGCGTTGCCACGTGCACCGCGGTCAGCACCACGACATTGGCCGCGGTCAGCTGAGCGTTGGTAGCGGCATCTTTGTGCATCACGCCGCCTTGCCAGCGCTGCCAGCGCGTGTGAGCCTGATCGTAGCGCCATTCCACCCGATCGCTTGGCGTGGGATAGGGAATTTTGAGCGTGGTCGCGGCGCTGCCCCCGCTGGGGACGGCGGCGTCGAAGACCCAGCCGAGCTTCGGCTCGGGCGCCTTGTTCCAGCCCCGCTTCTGCGCCACGTTCCAAAGGGTCGTCGTGCTGGCAAACAGATTGTGCGGCACGGCGCGCTTGGGATCGCGGAAGTAGGCCGGGCCATTGAGCGCCTGCTCCAGCAGCCGCTCCTTGAAGTCCGACTCGTACAGCATCTTGCGCACTTCGGTGGAAGCGCCAGAGAAGCAGAGCACCGCATCGAAGATCACCGGCCATTCCAGATCGGGCAGGCGCGCGCTGCGGATCGAGCCGACGCGCTCCGCGCCCTGGCTGTGATAAATAGCCGTCATGCGCGTCAGGTTGTATTCGACGCGCTGCTCGATCACGACATCGGCCTTGCTCAGCCCAGCCTGCGGACGCACGTTCTGGGTGTTCGCCACCTTGATCGCCAACGGTCGTCGCGCCAGAATCTTCGGGTCACGCACCGGCAGTCCCGTGAACGGCGCAACCGTGCCATCGGCCGGCGCTGGCGTCGCCCCGGCCGGCCCCACCAGCGCGGTCAACAGAATGACCAGCCCCATCAACACCCGTAACCAACGCCCAGACCGTTGAATCTTCATGGAATTTGCTCCTCATCACGCACGAAACTGTGCGCTGGCGCGCGCAGGCATGCGCCAGCAACTGCGCGCAGGACTTTCTGCATCCTGCGTTATGTCCCTGGCGCTTACTGCGTCGTCACCGTCATGTCCAGCGGAATCAGCTCCATCCAGGTGTTGCCCGGCTTGAGCGGGATCAAGTTGCCGTTCGCATCCACGAAGCGCAGGGGATCCTGACGGCCGCTGCGTATCCACTTGCCCTGGTAAGCCTGCCCATCGCGGTAAACCGTGGCCGGGCCTTCGCCCCACACCTGGATTTCAATCGAACGGTTGACGCCGCGATCCACCGTGTCGTGCTCCAGGATGAGCGTCGGCACATGATTGGCGGCCATGACCACGACGTTGGCGCTGGTCAGCTGGGCGCCGGTCGTTGCATCTTTCTGCGCGACGCCGCCTTGCCAGCGCAGCCAGCGGCCGCTGCCCGCGTCATAGCGCCACTCCACACGATCACTGCCGGTGGGATACGGAATCTTCAGGCTGGAGACGCCGCGCCCGGCGGCTGGCGGGTTATTGCTGAACACCCAGCCCAGCGCTGGCTGCGGCCGTTTGTTCCAGCCGCGCGCGGCGGCCACGTTCCACAGGGTGGTGGTGCTGGCAAAAAGGTTGTTCGGCACCGCAATGTTGGGGTCGCGAAAATAGGCGCTGCCGTTGCGCGCTTGCTCCAGGATGCGATCGGCAAAATCTGACGCGTAGAGCTTCTGGCGCACTGGCTCCACGCCGCCGGAGAAACAAAGCACGGCATCAAACACGGCCGGCCATTCCAGGTCGGGCAGACGGGCGCTGCGGATCGAACCGACGCGCTCTGCGCCCTGGCTGTAGTAAATGACCGTGAACCGGGTCAAGTTATACTCGACGCGCTGCTCGATCACCACGTCTGCCTTGCTCAAGCCGTTTTGCGGACGCACATTTTCGGTGTTCGCCACTTTGATCGCCAGCGGCCGCCGATCACGCACGGCTGCATCGGTCAGCGGCAGCCCGGTGAACGGCGCCAGGTTAGGGTCTTTGGCCGGGTCGAGATAATCGTTCGGCGGGGGCGTTGCCGTCGGCGTGTCAGTCGGCGGCGCCGGGGTGTCGGTCGGCAGCGCGGGCGTGTCGGTCGGCCGGATCACCGGCGTCGCGGTCGCCTCCGCGGCTTTGGGCGCGTCGGTGGCCTGGCCTGCCGGCGCTTTGGGCGTCTTGGTCGGCGTGGGCGTCGGCGCAACGTTGGGCTGACCGCAGCTGGTCAGCAGCAGGACGATAAGCAGCAGCCAGGGCAAGCCCCTGGCGCGATCGGAAAAAGCAGGTCGCTTACGACGGTTCGTTGACATAGGGCCTATTCTCAGCGCAACAGATTGGGAATCGCCGGTACGGTGTGGGGGGGACCAGGGCGGCGTTGGGTGATTATAACATCGGGGCATCAGCGCCCCAAATGGTCAGGGTGAGGTGCATGTGACGGCTGCGCGCCTGGCTGTTCCACCAGCGCGGCTGCCACGGCCAGCCCCAGATACAGCCACAGCAGGCTGCTCATGTGCGGGTAGGTCAGGTTGAACAGGTAGTGATCGAGGGTGGCGGCGGCCAGTGCGCCGGCCAGC
>DAISHS010000200.1:0-7863 GCA_036822415.1 Chloroflexota bacterium
GAGGGACGGGGGTATTGACTGAAATTTCATTTCATGGTATAACAGGCGCGCTTTTGGCGCAGCGGCGTTGCTGCGCCGCGAACGATAATGGCAAGGGGACAACCCCAGAGTGGCACGGGATGCAACCCTGGCTGCGACGAATGTCAGGTCATGGAGACCATGTTACATGAACCGCGATGATTTTGTGGATCGTGAACGAGCGAAGCTGGAAGCCGAACGCGCAGAGATTGAAGCCAAAATTCAACATTTGGGTGAATGGTTGAAAGGCGAAGTGGACATTGACGCCGAGGAAGGCGACCCAGACCTTTTTGAGCGCGAGAAGAATCTGGCCTTGCTCAACACGTTGGAGCGTCGCCTCGAACAAACTATCAGTGCATTGCGCGCCATTGATAAGGGGCTGTATGGGGTGTGCGAGCGTTGTGGTCAACCGATTGACCCGGCGCGTCTGGAAGTCAAGCCGGACGCCACGCTCTGTTTGAAATGTCAACAGGAGGTTGAGCGCCTGGTCCGACGTGGTTTGGCGCCCACTCAGATTGACTGGGAGCGCTAAACGGTGGAAGGTTTATACATCTCGAATCATCCGCTCATTTGCCACAAGGTTGCTCTGCTGCGCGACATCGAAACCGAGCCTAAGAAATTTCGCGAGCTGATTCGTGAAATTGCCATTCTGTTGGCCTATGAAGCGACGAGCGACCTGGGGCTATCGGCAATCACGGTGACGACGCCCATGGGGCAGGCCAATGGCGCGGCCCTGGCCGAAAAAATTGGCCTGGTGCCGATCTTGCGCGCCGGCTTAGGTATGGTCGAAGGCATTTGGGAAATGATGCCCGGCGCGGAGGTTTGGCACCTGGGCGTTTATCGAGACGAGAAAACGCTGCGACCTGTGCAGTACTACAACAAGCTGCCGGTCGCGCCCACGGTGCAGGTTTGCCTGGTGCTTGATCCGATGTTGGCGACGGGAGGCTCAGCCGTGGCTTGCATTGATATCTTGAAACGCTGGGGCGCGCGCCGCATTAAATTTGTGGGCATTATCGCCGCCCCTGAAGGGGTCAAGGCGCTGCATGATGCTCATCCCGACGTACCGATTCATGTCGCTGTGCTCGATTCGAATCTAAACGAGATCGGTTACATCGTGCCTGGCCTCGGCGATGCCGGCGACCGTCAGTTCGGCACAGGCTGAGCGCGGCCATGCCCAGGTCAACCCGCCCCTCATGGGATCAATACTTCATGAGCATTACAGCGCAGGTTGCGACGCGCAGCACCTGTGATCGCGCCCAGGTCGGCGCCGTTATCGTGAAGGATCGCCGCATCCTCACGACCGGGTACAACGGCGCCCCTGCGGGCCTGCCCCATTGTGACGATATCGGCCACCTGATGGTGGAGGGCCATTGCGTGCGTACGCTGCACGCCGAACAAAATGCGATTCTGCAAGCTGCTTTGCACGGCGTCTCGGTCCAGGGCGGCACCATCTACGTCACACATCAGCCCTGTTTGACCTGCGCAAAAATGATTATCAACGCCGGCCTCATGCGTGTGGTTTACGCCGGTAATTATCCTGATGAAAATGCCCGCGCGTTTCTGTCGCAAGCAGGCGTCGCCCTCATTCGCTACGATTCCCTGGTTGCTTCACCCGCGGCCGCCGGCTCAACGTGATACGGCGCCAGGGCCAGGCGTGATAGGTTTTGCTTGCTGCCTATGATTCAACAGAAACAAGACCAGTTTTCGGCGCCCCCTGTCAAAATCCTCATCGTTGGCCTGCTCTGCCTGCTTGCTTTCTTGACTGCCTGCAACACGCCCCCCCCAGCGCAGACACCACCGGCCGCTGATACCATGACCCTGACCTGGGCTATTGTGCTGCCGCCGGGAACACCCCCTGATGAAGATATTTTTCTCAGCGGCAATTGGAACCAGTGGCAAGCGAACGACCCGGCGCTGCGCCTGGTGCGCACCCAGGACCGAGCGACGCTGACTCTCACCGTAGAAAAGGGGCAAACGTTGGAGTACACATTCACGCGCGGTAGTTGGGCTAAACGCGAGGCGGATGCCAGCGGTCAGCCGGTTCCCAATCATGCGCTGTTGACTGAGACCACGCGTACGATTGACCTGCAATTGGCCGGCTGGTCAGATTTGCCGCAGGAGGTTGGCGTTGCCATGCCAACCCCTGATCCAGCCCTTGTCAATCCCTATGATCCACGCGTTCAGCGCGTGCAGCTTCTCAGCCGCGCCCTGGGCATCCGCAAGACATTTTTCATCTATGTGCCGCCGGAAGCCGCGTCGCAGCCGGCCGCACGCTACCCGGTGCTCTATCTTTTCCGCGGGCATGAACGCGAATGGGTCAATCCAGCGGAAGATGTCTCGCGCGGCAACCGCAACGTGATTGATGTTTATGAGGAGCTGCTGAATAGCGGGGCTATTGGGCCGATGGTGCTGGTGTTCCCCGGCATTTCGAGCAACGACAATGTTTATAGCGGTTTGTTGGTCAACATGGTTGCCCCGGAGAAGACGCACAATGCCCGCGGCGTCGGCTCCGGTCGTTTCGAAGACTATTTCTTGCAGGACTTGATCCCTTTTGTCAATGCCAATTATCCGACCTTGCCGGGCGCCGCTCATCGTGGGGTGGATGGTTTTTCCTTGGGCGGCTTCATGGCGGTCAAGATCGCAGCCCAACATCCCGATTGGTTTGCCACGGTGGGCGCCTATGACGGGCTGTTCTTTTACGCGGGCGTCATTTCCAACACCGTTACCTCTACCCTGGGAATTACCCTGACGACGCCGTTGTCCGTTCCGCTCGTCATCAGCGACACGACCCAGGCGCGCCTGGGCATCAGCCTGGACGATCGTTCTTTCCAGAACGGACTTTTCGATCCGGTGTTTGGTTCGCCGCGTGACATTGCCTTTGCCGCGGCTAACAACCCGGCCAACCTGTTGCTCACCACACCGGCGCAGGCGTTCAAACAGTTGCACTGGTTCATTGAATATGGCCCGGAAGCGCGCGAACCCCATGATTCGAACTTCTATCGCGGCCAATACTTCGTCAATTTGCTCACGCGCATGGGGCTGGTCAACGACGGCGGCGCGATCGCCAACGGTCGCCACAACTGGGCGCAGGCCGATCTGCACATGGCGCGCACGCTGCCCAAGCATTACGCGGTTCTGAAGCAGTAAGCCCTCGCGCCGACATTCTCGCAAACTGACATTCATCATGTTTGCTGCTGTAGCGCCGTGATACACTGGGGCAATTGCTACGCATGATGAGGAGTTTCGAGATGCCTTCGCTGTCAGAGCGACTCAGCCAGGGCGATTGTATTTTGCTCGACGGCGCAACCGGCACCGAACTGCAACGGCGTCACATTCCGACGCCGCTGCCGTTGTGGTCGGCTGCGGCGTTGATTTATCACCCGGAAGCGGTGCGCCAGATTCATCTCGATTACCTGGCAGCCGGCGCAGACATCCTCACCACCAACACCTTCCGAACGTATCGCCGCACCCTGGCCCGGGTCGGTTTGGGCGATCGGGCGCAGACATTGACCTACCGCGCTGTCACCCTGGCGATCCAGGCGCGCCGGGACGCGGGTTTGCGCAACAGTGTCTGGATTGCCGGCTCGATGAGCCCGCTGGAGGACTGTTACTCTCCTCACCTGACGCCTTCAGCGGAGGAATGTGAGGTTGAGCATCAAGAGATGGCGCAATACCTGGCGGCGGCCGGCGTAGATCTCATCCTCGTAGAAACGATGAACACGGTTCGCGAGGCCGTGGCTGCGGCCAGCGCGGCGCAACGCACCCGCCTGCCCTTCATGGTAAGTTTTGTCTGTGGCCCTGACCACCGACTGCTCAGCGGCGAATCCCTGGCCGAGGCCGTCGCCGCGCTGGCGCCGTTGGAGCCGTTGGCTTTGATGATCAACTGCATGTCAACCTCGGCCGTGCTGCAAGCGCTGCAAGAACTGCGGGCGGCCACAGAGCTGCCGATTGGGGCCTATGCCAACATCGGACATGCTCAATCGGGCTGGGGCTGGGATTTCAGTGAGGATATCTCGGCCGACGCGTATGGGCGTCACGTGCGCAGCTGGTTGGCGGTTGGCGCCCGCCTTGTGGGCGGCTGCTGCGGCACCACCCCCGCCCACATCGCCGTTCTGGCTGATGTCATCTACGATTATCTGGCCCTGAGCCGTCAAACGGCGAACGATCGCACACTTTCAATAGCTTAATTCCAGCGACTACGCTTGGTCAGCGTGTGTACCTCCTGTGTGGGTGCGGCGGGATTGTGGGAATCCCGCCGCACTTCATTTTACCCGCACATTTTACCCACACATTCAGCCGTCCAGCGGTTGTCCCGCCGCGATGACGGCCTGGAAGTTGGCTTCGAAGCACGCGCTGAGACGCTGCGTAACCGGCCCAGGGCGGCCGTCTCCAAGCGGACGCCCATCAATGCGCACCAGCGGCATGACATGGCGACTGGTGCTGCTGAGGAAAGCTTCATCCCAGGTGTCCAGCTCGCTGACCGCCAGCGGCGTCGTTACAACCTCGATGCCCTCTTGCGCGGCCAGGGCCAGAATGACATCGGCGGTCACGCCCGCCAGAACCTCGGCCGGCGGCGGGATGAGCAGGCGGCCCGCGCGTATGACGAACAGGTTGGAGCTGGAGCCTTCCTTGATCGTGCCGTTGCTCTTGAGCAGGCCCTCGTGTTCGCCCTGGCGTTGCGCCTGACGGCGAGCCAGGAAATTGATCAGGGTGTTCAAGGATTTTGCCTGGGGCAGGGCGCGCGCGCCTTCGAAGGTCACCGCGCCCGCGCCTTCGCTGTAAAAGCGCGGCGGGTAAATCGGCAAGGCCTGCGCCCAAATGAAGGTATCGCCAGCGACGCCGGCGTCAGCGCCCAGCACAAACAAGCGCAGCAAGCAAGAACTCAGCCCGCTGGCCGCCAGCAGGCTGGGAATCCACCCCGCGATCTGGGCTGTATCATGGGGCAGCGGCATCTCCAAAATGGCGGCCGAGGCGGCCAGGCGCGCCAGGTGCTCGTCGAGGTGAAAGACAACGCCCGACGCCACCTGAATGGACTCATAAATCCCGTAAGCGCCGTAAAGGGCTGGGTGAAACACTGGCACGTGCGCCTGGTTGGCCGTCACCAGTCTGCCGTTGTGACAAACGATCTCAGCTTGTGGAAAAGACATCTCTACCTCGCGGTCACGATAATTCAGGAACCAACGGACGCATCACCAAATCAGGCCCGCGATCAATTTCCCACGGATAGACGATCCACTTGTGCGTAATGGCCGCGTAGTAGGTGGGGCCTTCGCGGGCGAAGAATGACTGGCCCGGCTTGTAATGCAGCACCGCGGTTTCCACCGTACCGCCCACCGCCTCGATGCGGCCCTTGACCGTCATGATGGTGCGCCCGCTGTCCCAAATATCGTCAACCACCAGGATGACCTTGTCGCGCAGTTGTGAATCGGCCGGAAACTGCAAAAAGGTTGGCCACGCCAATCTTTGTTCAGACGAGGGCAGAAACTCAACCGCCGCAGTCAGCACATATTGCAAATTAAGCGCCTCCGCAATGAGGCCCCCAGGGATGATGCCGCCCCGTGTAATCATGAGAAGGGCATCGTAGCCCCGCCGAAATTGCGGAATCAGGTGATCAATCAAGGCATCCACGCCTTGCCAGGTTAGATATTCACGCTCCACGCTAGGCTCCTTTGCTCATTCCAAGAAATCCAGGCTTTGTCATTGTACCTAACATCATGAACAAACCCAAAATTACAGGCTGTCTTGCAGGTCGGTTCCGTTCCAGGTCCCGCGGCGCATGCGGGATGGGGCGGACTCACGGAGGTTTGTTGCGATTATTGACAAAAGTCTCAGCTCATGGTAAATTTAACCGACCCAATCATGAGTTTTATGGCGTTTCTTGTACTGGTAGCGGGTGAATACGCGCCCTATGACGGTAACGGCCGATCCTGGTTTGATGCGCAGATTGAACAAAGCCTTGGTGCTGAACGTACTGAGGAATGAAGGCCCATTTTCGCGGGCGGACCTCTCTCGCCTGACGCACTTGAGCCGCTCGACGATCTCAGCGATTGCCCAGGAACTGTTGGACGAGCAGATGATCACCGACATGGGAGAGGGTAGTTCGAGCGGCGGTCGTCCACCTGTGCTTTTGTCATTCAACCGTGATGCTGCGCTCGTGGCCGGCATCGAATTGGGCGCTTCGCATATTACGCTTCTACTCACCAATCTAGCGCCAACGATCGTGCTTCGTTTCGTCGAACCCTTCAACGTCAGCACCGGCCCTGAGGCGGGCATGGAAGCGGTCATCACCATCTTACACAGAGCCTTGCAGCAGGCGGCGCATGAGACCGGCAAGCCGCCGCGCTTTGTGGGCGTTGGGGTGGGGGTGCCTGGCCCGGTGGACTGGTTGAGTGGATTGGTGGCTGCGCCGCCCATCATGCCTGGCTGGGATGGTTTTCCCTTCCGGCAGCGCTTGGGCGATCATTTGGGGGTGCCTGTTTACCTCGACAACGATGCAAATTTGGGCGCGTTGGGCGAGTATTGCTACGGCGCCGGGCAGGGAGTTCACGCCCTGGCTTTTGTCAAGATTGGCACAGGGATTGGTTGCGGGTTTTTATTCGATGGGCAGGTTTATCGCGGCGAAAACGGTTTTGCCGGCGAGATTGGACACGTTACCGTGACTGAGAATGGGCCGCCCTGCAAATGCGGCAGCTACGGCTGCCTGGAAGCGGTGGCTGGCGGCGATGCCCTGGCCCACCAGGTGCGGCTTGGTTTGCTTGCAGGTCATCGCAGTAGCCTCTCTGCTCTCGCCGATCCCAACGCCATCACGCCGCGCGAGGTTGCGCGCGCGGCTGCCAGCGGCGACAGCCTGGCCCTGCAGGCTTTTCAGAACGCCGGCCGTTTGCTCGGAATCGCCATTGCCGATATGATTAACTTATTCAACCCCGGACGCGTGTTGATTGGCGGCGGGGGGGCTCAGGCTGGCGATATCTTATTCGACCCCCTGCGCCAAACCGTTGACGCCCGCGCGATGAGCGCCAGCGCACAAGCGGCGCATATCATGCCTGCCGCTTTGGGCGGGGATGCCGTGGCTCTCGGCGCCGTTGCCATGGTCTTGCAAAACATCTTGCAAGGCCCTGTCATCGAGGCCGGCAGTCCCGATCAACTGGCGCACTTGCCGCGCGGCGGCCCGCTTGATTTCGATCAATGGCGGCTCGAGAACACTTTTGGGGGGCGCTTGTCGCTGCCCGTTTGACAAAGACGTGAGGTCACGGCCGCACGAAGCTTTTGGATTGCAGAAATCGCCAGGCTTGTGCACCGTGTGATATAATTAGGTTGATCTGATCGGACTTATGTGGAAAGCGTCGCGCGCCCCCCGTCGCGCGGATAAACGCCTCACGACCATACGTCAGACGTGATCAGGTCCAATTTTGCTGCGGAGGAGTACGATGAAGAGATCCGTATTTGCCGTTGTGGCTTTGCTCATTGTAGCAAGCCTCATCCTCAGCGCGTGCGGCGGTGCCGCGACACCGACGACCGCGCCCACCGCTGCCCCGGAAGCCACCAAGGCTCCTGAGGCGACGAAGGCTCCTGAGGCCACCAAGGCTCCTGAGGCCACGAAGGCTCCTGAGCCGACGAAGGCCCCTGAGGTCGTTGGGCCGAAGGGCGAAATCACCCTGTGGCATGCCTATGGCACAGGCAGCGCAGAAGAGAAGGCGTTGAGCCAGGCAATCGAGGCCATGAAGACAGACATGCCCGATGTCAAGGTCAACGTGCTGCAGATCCCGTTCGACCAGGTCTTCAACAAGTGGGAGACCGAAGTGGCGGCCGGCGGCGGCCCCGACATGTTCACCGCGCCCAATGACA
>DAISHS010000201.1:0-7849 GCA_036822415.1 Chloroflexota bacterium
GCCCCCATTCTACCAGAACCTCCCCCTCTGCCTGCAAAACTTTGCACCGCACCCCACGTTCCAGGGCGTATTTCAAACTGGGGGCAGATCGGGCGACTGCAAGTCGCGGCAACGATTGCAAAGTCCACCTGCGTGGACTACACCCCGAAACTGAAATGCACCCCACGTTCCAGGGCGCTGTTGGGAAAGCGAGCAAGAGAAGCAAGGCCTTAATGGGGAATGGCTGTCAGGGCGCTGCTGTGCAAGGCTTGCGGGGCAGCCAACCACTGCTCAGGTTCAGGCAGCCGGCCCATTGCTTTGCCCTGGGGAGTCAAGAAATCGTACAAACTGCGCAGCATCTTCACGTAAGACCCAAATGCCGCGTACGTCTCGACCGAATAGCGCTGAAGGATATCGGCATTGATGCGATTGAGGCAGCAAAGCAGGACGAACAGGTGAATTGGCAACAGGTCATCCCTGTATCTTTCCAGGGCAAAGGATAGGTTCTTGGCTGGAGGCGTTCTTTTGGCTCGTTCGGCATTTTGCTTCCAAAACTCTGCCTTCATCTCAATAACCCGTTGCTGCCTGGCCTTGAATGTTTGCGCAAACGACGCTTGCTTGTTCGTTCCGCTGCCGGTGGGGAGAAAATCGCCCGGTGTCGGAAACGGGCGGATCAACAGAGCCAGCGCATTGATCAGCGGTTGGCCGGCCGAACTGGTCACATAAGACCCAATGATGCGCACCAAAGGATACCAACCAACATCAAGGGAAATGAGGCGAGTAAACTCCTCATTCCAGGCATAATACGATTCCGGGTCAACGATGACGCCCACGATCGGGTCTTGCAGTAGAAGCAAGTCGGGCGCATGATCGGTCAGGGCGCACTCTACCCGACGCCCTGCATCGAACACGGTGTCTGTAAAAATCGAGGTGGCGCGTATCGGCGCAGGCGCCCGATTTTTGGTCACGAGCATCGCATCCACAATGACCAGGGATTTGTCGAGAGACTGATCGGCAATTTCCGACAGGTTGGGCAACTGTCGCAGGAACTCGGCCGTGGAGGGGTAACGGCGACTGAGGTTGCTCCCATGCTCGTTGACGGCTTCGCTCAGCCGATTTTGTAACGGCCGCTCAGTCTTGACTCTTGTGCCGATGCCCTTTTCATCCAGATAACGTGCGGCGTTGAGTTTCGCTTTATCAAGGATCGCCAGAAGGGCCTCGATGAGCGCTGATTCCTCTGGCTGGCGCTTGTCTTTGGGCTCGGTAAGGTCTGTATGACAGATAAGCGAATCCAGGTAAATCAGGCGATAGGGACGCAGTTTGTTTTCGAGCCAGGCTAAATCCGTAGGCAACATGAATAATCTCCTTGCTCTTACCAGGAGCAAACTCAGCAGCGTCCGATTTGGCAATTAGGGGTTGGCCGCTGCCTAGATTCTAAATTTCATGCAAAGACTCGACGCTTTTCAGTTTCACCAGGGTTTCGATGTCTCCCTGAGGCGCTGCGCTGCCGTTTTCGATCTTTTCTTCCAAATACTCGATGAAACGCAATGCAATCACATCATGCGGGGTTGCGCGTTGCCAGCCAAGAGCTTGCAGACTTGTAACAATGGCTTCAATAGCACGCTGGCGCGCCGCAGCTCGCTTGGTCAAGACGGTTCCCTCAGTATCGGCGCGCGTCGTATCAATTTTTTGATCCCAATCCGCAATCCATTTACCCAACAAGCGTTCCTCTGCTTCCACCGCAATCTTGATTTTCCCGATATCCACGGCCGAAACCTGCACCCCCAGGGCGGGTCGGGAAACTTTGCTGATGGCGGTTGCCAAATTCTTCTTGAAAGTCTCACGCGTGTCGGCAGAGATTGGCACCATCTGATCGAGGTCGTAGCGTCCGATCATATCGCGCGCCACCGATTCAGCGATACTTCTGATGGAATCACGCCAGTCGCTTCCATTCGGCGACCAGATCTTTTGCAGAATGGCCTGGCGATTATAGGTAAACTGCCCATCACGCGCGATCGGGCCTGTGCCTGCATCAATCCTGTGAAACACCAGCAGTTCGACCTGTTCGATAATGACACGATCCTTACTCACAGCCTTCTCGATGGTCAGTTTTTCGACACGGGTATAGAGCGGAACCACCATGCTGATACGCTCGAACGGCTCAAGCAGCGTGACCCCGCGACCAACGAAGCGCGAGACCATGCCACCTTGCTCCAGGATAGCGAGGTGGCCGGTGTGCACGACAAGGACGCCAGGGCCGCCCAACGCGCTAAATCGAGTCTTGGGACTTTGTGCAACCTGCACCGCATTGTTTTTGACGATCCAGATGCCGTTGTCAATTCCCAGGAAAAGGCTAATCGCGCTGAAAACAGCCCGCCATTCTTGTCCTTGATACTGCTCATACATCGAGAACATGGCGCGCGCCGCAAAATAGCCGTAGAAGACCAGCACCACCAGGATCAACGCGGCGGAAGGGATTATCCCCAGCCACAACGCCCAATAGGCGCGCGCGGTGTCTGTTCCAAACAAAAAGGCGAGGGGCGACCAACTGACCGGCATATTGACATTGGGATCGCCCAGGTTTGCTAACTCCCGGAAGATGATATTTCCGCAAAGCGACCAGAGAAACAAGAAGAGAAAAGAGGCATCGCGTAGACGATTGGGGAGGTTGATTTTCCGGGCCAGGGCCAGGAGTTTGAACAAGAAGGCAACGTAGTACAGGCTGATCAAGCCAAGCGGCCATGGCCAGCCTAAACGCAGGGCGAGAAAAACAGCGACGATGGTGAGAAGGATCTCGCTCAGGGTACGCATGGGGCTTTCTCCATCGGTAACTGGACAGCTGACAAACTAGTGTGGTAATGGGCAATTACCGTGGATGGTAATTCCTCGCAGACACAGTAAACATTATTACAGTGATAGCAAAATCAGTGTATCATGGATTAGCGCGCCCGTCAATCTAACCCGATGCCCTTGATGGTCCGCTCGGCCAGGCGATAGAAGAATTTGCTCGTCCACCCCGCCCGGCTGCTCAAAATGGCGCCGCTCAACAGCGCCCACAACGGGTACAATAGCGCCAGATTTGTACCGAATTTCTATTGCACCTTACAGACACGCCAAACTCTTGGAGCTATGGTTACGTGCGCTGTTATGAACGGTTCCTCCATCTGCCAGGGGATGGCCCTGGCGGCCTTCCAACTGTTCTTGCCAGCAGAAAGGACGGGAGTATGGAACTGCACTGTCGTGATTTGGGCATGGACTGTGATTTCGTGGCTACCGGCGATTCGGTCGCCGAGGTCAAAGCGAAGGCAATGACCCACGCCGAGGAAATCCATGCCGATATTCTCAAGACGATGTCCTCCCCAGAGCAAATGGCGGAGATGGACAAAATGATCGAGAGGCTGATTCAGTAGCGGTTGGCCACATGCCATGACTGATCGTGAACCAGCAAACGGGGTCGAGGTAACTCGATCCCGTTTTTTGTTTGCTTACGGGTAGCATCCCCTGCACCCGGCTGCTGTCCCGCCGGGTTCCCGGCAACTTCCCGTTGCGGCGGGAATGATTCTGTAGGCAGCGGGATAGCGCGCGTGCTAAGGTATGGGAAATCTGCCGATCAAAGCATCCTGAATGACCAGGCTGCGCCGGCGCCCGATCTCGGCCTGCCGGTCCAGGCCAAGGAAGGCGCGGGAAAGGCAGGTAACCGATGAAGCAGTTTTTTCTCTGGCTGCTCTGCCTGCTTGCGCTGGCGTTGCCATCCGCAGCCTTTGCGCAGACCGGCGGCCCCTATAGCCTGACCTGGAGCAACGTTGGCGCCGGGGGCAGCGCCAGCGGCGGCCGCTACACGCTGACCGCCAGCGTGGGTCAACCGGACGCCGGCGCGCTGAGCGGCGGCAGCTACACCCTCTCCGGCGGCTTCCTGGGCGGCGGTGCGCCGTGCAGCTTGCCCCAAGACCTCAACGGCGACGGTCAGGTGACCGTGCTCGACATTCAGGCGGACGCCGCGGCCTGGCGTATGGTCAACCCGGCCTTTCCGTATGACCAGGATAACGATGGCGATGTGGACGTACGGGACGTGATGCTGATCGCGGCCGCACTGGGGAGCACGTGTTGAGGACGTGATCTTCGGTGGTGAGAATTTGTGCACTACAGAGGATTGTAGAGGAGAAAAAGTGACACCCTCGATCAGCCTGCGATTTGTATTTGTTGCTTTTGAGCGGGAAGGATTTTTATGAACATGCGTAGATTGCTGGTTTTGGCCCTGATACTGGGCATGTTGTTGGTTATCCCCGGCGCTGCGGCGGGCGCCCTTGAGCGTGCGCCCGCTGCGCCGTTGGCCGGCCCCTGCGTGGCGGGCGCAACGTACAACGCGGCGTGTGACGTCAACCAGGACAACGCTATCAACATTCTGGATATCCAGTTGGCGGCCGGTCACTGGAACCAGACCGGCGCCTTCACGAGCGACAACAATCACACCCACCTGGGCCAGACCTGGACAGGCGCCAGCAACCCGCTTAAAATCCAGGGAGCCTTTGGTTCGCCAGACTATGCGCCACTGGTGTTGAGCAACAGTGCGGGTCATGGCTTGAGCATACTTACGGCCAGCATTGACGGCATCTACGTCGGCAACGCAGGCGCTTACGGCATGGTGGTCAATGCCGCGACTCAAGACGGTGTCTACGTGGGTACTGCGGGAACTCCCTCGTTCTCCACGGCTTCACCGGCCTCGAACGGCTTCGAGGTAGCCGGCGCGCAAGGCGACGGACTATACGTCGGACGAGCCGACAACGTCGGTGTGGTGGTGAACTCGGCGAACATCGACGGCGTGATGGTGAACTCGACAGGTGCCCACGGCGTGTTGGTGAACTCGGCGGGCTTCGACGGCCTGTTCGTGAACACGGCGGTCCAACACGGCGTAGAGGTGGGCTCGGCAGGCAACACCGGAGTATACGTGTACTCGGCGGGCAACACCGGTGTGTTCGCCAACACAACCCAAGCCAGCGGCCAATGGGGATTCTACACACCTGATCGGATCTTTGGCACCCTCGGCATGTTCAGCGCCCTTTCCCTGGTCGCGCAGGTCAGCGGCCCGGACGGCCTGGCCCCCGGTGACTTAGTGGCCGTCGCCGGTCGCGCCGATCCTTTGCCCGGCAGCACGGTGCACGTGCCGCTGGTGCGTCTGGCGGATGGCGCCGGCAGCGTTGTCGTCGGTGTTGTCGAAAGCCGACTGGCCCTTACCCAACAGCCTAGCCCTGCACAGCCGACGGAAGGTGCAGCACGCACCGAGGCACCGACATCCGAGCTGCGCAATGCCGACGGTCCTGCGCAAGCGGGCGATTACGTGGCGATTGTGGTGTTAGGAGTTACCCAGGCGAAGGTCACAACCGCCGCGAGCGCTATCACCGCCGGTACGCGCCTGACGGCGGCCGCCAATGGCATGGTGCGGCCGCTGCAAACGCGCACGGTGGACGGCATGATCGTCACCGAAGGCGCGCCGGTGGTCGGCGTAGCGCTGGAACCTGCAAAGGACGGCACGGTTTGGGTGCTGGTCAATCTACAGTAAGGCAGGCGAAGATGAAACGCACGATACCCTTTATCCTCATTCTCACCATAACGTTGAGCGCTTTTGGCGCGACGGCTAACACAGCGGCGCTGATCGGCCCGTGCAGCCCCAGCGCGGCCTATGACCCCGCCTGCGATGTCAACCACGACAACGTCGTGGATGTGCTCGACATCCAGCTCACGGCCGGCCACTGGAATCAAACCGGGGCCTGGACCGGCGGCGACGGCTGGGCGCTGACCGGCAACGCGGGCACCGACCCGGCGACGAACTTCCTCGGCGCCACCGACGGCCAGAATCTCATCATCCAGCCCGGCGCAGGGCGCGTGGGCGTCGGCACCACAAGCCCGACGAACGGCAAGCTGCAGGTCGAGGGCGGCAGCGGCACGGGCCTGTACGCGACCAGCAGCGGCGCAGAGGCCGTGCTCGGCGAGGCGGCGACCGCTTTTTTCGCCGGGGTGAAAGGAACGAACAGCGCGTCCAACGGCATTGGCGTGCGCGGCGAGGCCAACGCCAGCGGCAGCGTCGGCGTGTGGGGCCAGAGCAATGCCAACACCGGCGTGTACGGCCTGAGTACAAGCGGTATCGCAGTTTGGGGACAGAGCACCAGTGGTGTGTCTATCAAGGCAGAGTCAACGTACAACGACGGTGTGCATGTGACTTCGGGAGGAACCGGCGTGTACGTGCTCTCGTCGTTCCTGGACGGCATGGCAGTAGGCTCTGCGGGCAGCGACGGCCTGCACGTGTACTCGGCGTACTTTAACGGCGTGTACGCCAACACGACGCAGCCCAGCGGCCAGTGGGGGTTCTACACGCCCGACCACATTTTCGGCACCGTCGGCATGTTCAGCGCCGTCTCCCTGGTTGCCCAGGTCAGCGGCCCGGATAGCTTGACTCCAGGCGACCTGGTGGCCGTCGCTGGTCGCGCCGATCCCTTGCCCGGCAGCACCGCGGCCATGCCCCTGGTGCGCCTGGCCGCTGGCGCAAGCGCCGGCATCGTCGGCGTCGTCGAGCATCGCCTGGCCTTCACGTCCCGACCCAGCCGGCCGGCCCCGGAGGGAGACCAGGCCCCGGCAGAGCAGGCAGCTCCGGAGCTGCGCAACGCCGACGGCCCCGCGCAGGCCGGCGATTACGTGGCGATCACGGTTTTCGGCGCCGCGCAGGCCACGGTCGCCGACGGCGAGAGCGCCATCGCCGCCGGCACGCGGCTGACGGCGGCCGTCGGTGGCGGCGTGCGACCGTTGGGCACGATCAAGGTGCAGCTGGCGGATGGCAGAGGCGCCGCCGATCTGGCCGAAAGCGCGCCGGTGGTCGGCGTGGCGCTCGAGCCGGCGCAGAATGGCCTGGTGTGGGTGCTGGTCAATCCGCAGTAGACCGTGAGGTCTCGAAAGACCTCACAGGTCTCAATCCACGATTTGCGAAATCGGCGCGCTGGCTGATAATGGCAGCCCTATGAGCGAATCGTCGAAAACGCACTTCTGGGTCAGAGCAACCTGGGCAGTCGCCGTCGCCGTGTGGCTGCTGACGGCGGTTCTGCTGCTGCAGCGGCCAGGCGTGGCGTGGGACGGCGCCTGGATCTCGTTGGGCACGCCGCGCTTCGGCGAGGTGACGGTCGTGGCCGCGCGGCCAGAGTCGCCCCTGCGCGTCGGCGATCGGATCGTGGCTGTCAATGGCTACCCACTGGCCGCCGGCTCGCCGGTCATTCTGCAACGACCCTCGCCGGCGCCCTGGTCGTGGCAGGTGGGCGAAACGGTCATCTACCAGCTCGTGCGCGATGGTCAAACCGAAGATATCGCCGTCGTCCTGCAGCCGGGATCGCTGGTCTGGCCGCACAAGCCGTGGGGCATCCTGTTGTTCGGCGTCGTATTCTGTCTGCTGGGCGGCTACGTCCTGCGCCGCCGACCGGCCGAGCCGGCCGCACGCTGGATGTTTCTGATCGGTGCGCTCTTGACCAGCTTCGGCGTGGTGCGCAGCTTCCAGTGGACGCTGGGCGAGTTCCTGGCCGGGCCTGCGCCTGCGCCTGCGCTCTACATGATCTTGACCCTGGGCGCGGTGCAGGGCGCTTTCCTGGCGATGACCTGGCTCGCCCTGGTCTTTCCTGGCCCCCACCGCCTCTGGCTGCGCTGGCGCTGGCTGGCGCCGGCCATGAATGCGGTTGTGATCGTCGTCCTGGCGGCCAGCGGCCTGGCCCTCGCTCGTCCAGGCGACGACTGGATGGCCAGGTTGGCGACGATGATGGGACTCTACTTTCGGCTGCAGTTATCGCTCTGCATCCTGGCCGCCATTCTTTTTTTGACCAACATCGCCGCGCTGCCG
>DAISHS010000202.1:0-7683 GCA_036822415.1 Chloroflexota bacterium
ACTGCCTGGAATTTTGCCGGCGGCATACAGGCGTTCTTCGAAATCAACGGTGAGTGGGAAAAAATCAATGCCTGGGCGGATGCCCTTGGCGCCAGTGGCCGTAGCCAGGAGGACGGTGTCGCCGATGTGAATGGTGACTGCGCCGCCCGCTTGCTGGGCCAGCGTGCCAGTCTCAATGGCAATCTCATGATTGCCCAGCTGGGCGCTAAAACGATGCTTCTGTATCATATTCGGTCCTTCTATGCCTGTCTCAGCAGGCACGAGTCTGTTCCCCCTTTATCATCTGGGGATAAACAAATGAGGTGTATCACCCCGTGTGATACACCGGCGTCAGTGTGCTGGCCCTGCCAGCGCCACATTCATTGTCCGGACCGAAAGGGCAGGAACTGGGGAAAAGGGAGAAAGAAAAGCCTGAAACGCCTTTCTTCCTTTTCCCCAATACCTGTTCCTCCGGCCGGGATGTCAGATCAGCCGTTTCTACGACAACGGGTAGACCCCTATCCGATTATCGTAGAAACGGAGCAAGTTTACTTGCGTAAGCCGAGACGGCCGACCAGCTCTACGTAACGGTCGTAGTTGGTATGATTCAGGTAGTTGAGATGGCGGCGCCGCTTGCCGACCAACTTCAGCAGGCCACGACGCGAATTCTCATCGTGTGCGTGCGCTTTCAGATGCTCGACCAGCGCGTTGATGCGTTTGGTCAGCAAGGCAACCTGAACTTCCGGCGACCCCGTATCCGTTTCGTGGGTGTGATATTCCTGGATGACCACTGATTTGTCTTCTTTTGACAGTGACACAGTTTTGCTCCTTGTATTTTCCAACCTCATCGCGTGAAGCCAAAGCACCGCTGGAATACCAGTGACGTATGCTTTCGCAACCGCAGTTGCAGATTATAGCATACGCAGGGATGGGTAGCAAATCGTTTTGTTCAAGCGCGTTACGACCATCGGTTTTAGCCAGGCTTTTTTCTTGTGGTAAAATGCTGGTGGGCGCGACGTGACGCCCTGACGATCATATTTGCACCAGGAAAGGGTCTTGCATGTCCCACGTCCTTTTAATCAATCCCCCCAGTCCTGCGGGTAAGACAGCAAACCGTGAAGGCTCGGCTGGCCTGGGCGTCATTGGCGCGACGGCGGACGATTTCTATTATCCGCCGCACCTTATGGCCACCGTGGCCGCCGTCCTGCGCCAGGCCGGCTATACGGTCACGTGCATTGATGCGGTGGGCGAAAAGCTCAACCTGGCCGCCACCCTGGCGCGCGTCCCTCCCAACCCCGCTGATCTGCAGATTGCGGTGTTGATGAGCCAGGCGACGTTGGCCAGCGATCTTGATTTTTGTCAGCGCCTGCAGGCCGACGTTGACGCCAGGGTGATTGCCTTTGGCCCGGCGATGCGTTTCGTCGGCCAGACGGTCATGGAGCAGTCCCGTGTGACCGCCGTCGCCCTGGGCGAGCCAGAAACAGCGGTTTTGCGCACGTTGCAAGCCCTGGCCGCGCCGGCCGACGACGAAACCAACGACGAATGGGTGACCGGGCCATCGGCGCCGACAGTCGAGCTGGCGCAATTGCCCCGTCCTGCCTGGGAGCTTTTACCGCACGATCGTTACCCCTTCCTGACGTTGCGCGCCGGTCGTGGCTGCGCTGATGACTGCGCTTACTGCCCCTACGTGGCTGTCGAGGGTCACAACCGCCAAACGCGCCCGGTGGCTGATGTCGTCGAGGAATTGGCCTGGCTGCAGCGCACCTTCCCCAAAACTCGCTATCTCTTTCGTGATATTGTTTTTGCCGCGGATCGCGCCTGGGTCGAAGCCTTTTGCGCCGCGATTAGCGCGCATCACCTCAAGGTCAACTGGGAGTGCGAATCGAGGCCGGAGCATTTCGACCTGGCGCTGCTGCGCCAGATGGCGCGCGCCGGCTGCACCACCATCAAAATTGGTTTGGAAACCGTGGACGACGAGATGTTAGGCTTGCTGGGGCGGCTTCATTCGCACCAGACCGCAGAGGATTATCGCGATCGCGTTCTGGAGGTGATGGACGCGGCCGCGCAGACGCGCATCAACTGCCGCGTGTTCGTCATGGTCGGCCTGCCGGGCGAAACCTACGGCGCGCGCGCGCAAACACGAGAATTTCTGGCGGCGGTGCGCCCGCCGCTGCTCAGCGTCAAGACCTATCGGCCGTACGCGGGCGTACGCCTGGAGCAGGACGACTTAAGCGCCAGCCTCAACGCGCGCGTGGGCGCGCGCCCCCTCACGCGCAGCGAGCTGTTGGAACTGCAGCGTGAATGGCAGGGCTTTCAGGGCGAGCCGCCGCCGCCGCAAGGCATTGGCAGCAAACTGGCCTCGCTGCTGGGCTGGAATAGCGGCCGTTCATTTCAAGTGTCGGCGCGACGCGGACGCCGCCTTTCTTGAAGCAAGCGCCGTATCCAGAAACCGGCGTTCAACACGGAATTCATATGCTGACTCTGGTCACGGGGGGTAACGGATTTGTGGGCGCAGGGGTCGTGCGCGCGCTCGTGCGCGCCGACGCTGCGGTGCGCGTGCTTCTGCGCCCGGGCAGCGACCGACGCAACCTGGCCGGGCTGGCGGTCGAGATCGTCGAGGGCGATGTGCGTGAAGCGGCTGCCGTCAGGCGCGCCATGCAGGGCTGCGCTCATGTCTACCATGTGGCCGCGTTCTACAGCGCCCATCCCGCCGACGCTGCGCAGCTCTATGAAATCAATGTGCAGGGGACGCAAAACCTGCTGCAAGCCGCGCAGGCGGCCGGCGTCGAGCGTTTCGTGCACACCAGCACCATCGGCGCCATCGGCCGCCCTGCTGACCCCAACCTCCTGCCTACGGAAGAAACGCCGTTCAATTTGGAAGCGCGCGCCAGCCATTACGTCCTTTCCAAGCGCCAGGGCGAACAGCTGGCCCTGGCCTGCGCGGCGCAGGGCAAGGTTCCCGCGCTCGTTGTTCACCCCACCGCGCCGGTTGGCATCGGCGACTGGCGTCCCAGTGCGACGGGCGCGCGTATTCTGGCCTACTTGCGCGGACAGATGCCTGGCTACCTGGCTGGCGGAATCAACTTCTGCGGCGTAGATGACATTGCGCAGGGGCATCTGCTGGCGGCCGCCCGGGGCCAGATCGGTGAGCGCTACATCCTGGGGCATCCTGCGGGAAATCTTGACCTGGCCGGCTTCCTGGCGTTGATGCAAGCCGCCAGTGGACAGCGCCCGCCGCGGCCGGCGTTGAGCTGGCGCGCACGTCTGCGCGCCTGGCTGCCGCAGTCAACAGCGCCAGATTCGGTCGCAACGGCCACGACGCCCCCCGCAGCCTTGACCTGTAATCCTGCCCGCGCCCTGCGTGAGCTGCAGTGGACGCCGACCCCCTTGCTGACGGCATTTCAGGCCGCGGTGGCCTGGTATCGAGCCAACCGGTTGATTTAGGTCAACT
The DNA here is from genome assembly GCA_036822415.1 of Chloroflexota bacterium. Lineage (GTDB taxonomy): Bacteria > Chloroflexota > Anaerolineae > SSC4 > Amarolineaceae > Amarolinea. The sequence continues at coordinate 3,431 of DAISHS010000202.1, forward strand.
GCCCTGCCTGGGTGAAAGAGGGGTTGAACAACGTGCTACCCTGGCGTATCAAACAACCGTTGCTGCGGGCCTTGATGATGACTTCCGGGCCGGCCGGCCGCGGCCGCCTGGCTACCAGACTTGCGGTTTGGCTGTTGGGCGGCGTTTACAAAGACCGCAAGCTGCTGGCCAACCTCACGCCGCGGCCCTTCATCTCACCCTTGGCCCAAATTCGCTGCCCCGATCTGCGCGTGGGACGCCATGCTTTCATTGACGACTATGTCACCATTTACGCGCACGACGATGCGGGCCATGTCGAAGTTGGCGACTTCTCTTCCCTGCACCGGGGGACGGTCATTGAAATTGGCGCGGGCGGCAGTGTGATCATTGGCAGCGACAGCCACATTCAGGGCGCCTGCAACCTCAAGGGCTTTGTGGCCGACCTGCGCATCGGCAACCAGGTGCAGATTGCGCCGCAATGCGCCTTCAGCCCGTATGAACATACCTTTGCCAGCCGGGCGCAGCCGATCAAGAACCAACCGCTGGCAAGCAAAGGGCCGATTGTGATCGAAGATGATGCGTGGCTGGGGCTGGGGGTGATCGTACTGGACGGGGTGACGATCGGCCGCGGCGCGGTGATTGGCGCGGGCGCGGTGGTGACCAGTGATGTGCCGCCGTATGCCATCGCCGTGGGCGTGCCCGCCCGCGTGATCGGCGCACGAGAGGCGTAATGGGGATCAAGGGCGCAGCTGCGGAACGATGAACCAGAAAAGGCTGGCGATGTCCAGGCCGGCCAGCCCGACGAACACCGCGGCATAGAGGAGGCTGTGCCAGCGCGCCAGGCGGGGCAAGAGGAACAGCAGGCCGGCCGCGGCCGCCCACAGCAAAAGCGTCCAGCGGCCAGGCGCGAGGGCAAGCGCCAGCAGGCCGCCGACAACGACTACCGCAGCGGCCGTGCGACTAACGCCAGGTTGCGCCAGCGCGGCCAGGCCCACAGCCCAGCCCAGGCCAAACGTCAAGAGCGCAGGAAAGAGATAGCGGCCCTGGTGCTGGACAAAGCTGAGATTGTACCACAAGTAACCGCCCACCGCGCCTAGCGCGGCCAGCCCCAGGAGCCACAGCGCCCGCCGCACCGCCTGGTTGTTCTGCCGCCAGACGCGTCTGAGCGTCCAGAGCGCGCCGACGCTGACTGCTGCGCTGAGCGTGAGCAGCGCGGTATAAATGCGGTCATCGAGCAGCACACTCATCCAGCCGAATTGGCCCCAGAAAGAGCGGAAGGTCCAGGTGATGAAGCGTGCGCCCAGGCTGGTCCAGCCCTGCTGCGCGACAAATTCTGCTGTGCGCAATTGTCCCAGCACAATGTCCTCGTGACGATTGAGGCCCAGAAAATCGGTCCCGCCGTAAACGGCCAGATTGCGTAGCCACCAGGGAACTGCCAGCAACAACAAGGGCAGTAACAAAGCAAAGGTAATGCGGGAAGCGTGGCGCGCGCTTGGGTCATGCTGAAGGCTGTCACGCCAGGCCAGGATCAGCGTGACGCCGAGCATGGGCAGCAGGCCGTAAACGGTGCTCTTGGTGACCAGCCCCAGGCCGGTGATGAGGCCGAGGCCGAACCAGGGCCGCAACGAATGACGCGGCGGGTGCAGGATCACGTGCAGGCACTGCCAGAGCATGACGACCATGAGCAATTCGGCCAGGCTATCGTTGTTGACTGCGCTCACCATGGCGATGTGCATCGGCAGGAAGGCAACGAAAGCCATGGCGCCCACGGCCAGGGCCGGACGCACGATCAGCCTGGCGACGCGGTGAACCACCAGTAAGAGGAGTGCGCCGAGAAAGACGGAGAAAAGACGCAGCGGGAGTAAGGCGCCGCTTGTCAGGCGAAAGAGCGGCGCGGCCAGCACGTAATAGAGCGGCGGTTGATGGAACTCGTAGCGAAAGGCCGTAATGGAGGAACCAGGGCCAAAGCGGGAGTTGATCGCCAGCATTTGCTGCGCCTGATCGTAATCGCCCGCTTGCAAAACGGGAAGCGCGCCCTGCGCGGCAACGAAATGAACATAATTGTAATGGGCCGGTTCATCCGGCGCCTGCCAGGCCGGGGTGTTGACAGCAAACAAGACGCCAATGAGCAGGTACGCGGCCAACACGATCCTGTGCCAGTATACCGTCTGAATTTTCAAGCGGCTTCCTCAAACGCTTTCGTAGGGTTGAACCGTCATCCAGCCGCTGCCAGCGCAGCGGCGGTCGGCGTTGGTGTACACTGCCAGGCGTTGATCGCTTGTGCGCACGTGGTCGTCTGACGGTTTTCGCAGTATAGCACAGACGATTGAGCGCGCCAAACGGGTGCATTTCAGTTTCGGGGTGTAGTCCACGCAGGTGGACTTTGCAATCGTTGCAGCGACTTGCAGTCGCCCGATCTGCCCCCAGTTTGAAATGCATCCGCGCCAAACGACTGAGTTGAAGTGCAGGCTAAAATCGGGTACAATGATAAAAGCTTATGCAACACGTTACTGCGGCATATGAAGGTGCGAAGAAAGAGAGAAAAATATGATGAGAACCGTTTTGGATGGCGAAGTAGATGCTATTGTCTTTGCTTATCACGGGGCGCCGCTCGATGTACTCGGCCCACACGTGAAAGAACTGGCCGATGGGCGCAGCGTGGTGGCTATTCGCGCTTTTCGACCGTTGGATGCCGAGGTCTTCGTTGTTGCCAGGCATGACCCCGCGCAGCGCACGGCGATGCAGATGATCAATGAGATTGGGTTCTTCGAAGCGGTGTTTGAGGATACCGATCAGATTTTCCCTTACACTCTGCATTTGGTTGGTCGTGACGCCAGCGAGGTGGACATCGAAGACCCCTATGCCTACCCCTTGCAACTAACCGATTTTGACTTATATCTGCTGGGCGAAGGCACTCATTTTCGCACCTATGAAAAGTTAGGCGCTCATCTGCGAGAAGTTGACGGTGTGCAGGGGGTGCATTTTGCCGTGTGGGCGCCCAATGCGGAACGGGTCAGCGTCAAAGGCAATTTCAATCAGTGGGATGGACGCGCGCACCCGCTGCAGCTGCGCCCGCAGGTTGGCGTCTGGGAGCTGTTCATCCCCGGCCTTGTCGAAGGCGAGGTCTACAAGTACGAGATCAAGTCTCGCTACATGGGTTACATGGCCGACAAGTCAGATCCCTATGGCGTTTATGCGGAACTGCGCCCGAAAACCGGCTCGATCGTTTTCGATCTTGAGCATTATAGCTGGGGTGACAGCGACTGGATTGCCAACCGCAAGCAGCACAATGGGCTTAATGCGCCGATGGCTATTTATGAAGTGCACCTGGGATCGTGGAAGCGTGTGCCAGACACCAATGGCTACTTGAACTATCGCGATTTGGCCGATGAGCTGGCCGAGTATGCCAAGAAACTTGGTTACACGCACATCGAGCTGCTGCCTGTGGGCGAATACCCGTTCGATGGATCATGGGGTTACCAGGTTATCGGCTATTTTGCGCCCACCAGCCGCTTTGGCACGCCAACCGATTTTATGTATTTTGTTGATCGCCTTCATCAGAGCGGCATCGGCGTCATTTTGGACTGGGTGCCGGCGCACTTCCCCAGTGATGCGCATGGCCTGGGTTTCTTCGACGGCACGCACCTCTACGAACATGAGGACCCGCGCCGCGGTGAACATGCCCAGTGGGGCACCAAAATTTTCAATTTTGGACGCAACGAAGTGCGCAATTTCCTGATTTCCAGCGCCCTCTACTGGCTGGAAAAATATCATATTGACGGCTTGCGTGTGGATGCTGTCGCTTCCATGCTCTACCTCGATTATGGCCGCGAGGGCGGCGATTGGGTTCGCAATCAGTACGGCGGACGCGAGAATCTGGATGCGGTTGACTTCATCCGCCGCTTCAACGAGCAGGTGCACAAGGAATTCCCCGATGTTCTTACGATGGCTGAGGAGTCTACCTCGTGGCCGTTGGTCACGCGGCCAGGCTACGTGGGCGGCCTGGGGTTCGATCTCAAGTGGAACATGGGCTGGATGCACGACATGCTCGACTACATGGGCATGGACTCGATCTTCCGGCGTTTTCATCACAACAGCATCACCTTCTCGTTGATGTACGCCTTTACCGAGAATTTCATCCTGCCCTTCTCGCACGATGAGGTTGTGCATCTGAAAAAGGCGATGATTACGAAAATGCCAGGCGACGATTGGCAGAAATTTGCCGGCCTGCGCGCGCTCTATGGCTACATGTACACCCACCCTGGCAAGAAACT
>DAISHS010000203.1:0-7680 GCA_036822415.1 Chloroflexota bacterium
GTCCATTGCTTGAGCATGAGCAGCGCGCGCGTCTGCAGCCGATACCAGCGCAGGCGCGGCGTCTCGCCCGGCGCGTCCGCCTGATCGCTGGCCGGCGCAGGCTCGTCAGCGAGGTCAGCAGGGCGCAGGCGCTCACCCCAGGCAGCCACCGCCGCCCAGTCGCCCTGCGCCGCGGCCACGTCCATGACCACCAAAACAGCCTCAGCGGTGGCTGGCCCTGCGCCGGTCGCCAGGATCGCGGAGGCGACGCGCTGCACCGCGGCCAGGTCGCGCCCCGCCGACAGCGGTCGCAGCTGCACCTCCAACAAGCCCCAGGCCAGCTCGCCGCGCACGGCGAGATCGGCAGGCGTCTGCTGGACGAGCTGCTGACAAACGCGCAAGGCTGGCCGCGCAAAACCGGCCAGGCGCAAACAGGCAGCGTAACGCACGCCAGCCGGTTGATGGCCCGCGTCCCACGCCTGGTGAAAGCGCGCGCCGGCGCCGGCATAATCGCCGCGCTGAAAGCGCGCTTCGGCCTCGATCAACGATTCAGTGAGAGTTTCCATGCATGGGCATAACGCTGTGGCTGACCAAATTTCGCGCAACGCAGCGCCAGGCCGTTATACCCGCAGCGCCTGACTGTGGTAGAATAGCGGTGCAGCCCTGGCAGCACGGCGCGACCCATGATTCACGGAGCAAACGATGACGACACCGATGCGGCAGCAATACCTGGAACTGAAGCGCCAATTCAAAGACACCATCCTCTTCTTTCGCCTGGGCGATTTCTATGAAACCTTCGACGACGACGCCAGGATTGTCGCTTCGGTTTGTGATGTCGTCCTGACCTCGCGGCCGGTGGGCGGCGATGTGCGCGTGCCGCTGGCCGGCGTACCCTGGCACAGCGTGGATGGTTATGTCGCGCGTTTGATTCAGGCCGGCTACAAGGTCGCCATCGCCGAACAGCAGGGGGAGACGCCCGTGGATGGCCTGGTGCCGCGCCTGGTCAATCGCATCGTCACTGCGGGTACGGTGGTGGAGCCAGGGCTTTTACCGGAAAAGCGCAACAATTACCTGGCCGCGGTGCTTCGCCAGGGCGAACGAGCCGGCGTGGCCTACGCGGACATCACCACCGGCGAATTTGCCGCGACCGAGTTCAGCGGCGCGGATGTGGCATTGCGGGTGCGTGAAGAACTTGCCCGCCTGCAACCCGCCGAGCTGCTGACCGTCGCAGATGACGCGGCGTCGCCCGCGGAGCTGGGCCTGGCGGCCGGCGCGCTGACGCGCCTACCGCCGTGGCGGTTTGAACTGGAGACGGCCCGACGCGCGCTGCTCGATCATTTCCATGTGCAGACCCTCGACGGCTACGGCTGTGAAGCGAAGCCGCTGGCCGTCAGCGCGGCCGGCGCGCTCTTGCAATACCTGCGCGAGATGCAGCCATCGGCGTTGGCGCAGCTGATTTCACTCTTTACTTACAGTCTGACCGAGTTCATGATCCTGGACGAGGCCACGCGGCGCAACCTGGAGCTAACGGAGTCCATCCGCGGCAGCGACAATCGCCATACGCTGCTGGCGGTGCTCGATGACACGCGCACGCCGATGGGCGCGCGCCTGCTGCGCCGGCGCCTGGGGCAACCGCTGCTCGATCTAGGGCAGCTCGAGGCCCGCCTGGGGGCCGTGGCCCTCTTTCATCAACAGGGGCTGGCCCGCGCCGAGTTGCTGGCTCTGCTCAAAGGCTTCGGCGATCTCGAACGCTGGGTCAACCGCGTGGTACAGCGCATTGCCCTGCCGCGTGACTTGCTGGGGATTCGTCAGGCGCTGGCCAAAGTCAACGACGCGCGCCGCATCATCGCCCCCTTGCGCCCTGCCGCTGACCTGGACCAGCCCGCCGGTTCCGCTGCCGACCTGTTCACGGCCCTCGCCGACCGCTTGGATCCCTGCGCCGATGTCGAAACCTTGCTCACACAGGCCATCGTAGACGAGCCGCCGGCCACCTTGCAGCATGTCGGCATCATCCGCCCGGGTTTCAGCGCCGAGATTGATGCTGTGATCGCGGCCTCCAAAGAGGCCAAGACCTGGGTTGCCAACCTGGAAGGCAGCGAGCGGGCGCGCACCGGCATCAAGTCGCTCAAAGTCGGTTACAATAAGGTGTTTGGCTATTACCTGGAAGTTTCCACGGCCAACGCGCACCTCGTGCCTTCCGATTACATGCGCAAACAAACACTGGTCAACGCGGAGCGCTACATTACGCCCAAGCTGAAGGAGATGGAATCCATCATCCTGCATGCCGATGAGCGCCAGCTGGAGCTGGAACAACAGGTCTATCGCGCGGTGCTCGACCAGGTCGCCGGGCAGGCCGCGCGCCTGTTGACGCTGGCGCAGGCCCTGGCGGAGCTTGACGTATATGCCGCGCTGGCCGAAGTGGCCGCGCGTAATCGCTATGTGCGCCCGCAGCTGGCAGATGACGGGGTCATCGAGATCAAGGCCGGGCGCCATCCCGTGGTCGAGCTGACGCAGCGCGACGAGCCGTTCGTACCCAATGATGTCAACCTGCACCCGGAGCAAGCGATCGTCATTCTGACCGGCCCCAACATGGCCGGCAAGAGCGTCTTCCTGCGCCAGGTTGCGCTCATCACCCTCATGGCGCACATCGGCTCTTTTGTGCCGGCTGACCAGGCGCACATCGGGCTGGTGGATCGCGTCTTCACGCGCGTCGGCGCGGCGGACGACATTGCTCGCGGGCAATCTACGTTCATGGTGGAGATGGTGGAAGCGGCCAACATCCTGAACCACGCCAGCCAGCGCTCGCTGTTGATCCTGGATGAGATCGGGCGCGGCACCAGCACATACGATGGCATGGCGATTGCCTGGGCCATCGTGGAGCACATTCACAATCACCCGCGGCTGCGCGCCAAGACGCTCTTTGCCACCCACTACCATGAACTGACCGACCTGGCGGTGCGCCTGCCTCACGTGGTCAATTTCAGCCTGGCCGTGGCCGAAGAGGGGGGTCGGGTTGTCTTTTTGCACAAAATCGTACCCGGCAAAGCCGACCGCTCCTACGGCGTGCACGTGGCTGAGCTGGCCGGCCTGCCGCGCGCCGTGATTGTGCGCGCTGATGAAATTTTGGCCGATCTGGAGGCCAAAGGAGCCGCCGGTCCGCGCAAACTGGGCCTGGCGGCCGGGCCGCGGCAGCTCGGCCTCTTTGCCAGCAGCCATCCCGTGATCGAAGACCTCAAGAAGCTCGATGTCAACGGCCTGTCGCCGCTGGCCGCGCTCAACGTTTTGTTCGAGCTGCAGCAGCGCGCGCGCCAGGACTAAACGCCAGGCCGGGCCAGGCCAGGCCATCAAGCGGGGCGTGAAGGCTCATCCCTTCCTCACGGTTCCGCGGCGTATAAGCAGAAATCCCACGCCGCTTCGAACCCCATCTTGGCCGCGCCTTCATAGCTGGCGGCAATCACCTGCCTGGCCTGGGCCAACGCCAGCTGCCACTCGGCGCGCAGAGCAGGCGCGGCAGGCAGTCCACCGGCCCGCTGCGCTTCGATCAAGGCTTCGTTCAGCGGCTGCCACGAGGCGCTGAACGCCTCCTGAAGCAGCGCGGGCGCCGTCAACACCAGGCCAACGCCGGCTAAGGCCAGATCAGCGGCCAGCTCGCGCAGCATGGCGGCGTCGTCGTACTGCGCTTCGCTGCGCGGATCGCGACTTTCAGCGGTGGGGGCCTGCAAAATGGCGATGCGCATGGCGGGATAGCGGCTGAGTAATTCGTTGCTATCCAAAATGCGGCTGCGGGGCTGGGACTTGACCTGTGTGTAGGCCGCCTCGCCGGCCTGAATCTGCCAGCGAACGCCTGTGGTCGTGCGCAGCGGGCGCGCGATCAGATGGATGATCGTGGCGTCAAGCGCGCTTTCGCCCTGATTGTCATCAGCCAGGGAAGCCGTTTCCACGGCAATGCCCGCATGGCGCGCCGGTTCCCAGGCCGTCAAGGCCAGGGCCTGCTGTTCGAAGGAGTCGAACAGGACGAGGACGCGTGGCGGCGGCGGTTTGGCCGGCTCTGAGGGCGGCCTGGCGCCCGGCACGCTGCGCCAGAAGTCCATCGGCGCCAGGCGCGGCGGTTCGACGCTCTCCAGCGCGCCGGCCAGCAGTCCTTCCCAGCCCACCGCCGCCAGATTGCGTTCGACGATCAGCTGCATGTCATAACGACTGCTGCCGAGGGCTTTTTGGTCGGCGCGCAGTCGGGTCACCAGCGCGGAGGGCAGGGCCGCGACGGCCGTCGCTTGATAAGACTCGAAGGTGGTCTGCGCGCTGGTCGCGCGCACCAGCGTCTGGCGTTGACGGGTCAGGATGGGCCACTGAGCCTGGAGATGAACCTGCTGCGCCGTGTAGGTCATTTGCACAGGCGGCGGTTGACGCCAGCTGAGCGAAGCCCTGACGTCTGCGGTCTTTTCCAGGCTCAGGGTCAATTGCGGTGCGCTTGTCGCACGCAACCAGCGGCGCACAACGGCCGGCAGGCGCGTGACCAGCGCAAGGGCGATCAGGAGGGCAACGAAGAGTCCGATGCGCGCCGGTGTCCCAACTTCAGGCCCTGGCGCAAACCCGGTGGTGGAAAGCACCCAATCGAGGCCGTTGCTGTAGAGCCAGTAGAGGCCGCCCACGAGCAGCGCCAGAATCGCAAAGCCCAGCATCAGCAGCAGGTTGGCGCTGGAGAAGGCGCCGGCCAGGCGAGACCTGGGGGGTTGATTCTCTTCCCCGGCGCCCGACGCCGCGGTCGCTTGCAAGCCTTGCAATTCCGGGGGCAGGAGGCGTGTCTTCTGCGCCTGCGGCTGATCGGCCGACTCCGCGCCGAGCGCGCCATAGTTGGCAGCGACCCAATCCAGAATTTGCGGCAGGCCTGATGGCTGATTGCGCATGACCAACAGGGCAGCCTGGGCAGCGACCACGCGCACCAACCACGGCTGCCAGCCGCGCGGCCAACGCGGCGCCTTGTTCATGAAACCGCCGGCCTGATTGATGTCGCCGCTGACCGCCGCCGCGGCCAGGTCAGACCAGGCGATGCGCGCGGCCTGAAGCAGCGGCAGGCGCGCCAGGAGAGACTCCACCTCTTTCAGGGCCTGTTCCAGCCCCTGGCGCTGCCCGGCGCGCGCGCAGGTCAAGGCCAACGCGGCTTGAACCAAGAAGCCGAGGATAGGATCCTGGCTCTCTGCAGCCCAGGCCGCCGCCTGCTCCAAGATGGGAACCGCACGCGCCGGCAGGCGCAAGGCAAGCAGCTCGCCTTCGTCCAGGGCCAGCCAGGCCGCGCGGCGGACGCCAATCTGGCCGACCAATGCGGACAGGTTAGATGGCTTTTGCGCGCTGGACGCAGCCAGGGCAGCCGCGCGCAGGTGCAGGGTCAAGGCCTCGATCGGTTGGTACGGGTGGCTGCGTTCCCAAGCGGCGGCGGTGAACGATGCGATGGGAGGCGACGCCGCGCCGTTGCTTGTCGCCAAATTCCACTGTGCCGCCAGATAGGCCCGTTCCTGTTGATCGAGCAAGAGCGCAGCCGCGTCGAATGAGCGCGTGACAACCTCATCGGCGTCCGGCTGCGCGGGCGCGATGGGGATCGCGGCGGTTGCCTCGAAGTCCGCAGGCGTGAATATAGGGGTGCTGCGCCAGGTCAGGTGCGGCAGAGTCGGCAGCGGGACCGGGGGTGTTCCCGCGGCCGGCGCGGCCAGTCCCAGGGACGCCAGCAAATGCGGCTGAAGCTCTGGATAAACGGTCTGTGAAACCAGCCCTGACGCAATCTCCGCGCCCAGGCGTAGATCACGCAGGCGGAACTGGCGGATGATGGTTATTTGCGCCAACAGCGTGGCCTGCTGCCCCGCAAGGTTGACGGCGCTCTCGGTTTGCGTTTGCGTCTGGCGCAGAGCCGCCAGGGCGTCATCCACCCGACCGGCCTGGGCCTGCGCCACGGCCAGGGCGGCGAAAAGCGGCGGCGTCATGCGGTGCACAGCAGCCAGGCGCTCGCCCGCGGCGACGGCGGGCAAAGCCAGGGCGGCGTAGAGATCCAGGGCGGGCGGCGCGCTGGCCGCTTGCAGCTCCAGCAGCCTGGCGCCCAAGCGATCCGCGTCGAGGGTTCCAGGCGTCGGCAGCTCCTCGCCGACCTCGCGCAGCGTCTCCGGCGGCGAAAGCAGGGCCGGATAGGCAAGCAGAATGAACTCCAGGCGGATGCGGGCGGCGAGGTCGGCCGGCGGCAGCCAGTCGAGCCAGGGGGACGCCTGGGCAAAGGCCATGCCCTGGGCAGGCGCGTTGCTCTGAGCAGGCGACTGGGCAGGCCCGGCGTGGATGAGCCTGAGGGCCTGCCGCGCTTGCGCCAGGGCGTCGGGCTTTTGCCCGGCGGCGCTCAGCCCGCGTGCGATGAGCAGCGAGGCCCAGGCATACAGTTCCAGGGGAGTGTCGGCGCTAACAGCGGCGGCCTGCGTGAGCAGTTCCGTCAGCGGCGCCTGGTCCGTTTCGGCGACCGCCAGCAGCGCAGCCAGGGCCTGCGGATCGGCAGCCAGCTCAGGGGTGACAAGCGCGCGCAGCTGGGCCTGCCACGCGGCGCGCTGCGCTGGCGCCAGGTCGGCGCTCGGCGCGGCGGCGAGACACCCGGCCACGGCGCGTAGATGGAGCAAGGGCGGCGCCGGCTGCGGCGTCTCGCTGAGAATGGCCTGGGCTTCCTGCCATCGTTCGTACAAGGTTTCCAGGCGGCGCTGCTGCAGGCGGGCGGCGTTGTAAGTGGCCAGCACGGCCGCACGCAGCGCAGAATCGCTGCCATCCAGGTTGCCTTCGGCCTGCAAATGGGCGCGGCCTTCCTGCCATTCAGCCTGGGCGTCAGCCGAGAGCGGCTGCCCGCGCCACCAGTCGTTGGGGCGGAAGGTGCCGACGGCCCCGCCGCGGCCCAAAAGGCGGTCGCACACCGTTTCCAGCCAGGGCCAGGCCGCCGGGTGAGCAAAGCGCTTCTCGATCTGCGACCACCAGTCGGCCGCGACGGCCGGATTGTCCGACAGCGTCAGGCGCAGCGCGTTGTCCAGGTGGGTAACGCTCAGCTCGCTTTGCTGCGCGCGCAGGGTCATCTGCCGCAAATAGAGGCCGGCGCGGCGCGCGGCCAGATCGAGCGCCTCTTCGTTGCGCCGCATGAAGTAGGCGCGCAACTTGGGCAGCAGCAGCCGGTCCACCTCCAGGAACGGATCCTGGCGATCCATCCACTCCTGGCGCGCCAGGGCTTCGAACAGATTCAGCCAGCCCGCCGCGGCCGGTGGATCGCTCGCGGCGGCTGGGAGCGGTGGTGAGAAACCTGCGTCTTTGGGTTGGCCGTCGCCCAGCGCGGCGGCCAGCATCGGCAGGTCGAAGCGCCCCAGCAAGGCCACGGCTGGCATGAGATCACGCAGGGCCGTGGGCTGCAAGCGCCCCATGATGCGCAGGTCAATGTACTGATCCGCGTCGGCCGTGCGAATCGTCTGCGCGTCCAGGTCAGGAACCTCGCGCACCCAGGCGGCATACAGATCGAGATCGAAGGGGCTGCAGCGAGGCGCCTCCGCCGGCGCGCGGCTGGGGTCGGTGAAAATAAGCCCGTCCAGGCGCCCGTATTCAGGGCTGCGTTCGATGATGGCCGCCAGGCGGGCGGCCGGTTCAGCCGGCACGCCCGCGCGTGCGGTCAAAAACGTGCGCGCTTCGTCGTGCGTAAACCCA